>NC_017585.1:1200000-1506274 GCF_000240165.1 Streptantibioticus cattleyicolor NRRL 8057 = DSM 46488
TCGTGCGTGAGGACCACGATCACCGCCGCCAGCGCCAGCGGCCCGAGCATGCTGGAGACGCTGAACGGGGCCTTGTCGGCACGCGGCGGACGGGCGGGCGGCGACAGTGCCGGAACCGGCGGTGAACCCCCGTCCCGGGGCGCCCGGTTGAACGGCAGCGTGCCGCCCGGCCCCGCCTCGCGCACCGGGTCGACGTGCTGCACCGCGGAGAGCCGCGCGGCCGGAACCACCTGGAGCAGCACCTCACCGCCGAGCGAGACGAGATCGTCCGGCCCGACGGCGACCGGCCCCGCGATCCGCTCCGCGTTCACATCGGTGCCGTTGGCCGAGGCCAGGTCGTCCACGGTCACCCGGCCGTCGGCGCCGACCTCCACCACGGCGTGGCGGCGCGACACCCCGTCCGCAGTGACCCGGACGTTCGCCTCGGCGCCGCGGCCGACCACCGTGCGCCCCGGCCGCAGCGGGTACGCGCGTCCGGCCTCCAGGCCGCCGACCACCCGCAGCACGGCCACGGTGCCGCGCGCCCGGGGCACGGTGAGCCGGTCGGCCGGCCCCACCAGCGAACCGTGGACCAGCCCGGAACCGTACAGACCGGTGTCCGGCGGCGCCACCCGGCCGTCCACGCTCAGCGCGCCGGCGGCCACCCCCAGCACCCCCGCCAGATCCGCCAGGCACGCGTCCGGTCTGCCGACGCGCAGCCGGAGTTCGCGCTCACATCCGCCGTCCGCGAAGACGATCCGCACCGTGCCGTCCCTCCCCGCCGCTACCCGCTCCGCCCCGGCGAGTCTGACGGGGCGCCGGGCGGACGGCATCGGCCGGGAGCGCAGAACCGTTGACCAGGAGCGCCCTTCGCCGGACGGGCCGGACGGCGCGGTGCCGGTGCGCTCGACGTGCCACCGTGCGCCGCGCCGTGCGCCCGGGTACGGCTCCGGCGGGCCCGGCGCGGGGATAGATTCTCCTCGCGAGGGCAGGTACCCCGGGGAGGCGACAGGTGGGGATCACGGTCCGGCCGGGGTGGCGCCGTTACTCGCCGCGGCTCTACCGGTCCTGGGACGAGGACGGCGGCCCGCTGTGGTCGGTCTACGACCGGCAGATGGGGGCCGACTGCGCCCTGCCCGGCACCGACGGGGGCCTGCGGCTGCTGCTGTTCCCCGTCCCCGAACAGGCCGACCGGTGGCTGGAGATGTGCTACCGCGCCTGGGGCCGCATCCCGGTGGCCGAGTAACCGGGCGGCCGTTCAGTCCGCCAGGGTCCGCAGGTCCGCCACGATGCCGGAGAGCGGCGGCAGGGCGTCGATACGGCGCTGCAACCCCTTGGCACGGTGCCGGAACCCCGGATCGTCCAGCACCGCGCGCACCGCCGTGCTCAGCGACTCCTCGGTGACGTCCTCCACGTTCAACCGCCGTGCCACGCCCAGCTCTTCGAGCCGGGAGGCGTTGGCGGACTGCTCGGCGAACATCGGCACGGCCACCATCGGCACGCCGGCGCCGAGGGATTCGCGCACCCCGTTGAAGCCGGCGTGGGTGATGAACAGGTCGCAGGAGCGCAGCAGCAGCTCCTGCGGCGCGAACGACACCAGGTGCACGTTGCCGGCCCGCGTCCCGGTCCACTCCAGCGGGCTCACCCCGGGGCCGAGGGCGACCACGGCGGTGACCGGCAGCCCGGCGAGGGCGCGGACGATGACGTCGAGCAGGCCGGAGGCGGCGGAGCCGGGCAGCCGGGAGGCGTTGGAACCGAGAGTGGCCAGCACCAGCGGACGGTCGTCGGGCAGCTCGGCGAGGTGCGGGTCGAGCGGCGCGGCGGCCGGAGCCGTGGTGCGGTAGTGGCGGGTGTGCGGCAGCCGGTCCGACGCCGGGTAGAACGCCTCGGGGACCACGGCGGCCCGCAGGCCGCGCATCGGGTGCCAGGGGTCGGCGACCGGGGCCAGATCCAGCTCGGCGCGCTGCCGGTTGACCTCCTCGGCGACCAGCGGGTGGGCGTAGGGGGCCATGGGCGCGATGTCCAGGGCGCCGTGCGCCAGCCCGAGACGTTCGGCGGCGAGGTAGCCGCCGTACTCGGTGGACTCGCGCAACAGCAGGTCCGGCTTCCACGACTCGGCCGCCGTCAGCAGGTCACGGGCGCTGCGCCCGGCGAGCAGTCCGGCGAACCCCCGGGCGAAGAAGGCCGGATCCAGCTCCACCGTGACCCGGCCGATCCGGTCCAGCGGCAGCTCGATCCCGGCCCCGGCGACCTGCGCCTCCCGGACCGCCTCGGCCAGCGAGCGCATGCCCGGCAGCGGAAGCGCGGTCAGCCCCCGCTCCTCGATCACCCCGGTCAGGTCGGGGCCGGTCGCCACCGCCACCTCGTGGCCGGCCTCCCGTGCCGCGAGCGCGACGGGGAGCACCACGGGTGCCAGATGCGAGTAACTGGGGTGAGCGGTGAAGAGGATGCGCATGTCCCTCATTTCCCAGGTCGTGGCGGAGCCCCACGGATCGTGGCGGGCCGGGGTGGACCGGGGTGGACCGGCGGAAAAAATGTACAGCCGTTGAGATCCGTGCCGAAGTCCGGGCGAACGGATCCGGCCAGCCTCCGCGACCCGCAAGAGCCCCGGTACGGACGGGGTACGGACGGCGAGGGCGCTTGTAGCATCGGGGCGACCACGGTCGGGAGAGGAGATCGCTGTGACCGCCGCCGAAGCCGGGCGCCCGGCAGCGACACGGGAGCGGACCTGCGGCGCGGCCACCCCGGAACGCAAGGGCGAACGCACCCGCCGCCGGATCCTGGCGGCGGCCCGCCGCAAGTTCGCCGAGGTCGGCTACGAACGCGCCACGATCCGGGCGATAGCCGCCGAGGCGGACGTCGACAAGTCCTCCGTGATCCAGTACTTCGGCACCAAGCAGGACCTGTTCCGGGAGGCCGTCCACTGGCACATCCCCATCGAGGAGCTGACCTCGACGGACCCGGCCCGCACGGTGGAGAACTACCTGCGCGGCATGCTCGGCGCCTGGGCCGCCGACCCGGACAGCCCCATGGCCGTCCTGCTGCGGACCGCCCTGACCAGCGAGGAGGCCGCCGAGACGCTGCGCCGCCACATCACCGCGGAGGCCGTCACCCCGCTGGCCGCCACCGTGGCCGCCCCCGACGCCCGGCTGCGGGCCGCGTTGAGCGGCGCCATGATGATGGGCATCGCCAGCCATCGCTACCTGCTGCGGATGCCGGACCTCGCCGAGGCCGACCTGGAGGACGTGCTGCGCGTCGCCGCCCCCCTCTTCCGCGCCCTGATCGCCCCGGACTGACGGTACGTCAGGAGCGGGTGCGTCCGCTGTTGCACACCCGTGCGAGGATCGCTGTGGCCGACCGCGTGCGCGGCGGCCGTGTGCTCAACGACCGTGTGCTTCAGCGAAGGGAAACCACCGGTGCCGCAGATCAGCGTGGACCACTCCGCCGACCTCGCCTTCGACCGGCGGGGCTTCGCCCTGGCCGCCCATGCCGTGGCCGCCGAGATCATCGGCTGCCGCGTCGAGGACTGCAAGACCCGGTTCCGTACCGTGGCGGAGACCGTCGTCGCCGACGGCGGGGGCGAACACGCCGTCGTCGTCGGCGAGATGCGCATCATGCCGGGCCGCACCCAGCAGGCCAAGGCAGCGCTGAGCGAGGCCCTGGTGGCCAAGCTCGCCGAATACGTCAAGCCCGAGCCGGGCCGCCGCGTCCATCTGGCCTGGACCGTGCTGGACCAGACGCCGGAGACCTACCGGCGCGCTGAACTGCGCGGCTGACCCGCGCCACGACGCGGTACGCCGCCGGACCCGCGGCCCGGCGGCGTACCCGGCATCGTCCTCAGGCCAGGATCGCGTCGATCTCCGCCAACTCCTCGTCGCCCAGCGCCAGTTGGCTGGCCGCGGCGACGTTCTGCTCCAGCTGGCGGACACTGCTGGCGCCGATCACCGCGGAGGCCACCGTGTCGTCCCGCAGCACCCAGGCCAGCGCGAACTGGGCCAGGGTCTGGCCGCGCCGCCGGGCGAGGGCGTTCAGCTCGCGCAGCCGGGCCAGCAGCTGCGGGGTGATGGAGTCCGGGGTGAGGAACGGGCTGGCGCCCGCGGCCCGGGAGGTGGCCGGAACGCCGTCGAGGTAGCGGTCGGTGAGCAGGCCCTGCTCCAGCGGAGAGTAGACGATGGCCCCGGCGCCGGCCTCCCGCAGCGCCGGCCACAACCCGGTCTCCGGCCCGCGGTCCAGCATCGAGTACCTGGGCTGGTGGATCAGCAGCGGGGTGCCCAGCTCGCGCAGGATGCGGGCGGCCTGCCGGGTCTGCTCCGCCGGGTAGTTGGAGATCCCGGCGTACAGCGCCTTGCCCTGCCGCACCGCGGAGTCCAGCGCGCCCATGGTCTCCTCCAGGGGCGTGTCCGGGTCGTAGCGGTGCGAGTAGAAGACGTCGACGTACTCCAGGCCGGTCCGCTCCAGGCTCTGGTCGAGGGAGGCCAGCAGATACTTGCGGGAACCCCACTCGCCGTACGGACCGGGCCACATCAGATAGCCGGCCTTGGTGGAGACCACGATCTCGTCCCGGTACGGGCGCAGGTCCTGGCGCAGCACGCGGCCGAACGCGCTCTCCGCGGCGCCCGGCGGCGGACCGTAGTTGTTGGCCAGGTCGAAGTGGGTCACCCCGAGGTCGAAGGCCCGGGTGACGATGGCCCGTTGCGTCTCCAGCGGCCGGTCGGTGCCGAAGTTGTGCCACAACCCCAGGGAGAGCACGGGGAGCTTGAGACCGCTGCGTCCGACACGCCGGTAGAGCATGCCGTCGTAGCGGCCGGGGTCTGCTGTGTACACGGTGCGTTCTCTTCCGTTCACGGTGGTGGTGCGGTGACCACCCTCTCGCGCGGCCCGGGGCGGCGTCCAACAGGAGAACGCGAACGGATTGTGCGGTTAGGCTGCTGAATCATGGAACTGCGCCACCTGGAGTACTTCGTCGCCGTCGCCGAGGAACGGCACTTCACCCGGGCCGCCGTGCGGTTGCAGGTGTCGCAGTCCGGGCTCTCCGCGTCGATCCGGTCGCTGGAACGGGAGCTGGGCGCCGCGCTGTTCGTCCGCAGCACCCGCAGCGTGGCGCTGACCGAGGCGGGCCGGGCGCTGCTGGACGAGGCGTCGCGGACGCTGGCGAGCGCCCGGGCCGCCCGGGAGGCGGTGGCCGCCACCCAGGGGCTGCTGCGCGGCGCGCTGACCGTCGGCACCGAGCAGTGCGTCGCCGGCGTCCACCCGCCGTCCCTGCTCGCCGCCTTCCACCAGCGCCACCCCCGGGTGGAGATACGGCTGCGCCAGGCCGGCTCGCTCCAGCTCGTCGAGGAGGTCGCGGCCGGCCGGATCGACGTGGCCTTCGTGGTCTCCCCGGACGCCCCCTCGTCCCGGGTCCGGATGCTGCCGCTGACCGGCGAACCGATGACGCTGCTGTGCCACCGCGGTCACCACCTCGCCGGGAACGGCCCGGTGGAGCTCGGCGCGCTCGGCCGGGAGCGGTTCGTGGACCTCCACCCCTCGTGGGGCCCGCGCCGCATCACCGACCGGGCGTTCACCACGGCCGGGGTGCGCCGGCAGGTGGCCTTCGAGGTCAACGACGTGCACAGCCTGCTCGAACTCGTCCAGGAGGGCCTCGGCGTCGCCGTCGCCCCCGCCCACTTCGCCGCCAAGCCGCAGGCCGCCGGGCTGGTCGCCGTCCCGCTCGCCGACACCCCGGCCGGCCCCCGCCCCCGTTACCTCTCCTCGGCCGCCGCCCCGGCCGACACCACGGGCAACCCGGCGGCGCACGCGCTCCTCGCCCTGCTGGAGGCCACGGCGCCCCCGGCCTGAACCTCGCGGACGGAACCGGCGTCAGGGCGCGTGCCACCCGTCGTACCTCATCCGTGGGAATGCGGCGTAGTTCGGCGCGGGTCGGCGGGCCCGGGGCTGGGAGCCTGCTGGCGTCGGCAGGTGTCCGGCACAGTTGAGAAGGAGTTGAGCGATGACGGTTTCCAGCGGTCGCAACGGGGTGCGCAAGGTTGCGGTGGCGTTGGCCATGGGCGGCGGACTGGTGCTGCTGCCCGTGGGCATGGCACAGGCCGACACCAGCGTGTCCACCAACGCCGGCTCGGTCGCGCAGCGGGTGACCTCGGACGTCGCCCACGTGGCCACCGAGGGCGCCGAGGGCCTGCTCAGCCCGGACGACGCCGCCGGCGGCAAGGGCGGCGCGGCCAAGGGCAAGGGCCACCCCTCCGACGCCCACGGCAAGGGCAAGGCCGGCGACGGCCACGGCAAGGGCCGCGGCAAGGGCAAGGGCGGCGACGGCCACGGCAAGGGCTCAGGAGGAAAGGGCGGCGACAAGCGGTCCTGACCACCGCCCCCACCGGTGGCCGCCGACCTCCCCGGCGGCCACCCCCGCGTCCCGGCACCCGACACGGGGCCGCCGCGCGTCAACGGTGCGCGCGCCCGGGCCGGTTCGCCGGGCGCTTCCCGGCCGGGCCGGGCGACCGTGCGCGGCCGGTGGTGACCGTTCGTGGTGCCTCCGCGCCGACGGGCCGGCGGTCCGCCGCGCGTCAACGGGGCGGTCCCCGGCGACGGGGCGGGGTCACGCCGTGCCGCGCATCACCACCCGGGCCACCTCGACCCGGGAGCGCACGCCGAGTTTGCGGTAGGCGCGGGTGAGCGCGGCTTCGACGGTCTTGACGCTCACCACGAGGCCCGCCGCGATCTCGCGGTTGCTGGCGCCTTCGGCGACCCGGGCCACCACGGCCCGTTCGGTACCGGTGAGGCGGTCGGCCCAGGACGGGTCGCAGGGCGGAGCGGGGGAGGGGGCGCGGAGGGCGAGGCGGTCGCGTTCGGCGCGGGTGAGCAGCGCCCAGGGGCGGGCCCCGGCGCGGGTGAAGAGGTGGAGCGCGTCGGTGAGGGCGGCGTGGGCGTAAGCGGCCTCGGCACGGCGGACGTCGAGCCGGCCCAGCGCCAGTCGGGCGCGGCCCTCCTCCAGCGGGTAGCGCAGCCGGGCCAGCGAACCGGCCGCCCGCTCCAGACCGGTCGCCGCCGCCTCCAGGTCACCGCGGGCCTCGGCCACCAGGGCCGCCGAACGTTCCAGCAGCGCCAGGACACCGGGGCGGCGCAGCCGGACCGCCTGGGCCCGGGCCCGGCCGATCACCTCGGCCGCCTCGTCGGCGGCGCCGGTACGCGCCAGCGCCTCGGCGAGGTCGGGGTGCCAGCGCCGGGCGGCCGGATCGCCCTGGCCCTGCGCGGTCTCCAGCACGGCCACCCGCCGCAGCAGGCTCGCCGCGGCCTCGTACTCGCCGAGGAACAACCGCAGTTGGCCCTCGGCGTGCAGCGCGCGCGGCAGGAAGAGCAGGTCGCCGTCGTCCTCGCTGTGCCGGCGGGCCGCCTCCGCCGCGGCGAGCGCCCGGCCGGGGTCGCCGCCCGCCGCCTCGGCCAGCGCCACCGCGTACCAGGCGGGCCCCGGGCTCAGTCCGGCCCGTTCGGCGATCCGCAGGCTCTGCCGGGCCAGGTCGAGGGCCTGACCGCAGCGGCCCCGGTGGATCTCGACCTGGGCCAGCGCGCACAGGCACTGGCCCAGGCTCTCCGCCGAGCCGCGCTGCCGCAACGTGTAGACCAGCGCGCGCAGTTCGGTGCGTGCCTCGTCGAGCCGGTCGTGCACCAGGTGGAGGCGGTGCTTGAGGAAGACCGGGCCGTTGTGGTCGGTCATGGCCCGGGCGTCGTGCGGTTCGGCGAGGGCGGCGGCCAGGGTGCGTTCCGCCTCGGGACGGCCGAGGAAGAACTCCAGGGCGGCCTGCTGGGTACGGGCCAGCACCTCGGTGTGCCGGTCGCCGCCGCACGCGGCCAGCGTCGCGGCGCGCACCGCGTGGACGTGGGCGGCGGTGGCGGTGCCCTCGACCACCCAGGCCCGCCAGCTGAGCCGGTAGTGCAACGGGGCCAGCAGCGCCGGGTCGTCCCGGGCGTCCCGCAGCGCCTGCGGGAAGACGTCGGCGACCTCGGCCATCGCCTGGCCGCTGGAGTCGACCACGGCGTTCCAGGCGCGGACCCGGTGCGCGGGGTGGCGGGAGGCGCCCAGCACCTCGTGGGCGAGCCGCCGGGCCAGCGCGTACTCCCCGGCGGCCACCGCGTCCTCGGCCGCGGTGAGACGGCGGTCGGCGGCGACGTCCGGCTCCCACGCGGGGGTGTGGTCGGCGGCGAGCCGGCCGAGCCGGGCGGCGGTGGCCGGGGCGCCCCGGCGGCGGGCGGAACAGGCGGCCTCGGCGAGCCGGGCGGCCACCCCGGCGTCCGAGCCGGGGGTCAACAGCGCCTGGTGGTGGGCGCGTTCGACGGGGTCGTCGGCGGCGTCGGCGAGCGCGGTGTGCAACCGCACCTTCTGCTCGTGCGGGGCCTGCTCGTACAGCACCACCGGCAGCAGCGGATCGGTGAACCGGACGAGTCCGTGCGCGGGCGGCTCCACGACACCGTGGCGCACCGCCTCGTCGATGTCGTCGGCGGCGCCCGCGCAACCGGCCAGGCGCAGCAGCCGTACCGTGGGGCGCAGCGCGGTGCCGGCGGTGAGCAGGGTGTGCCGGGCGCGGGCGGGGAGCCCGTCGAGGCGGGCCAGGAGCGCGTGCCGCAGGGTGTCGGTGACCGGCAGCGGCTCGTCCGGGGCGGGTGGCCGGCCGCCGTCCGGCCGGACGCGTTCGGCGACCGCCCGGGCCAGCTCGCCGACGGTGAACGGGTTGCCGCCGCCGGCCCGGTGCACCCGGTCCACCAGGGCGTGCGGCGGACGCGGGGCGTCGGGGTCGGCGCCCTGGAGCAGCGCGGCGGTCTCCCGTACCGTCATCGGCGGCACCCGCAGCGTCAACGCCGGGGCGGGGCAGACCCGTTCGGGGTGGTTGTCCGGAACGGGGGCGCGGACGGCGGCGATCGCGGCGAGCCGCAGCCCGTGCGCGCGGCGGGCGACGAAGGCGAGCGCGTCGGCGCTGGGCCGGTCGAGCCACTGGACGTCGTCCACCACGAGGAGCACCGGTCCCCGGGCGCACAGCGCGCTGAAGGCCGCGCGTAACGCCATGTGGACGGTGAGCAGGGTGCGGCCGTCGGTGAGGTCGGTGCCGTCCGGCAGCGGTGCGCGCAGCAGGGCGGCGCGCAGGACGGCCCGTTGGTGCGGCGCGAGGCGGCCGAGGACGTCCTCGCCGGTGGCGGAGAACAGGTCGATCAGGCCGAGGAAGGGGCGGTCGCGTTCGGACCGGGCCGGTGCGCAGCGCAGCAGGTGGTGGCCGTGCGCGGCCTGCTCGTCGGCGAGCACGCTGAGCAGGTGGGTTCTGCCGATGCCGGCCGGTCCGGTGAGCACCACGCTGCCGCCGGCGGCGAGTTGGGCGCGGGCGGCGGCCAGCAGCGCGGCGCGGCCGGCGGCCGGTCCGGTGCGCGGGGCCCGGGCGGGGGAGGGGCCGGTCGGCCGCCCGGCGGGGGTCGGGGCGGCGTCGGCGGTCGGGGCGGTCGCGTGTGCCATCGCGCGGGCCTTCCGGATGCGGCCTTGGTCGGGGGCCGGCTCGGATCACAGGGGATCACGGAGACAAGTGGATCATGGACACGTCAAATTGCCATGCGGAATATATGTCCGCCCCAAGTACCGGTCAACACCTGGTATCGGCCGCGTCGGCGGCATGCGGGCGGGCCCGCCGTGACGTCACCACGGCGGGCCCGCGACCGGCCGGAACGGTCAGCCGGCGATCCGGTGCGCGGTCCAGAACGAGGTCAGATCGGTGCCGGCCACCGCCTGCGCGGCGGCCTTGAACTCCGCGGTGGTGGAGACGCCGTACCAGTGCGACCGCGCGTAGTCACGCAGCAGCCGGGACATCGCGGTGTCACCCAGCAGACGCCGCAGATCGTGCAGGGCGCACTTGCCGTATCCGTACACCACCGTCGAGTAGCGGTAGGGGTGGGCGTCCCAGTACGCCATCGAGTCGGTGATCCGTTCGTCCGGCGCGGCCCACGAGACGTCGTTCCAGCACCCGTTGCCGGACCTGCCGAGCGCCAGGTCGGTGGCGTAGTCGGCGAACGCCTCGTCCAGCCACGGGCTGTTGTACTCGTCGTCGCCGACGATGCCGTACCACCACTGGTGGGCCAGCTCGTGGGTGAGGGCGGTGGGATCGACCAGGTCGAGGACGAACCCGGGGTACTCCATGCCGCCGAACCAGAAGTCGTTGTCGAGGACCGCGTCCACCTCGCCGTACGGATACGCGCCGAACCGGGCGGCGTGGGCGTCGATCGCCGACTCGGCGGTGGACAGCATCCGGGAGGAGTCGGCCGTACCGATGCCGCTCACCGCGTAGACGTCGACCTTCACCCCGCCCGGTGAGGTGCCGGAGACCTCGCTGAACGGCCCGGCCGCCCAGGCGAAGTCGCGGACCTGGCTCGCCGTCGCCCGGGTCACCGTACGCCCGGCGGCCCCCGGGGTGTCCACCGAGGTGCCGGTGGCGGGCACCAGCAGCTTCGACGGGTGGTCCAGGGTGACGGAGAAGTCGGCGGCCGAGGAGTAGAACGCCTCGCCGTTGTCGGTGTACGGGTCCAGGTGCCATCCGGCGGCGTCCCGCAGCGCCAGCACCGGAAGCGCGTTGCCCAGGAAGGCGAAGGCGCCGTCGTGACCGAACCGGTCGGCGCCGCTGGGCACCGTTATCCCCAGGTCGAAGCCGACGGTGGCGCTGCCGCCCCGGCCCAGCGGGGCGGGCAGGGTGACCTCCAGCGCCGTGCAGTCCACCGTGAGATCGCCCGCCGTCCCGCCGGTCACCCCGGTCACCGTGATCGGGGTGGTCCCCGGGCAGTCGCCGTGGGCGTTGTCCCACAGCCGCAGGTAGACCTCGGTCAGCGGGGTCGCCGAGGCGTTGGTGAAGGTGACGCTCTCGTGGCCGTTCCACACGGTGCCGGTGGCGTCGCTGGCCAGGGTGACGGTGTAGGCGGGGGAGGCCGGGGTGCGGGTGGGGTCGGAGGCGGCGGCCGGGGCCGGCCCGGCCGCGTGGGCCGGGGGCGCGGTGGCCGCGGTGACGGTGCCGGCGGCCAGCAGCACGGCCGCGGCGGCGGCCCGAAGAGCGCCGCGCACACGGGGGTTGCCTCGTCTCATGGGATCCTCCCGGGTCCGGGTGGGGTCGCGCGATGTGGGGGGAGTGCGGCCCGCCCGCGGGTGGGCGGGCGGGCCGCGGTCACGCGTGGGGGCGGCCGGGGCTCACCCGCGGGCGGGGCTCCGGCCGCCGGGGCTCAGCAGGCGCCCTCGTCCTCCCAGACGGCCCAGGACGCCGGGGCGCCCGGCTCGGCACCGGTGGAGTACCAGGTGGCGAGCCACTTGTGGCCGTTGTGGGAGACCTCGTCGCCGGGCGCGTAACCCGAACCGGCGCTCCAGGCCGGCACGTTGCCGCAGCCGGTCGGCGGCGGGGTGCCGCCGCCGCTGATCGTCCAGGTGAAGGTGGCCGATCCGCTGCGGTTGTCGGTGTTCGTCGCGGTGACGGTGACCGACGAGGTGCCGGCGGTGGTCGGGGTGCCGGAGACCACACCGGTGGCCGGGTCGATGGCGAGGCCGGCCGGCAGCCCGGTCGCGCTGTAGCGCAGCGTCTCGCCCGCCGGGTCGGTCGCCTTGATCGGCAGGTTCACCGCGGTGCCGACGGTGCCGGTCTGGTTGCCGGGGCCGGTCACCACCGGGCTGCCCGGCTGGCTGTTGCAGGTGCCGGGCACCGGGTCGGAACCGGTCACCGAGACCGCCGCCCACGCCGCGTCGACGGTGTTGTACTCCGCGCAGTGCGCCCCGTACAGGTCGGCGGCGGCACGCAGCGAGTCCACCCGGGCCTGCGCGTAGTTCTCGTTGCTGTTGGCGTACGAGGCCAGCGCCTTGTACCAGATCTTGCCGGCCTTGTCGTTGCCGATCCCGGTCACCGTGGAGTTGTTGCACGTCGGGCTGTTGCCGTAGCCGTGGTCCCCGCTGCCGACGGCGGTGAGGAAGAACCAGTGGCTGAGCGGGCCGAGCGAGTAGTGCGGGTCGAGGTTGCCGTTGCCGCTGTCGTAGCAGTCCGGGGACTGCCCGTCGAGCGACGGCTGGTACATGTAACGCAGCGGCTTGCCGTCGCCGTTGATGTTGATCAGCTCACCCATGGTGTAGTCGGGCTTGTCCACGGGGTTGTTGGCGTAGAACTCCACCAGCGTGCCGAAGATGTCGCTGGTGCCCTCGTTCATGCCGCCGGTCTCGCCGTTCTCCTCCCAGCCGACGAGGGCGCCGCTGACGCCGTGGCTCATCTCGTGGCCGGCGACGTCGATCTCGACCAGCGGACGGGCGTCGTTCTGGCCGTCGCCGTAGGTCATCTGCTGGCCGTCCCAGAAGGCGTTGACGTAGGCGTTGCCGTAGTGGGTGCGGGACGGCACCCCCCGCCCGTCACCGAAGATGCCGTTGCGGCCCTGCACGTTCTTGTAGTAGTCGAACGTCTCGGCCGCGCCGTAGTGGGCGTCCACCCCGGCCGAGGCCGGGTCGTCGGTGGCGCCGTCGCCGAAGGAGCCGGTGGAGTTGGTGAAGACCGACCCGGTGCCGCTGGTGGCGTGGTCGAGGTTGGTGGTGTAGCCGTTGCCGTGCGACGGGTCCCGCATCGACCACGAGCCGCCGGACTGGGTCAGGTCCAGGGAGACCGTGCCGCTGTAGATGGACCTGCCGGTGCCCGCGGTGGCCGGGGCGACGGAGCGGTGGCCCGCGGTCGTCCCCGCCGGGTGCGTGGTGGCCGGCGCGAAGGTGTCCACCTCGTCGCTGGTGGCCAGGACGGTGCCGTGGTGGGCGTCGACGAAGACGTGCAGCGCGCTCGGGGTCTGGTCCGGGCGCACCCCGCGGACCACGGTCTCCCACACCAGCGTGGCCGAGTGGCCGGACATGCGCACCGCCAGCCGGGGCGCGGCCACGGAGGCGATCGTGCCGTGGAAGCGCGCCCTGGACAGCGCGGCGGCCCGGCCCGCGGTCAGCGTCGGCGTGGTCGATATCGCGCCGGTGGTCTGCGCACCCGTGGTCAGCGAACGGTAACCGCCGTCCGGGCCCAGGTGCACCACGACGTCCCCGCCGTAGGTGGGCAGACCCTTGTAGGTGCGGTCGTACCGGACGTCGGCGGCGCCGTTGGCGTCGACCACCATGTTGCGCACGGTGAACGCGTCACCGTCGGCCCGGTGCGCCTGCGCGGCGTGCGCGGCCAGCGCCTTTCCGGCCTGGTCCGCGACGCGCTTGCGGACGTCCGGCGCCGGGTGGGTGGTGAACGGGGCGGCGGTGAAGGCCGCGTGGCCCGCGGGCAGCGGGTGCGGATGCGCCTGGGGGGACGGCGGAGCCGCCGCCGCGGGGAGGGCGACGGCCACGGCGGTCGCGCAGGCGAGCGCGACCGAGGACACCCTCGCGGTTCTTCGTATGCGCATGGGGGAGGTTTCCTTTCACCTCACGCAGGGGCCGCCGCCCAACGGCACGGCGGCGAACGGGAAGGGCGACGTGCGTCTTCCGTCCGCCGGCGCCGGCCGGCAGGACCGGGCGACGGGGACCCATGGAGTGTGGGAAACCTCGGATGGACCGAAGAAGGCTGACGACGGTCGGATAGGGAAATCCCTAAGCCCCGTGGCCGGGACGGGGCGGGGCGCCGGGCACGACACGGCGGCCGGCGCAGCGGGTACGCTGCCTGTCATGCGTGCCGACAAGCCCGAGCCCGAGCAGGCGAAGTCCCAACCGGCGGAGAACGACGCCCCGTTGGGCGCGGACATGGAGCCGTGGTGGGCCGGACTCGGGCCGGTCGCCGCCGTGCTGCTCATCGTGGTCGGCGTCGCCCTGCTGGTGTGGCTCCACCTCACCTCGTCCGACACCCCGGGCGACGGCGCCGTCACCGGCTACCAGATCTCCAGGCTCGTGGTGATCGGCATGGTGGTCGCCGGTGGCGGGATCCTCGCCCGCCACCGTGCCAGGAACGCCAAGCGGGCCGCGCCGCACGGGGCCGACGAGGACTGAGGACCCCGTAGGCGCCCCGACCGCCCGGCGCGGCGCCGGGGTCAGTCCTCCTTGCCCATGACCTTGCGGACCGCGTCGCGGGTGCGGTCCATCAGGGCGGCGAACGGGCCGACGGTGAGGTTGGCGGCCATCGACTCCACACCCGGGTGGGGATGGGTGGGCGCCATCTTCTCGGCGGCCCGCACCGCCTTGGCCATCCGGGCCAGCCGGTCGGCCGGCATCCCCTCGCTCAGCAGCGGGAACTCCAGCCGCTCCTCGGCGTCCGCGTGGTCGAGCACGGCCTGCCGCAGGGCGGTCAACTGCGGCGCGAAGTCCGGGTCGTCGATGTCCATGCGGTCGAGCCTGCTGAGCATCTCCTTGGCCGACCGTTCTTCCACCAGTCGGGCGTCGACCACCTGGGGGCCCTGCTCGAAGGCGCGCCGCGCGGCGGGGTGGACGACCTCCTCCTCGGCCGTCTCGTGCATCGCCAGCATCCGCACCAGCTCCCGGAAGACCACCCGCCGCCGCTCACCGGTGGCCGACGTCATCTCGTCGAACAGCTCCCGGATCCGGACGTGCTGCCGCTTGAGCAGGGTGACGACGTCGTCCTCCGTGCCGGTGTGCTGCGTCATGGCTCATCCCTTCCGTCGCTCGGCTCCTGGGGGGGATACGCGTACCCGCCCGCCGGGGCCGGTACGCCCCGGCAGGGCCGAACGGCTGCCGCCCGCGGGGACCGCCGGTTTTGCCGCCCTGGCAACAACCCTCGCGGCCGGCGCCGGCCACCGCGCATGATCGGCGGCAGGTCGACGGCTCCCCGGCCGCGACCCGAACCGACCTGGAGGACCCCATGGCGCACCCCGTGGCCACCGAACCCGTACACCGTCTCGTCCCCTCCCCGGCCGGCCGGATCCACCTGGTCGAACAGGGCCGTGGACCGCTGGTGCTGCTGGTGCACGGGTTCCCCGAGTCCTGGTACTCCTGGCGCCACCAGCTGCCGGTGCTGGCGGCGGCCGGATACCGGGCGGTCGCCGTCGACGTCCGCGGGTACGGCCGCTCGTCCCGGCCGGAGGGGGCCGACGCCTACCGGCTGCTGGAACTGGTCGAGGACAACGTCGCCGTGGTGCGGGCGCTCGGCGAGGAATCCGCGGTGATCGTCGGCCACGACTGGGGTTCGACCATCGCCGCCACCTCCGCGCTGGTCCGGCCCGAGGTGTTCCGCGCGGTGGGCCTGCTGAGCGTGGCCTACGCCCCGCCCGGCGGGCCGCGTCCCAGCGAGGTCTTCGCGGGGACGCCCGGCCCGGAGGAGTTCTACGTCTCGTACTTCCAGCAGCCGGGGCGCGCCGAGGCGGAGATCGAACCCGATGTACGCGGCTGGCTGGCCGGTTTCTACGCGGCGCTCTCCGCCGACACCATGCCCGGCGCCGACGCCCCGGACCCCCATTTCGTCGCCCCCGGCGGCACGTTGCGCGAGCGCTTCCCGTCCGGCCGGCGGCCCGGCTGGCTCGGCGAGGCCGAACTCGACGTCTACGCCGCGGAGTTCGAGCGCACCGGGCTGACCGGGGCGCTGGGCCGCTACCGCGCCATGGACCGCGACTGGGCCGACCTCGCCCCCTACAACGGCGCCCCCGTCACCTGCCCGTCGCTCTTCGTCGGCGGCGCGCTGGACGCCTCCACCACCTGGCTGGCCGACGCCATCGCCGCCTACCCCACCACGCTGCCGGCCCTCCACGGCTCCCATCTGCTCGACGGCTGCGGCCACTGGATCCAGCAGGAACGGCCCGAGACCGTGAACCGCCTGCTGACCGAATGGCTCGCCGCGCTGCCGTCCTGACCGGCGGCCCGTGACCGGGATCACGGGCCGGAGGGGTGATCACCTTGTGTGGTACGGTTACCGGTCTCCTTCGACGCCGTCCAGGGCCTCGAGGGCCCGCAGACCGAGAACATCGTCCCGGTCTGAACCGACGACGTCCACCGCGCAGCCGCGGGTCCGCACCGTGACGGGTGCGGACCGCGACCTCGCCCGACCGCGAGGTCCGGGACGCCGAGGAACCCCCGCCCGACGACGGCGGTTCCGTGGTGTCCGGCGCGCCCAGGAAGGTAATCCCCCATGCCCCGATCCGAACCCCCCACCCGCAAGCGCCCGGGCCGTTCCCGTGGCGGCTCCGGCGCGCGCCGCGCCGGCCGGCCGCAGGCCGCCCCCGCCGCGCCGCAACGGGAGTTCGCGCTGCCGGAAACCGTCACGCCCGCGCTGCCCGCCGCCGACGCCTTCGACGCGCTCGACATGCCGGCCGTGCTCGTCAAGACGCTGGCGGAGCAAGGGGTGACCGAGCCCTTCCCGATCCAGGCGGCCACGCTGCCCAACGCGCTCGCCGGCCGCGACATCCTGGGCCGCGGGCGCACCGGCTCCGGCAAGACCCTCGCCTTCGGGCTGGCGCTCCTCGCCCGGCTCGCCGGACGCCGGGCCGAGCCGAAGGCACCGCTCGCCCTGGTGCTGGTGCCCACCCGGGAGCTGGCCCAGCAGGTCACCACCGCCCTCACCCCGTACGCGGCGGCCGTCGGGCTGCGCCTGGCCACCGTCGTCGGCGGCCTGTCCATCGGCCGGCAGGCCGACGCGCTGCGGCGCGGCGCCGAGGTGCTGGTGGCGACCCCCGGGCGGCTGCACGACCTGATACAGCGCGGCGACTGCTTGCTGGGCCGGGTCTCGGTCACCGTGCTCGACGAGGCCGACCAGATGGCCGACATGGGCTTCCTGCCGCAGGTCACCGCGCTGCTCGACCAGGTCGCGCCGGACGGGCAGCGGCTGCTGTTCTCCGCCACGCTGGACCGGAACATCGACCGCCTGGTGCGCGGCTACCTGTCCGACCCCGTGGTGCACTCCGTCGACCCGTCCGCGGGCGCGGTGACCACCATGGAGCACCATGTGCTGCACGTCATGGACGAGACCGACAAGAAGGCCGTGGCCGTGCGCATCGCGGCCCGCGACGGCCGGGTGATCATGTTCGTGGACACCAAGCGCGGCGCCGACCGCTTCGCCAAGCGCCTGCTGTCCAACGGCGTCCGCGCCGCCGCCCTGCACGGCGGACGCACCCAGCCGCAACGCACCCGTACCCTCGACCAGTTCAAGAACGGACAGGTCACCGCGCTGGTGGCGACCAACGTGGCGGCCCGCGGCATCCATGTCGACGACCTCGACCTGGTGGTCAACGTCGACCCGCCCACCGACCACAAGGACTACCTCCACCGCGGCGGGCGCACCGCCCGCGCCGGGGCCACCGGCAGCGTGGTGACGCTGGTGCTGCCCGAGCAGAAGAAGGAGATGGCCCAGCTGATGTCGGACGCGGGGATCCGTCCCCGTACCACCCGGATCAGCTCCGGCGACCCGGAACTGGCGCGGCTGACCGGGGCCCGCGAGCCGTCCGGGGTGGCCGTCACCGTCGAGGCGCCGCCGGCCGAGCGGCCCGCCCCGCGGCAGCGGGCGAAGGCGAAGAGCCCGGCCCGGGCCAAGCCGGCCACCGGGACCCGGCCCGAGGGGCGGCAGCCGCGTACCGACGCCGCCGCCGGGAACGGCGCCGGGGCCGGCCGCTCCGGCGGCGGGCGTTCCGGTGCCCGCCGACGCCCCCGCCGTCCGGCGCGTCCCGCCAACTGAACGCGGAAACGGCCCGGGGCCCGCACCTGTCAGGTGCGGGCCCCGGGCCGTGCCGTGCCGGAGGTCAGGCGGGCATGATGTTCTCGGCCTGCGGGCCCTTCTGGCCCTGCGTGACGTCGAAGGTCACCTTCTGGCCTTCCTGGAGCTCACGGAAGCCCTGGGTGATGATGTTGGAGTAGTGGGCGAAGACGTCGGCGCCGCCGCCGTCCTGCGCGATGAAGCCGTAGCCCTTTTCCGAGTTGAACCACTTCACGATGCCGCTGGCCATGTCGATCTCCTGGGGAAAGTTGGCGAAGCCCGCACTGTGCGGGCCCCCGTCGCCGCGATGACCCATCCGGAGTGGCCGGAAAAACAAAATGCGCCGGAGTTTCGTCCGGCGCACATAAAGTCAATGGGTACCAAAACCGCAACCCGTCTATTGTAGCACGCCGGTCACGGCGACGGAGGAAGCCGCTACGGAACGTCGCCGTCCGGGTACCGCGTCGGCCGACGGGGCCGGGGCCGGGGACCGCTATGCATGCGGTGTATACGGAATCAGTACAGTCGGGGGTATGTCCATCGGCCACACCCTTCTCGGTCTCCTGGAGTCCGGCCCGCGCCACGGTTACGACCTCAAGCGCGCCTTCGACGAAAAGTTCGGCCACGACCGTGCGCTCCCGTACGGCCAGGTCTACGCGACCATGTCCCGCCTGCTCAAGAACGGGCTCGTCGAAGTCGACGGCATCGAGCAGGGCTCCGGCCCCGACCGCAAGCGGTACGCGATCACCGCGGCCGGCGTCACCGACGTCGAGCAGTGGCTGGCCCAGCCCGAGAAACCCGAGCCGTACCTCCAGTCCACCCTGTACACCAAGGTCGTCCTGGCGCTGCTCACCGGCCGTGACGCCACCGAACTGCTGGACGTGCAGCGCTCCGAGCACCTGCGGCTGATGCGCGACCTGACCCGCCGCAAGAGCACCGGGGACCTGGCCGACCAACTCATCTGCGACCACGCCCTGTTCCACCTCGAAGCCGATCTGCGCTGGCTGGAGCTGACCGCCGCCCGCCTCGACCAACTCGCCACGGCGGTGCGCGGATGACCGCCGGCGAACCGCTCCTGCTCGCCTCCGGGCTGCGCAAGTCCTTCGGCCCCACCGTCGCCCTCGACGGCGCCGGCATCGCCATCGGCGCCGGTGAGGTGGTGGCCGTCATGGGGCCCTCCGGCTCCGGGAAGTCCACGCTGCTGCACTGCCTGGCCGGGATCGTGCGCCCGGACGCCGGTACCGTCCGCTACGCCGGCCGCGAGCTGTCCGCGCTGCCCGACCGCGAACGCAGCGCGCTGCGCCGCCGGGACTTCGGCTTCGTCTTCCAGTTCGGCCAGCTCGTCCCCGAGCTGACCTGCCTGGAGAACGTGGCGCTGCCGCTGCGGCTGACCGGCGTGCGCCGCAAGGAGGCCCGCGACCGCGCGCTCGCCTGGCTGGAGCGGCTGGAGGTCACCGAGGTGGCCGGCCAGCGCCCCGGCGAGGTCTCCGGCGGCCAGGGACAGCGCGTCGCCGTCGCCCGCGCCCTGGTCACCCGGGCCCGCGTGGTCTTCGCCGACGAACCCACCGGCGCCCTCGACTCGCTCAACGGGGAACGCGTCCTGCAACTGCTCACCGGGGCCGCCCGCGAGACCGGCGCCGCCGTCGTCCTCGTCACCCACGAGGCACGGGTGGCCGCCTACTGCGACCGCGAGGTGGTCGTACGGGACGGCCGCCCCCGCGACCTGGCGGCGGTGACATGACCGGCCCCGGCACCGCCCGCGGCGGCCCGGGGCGGCTCTCCGGCTGGGCCCGCGACCTGGGCCTGGGCATCCGGATCGCCGCCACCGGAGGACGCCAGGGACGGCTGCGCACCGCGCTGACCGCGATCGGCGTCGGCCTGGGCGTGGCGCTGCTGCTCGCCGCCGCCTCCATACCGTCCCTGCTCGACGGCCGGCAGCAGCGGGACGCCGCCCGCTCGCTCACCGCGCCGGACGGCGGCCACCGGCCCGTGCACCGCTCGGACCACTCCTTCGTCCACGCCACCGTCGACACCACCTTCCGCGGCGACGCCGTCGGCGGCACGCTGCTGCGCCCCGACGGCCCGCACGCCCCCGCGCCGCCGGGCGTGGCCACCTACCCCGGTCCCGGCCGGATGGTCGTCTCGCCCGCCCTCGCCGCCCTGCTGAAGTCCCCCGAGGGCGCGCTGCTGCGCGGCAGGCTGCCCTACCGCACGGTCGGCACCATCGCCCGGGACGGTCTGCTCGGCCCCGGCGAACTGCGCTACTACGCGGGCAGCGCCACGCTCACCACCGCCAACGGCGGCCATCGCGCCGACCACTTCGGACCGGGCACCGCCGGTGTCCCGCCCGAGCCGGTGAACCCGGTGCTCAGGCTCGTGGTCGCGGTCGCCTTCGTGGTGCTGCTGCTGCCGGTGGCGGTCTTCATCGCCACCGCCGCCCGCTTCGGCGGCGACCGGCGCGACCGGCGGCTGGCCGCGCTGCGGCTGGTCGGCGCCGACCGGGGCACCACCCACCGGATCGCGGCCGGCGAAGTGCTCTTCGGCGCGGTCGCCGGGCTGGTGGTGGGCGCGCTCCTGTTCCTGGCGGCCCGCCCGTTCGCCGGATCCGTCACCATCTGGAACGTCGACGTCTTCCCCGCCGACGTCACCCCGTCCCCGGGGCTCGCCGTGCTGGTGGCCCTCGCGGTGCCGGTGTGTGCCGTCGGGGTCACCCTGCTGGCGTTGCGCGGTGTGGTCATCGAGCCGCTGGGCGTCGTACGGGGCGGGGCGGCGCGGCGGCGGCGCCTGTGGTGGCGGGTCGCGCTGCCGCCGCTCGGGCTGGCGCTGCTGCTCCCCGCGATGACCGGCGGCGCGCTGGACGACCCGGTCCACGCCTACCAGGCCGCGGCCGGCGCCCTGCTGGTGCTGCTGGGGCTGGCCGCGTTGCTGCCCTGGCTGGTCGGGGCCGTGGTGGCGCGGCTGGGCCGGGGCCCGGTCTCCTGGCAGCTGGCCGTCCGCGGGCTCCAGGCCGACGGCGGCGCCGCCGCCCGTACGGTCGGCGGCATCACCGTCGCGGTGGCCGGCGCCATCGCGCTGCAGATGCTCTTCGGCGCGATCCAGGCCGACTTCACCCGGATGACCGGCAAGGACTCCGACCGCGCCCAGCTCACCGCGACCGCGACCGCCACCGGCCGCGACGACGCCCGGCGGATGGCCGACCGGTTCGCCGCCACCACGGGGGTGCGCCAGGTGGCCGCCACCCTGGAAGCCTGGGCCCGCCGCCCCGGCCCGCCGCGCGACGGGGAGACCTTCGCGCCGATCACCTCCTTCTCGGTCGGCGACTGCGCGACGCTGGTCCGGCTGGCCGCCGTCCGCTCCTGCCGCGACGGCGAGGTGTTCACCGTGCTCACCGGGGACGACCGGGAACAGGACGCCTACGTCCGCCGCACCGCCCGGCCCGGCGCCGACGTCCTGCTCGGCGGGGACGACGACGCGCGGGGCCGACGCTGGCGGCTGCCCGCCGGCACCCGTACCGTCGTCGCCCGCCCCGACCCGCACGGGGAGAAGCACTTCGGGATCTTCGCCACCCCGGGCGCCGTCCGCTCGGTGCCGCTGCCCGAGATGCGGGCGCAGGCCGTGATCGAGGTGGACCCGCGGCTGCCGGACGCCGCCGAGTACGTGCGCAACACGGCCGCGCGGATCAGCCCGATGATCCGGATCGGCACCGTGGAGGACACCGAACGCGACAAGCGGTACACCAGCGTGCGCCACGGGGTGTTCGCCGCCGCGACGGCCACCATGATGCTGATCGCGGCCGGTCTGCTCGTCGCCGTGCTGGAGCAACTGCGGGAACGCAAGCGGCAGTTGGCCGTCCTGGTCGCCTTCGGCATCCGCCGCGGCACGCTCGGCTGGTCGGTGCTGTGGCAGACCGCGGTGCCGGTGGTGCTCGGCCTCGCCCTGGCCACCGCGGGCGGGATGGGGCTGGGCGCCGTGCTGCTGCGGGTGGTCCGCGAGCCGGTGGCCGACTGGTGGGTCTTCGCGCCGATGAGCGGGGTGGGCGCGGTGGTCGTCGCGCTGGTCACGCTGGTGAGCCTGCCGGTGTTGTGGCGGGTGATGCGTCCGGACGGGCTGCGCACGGAGTGACCCCGGCCGGGACGTCCTTCCCTTCCGGCACGGTGCCCGGAGATGATGGCGGCGCAGGGCCCGACCGGCGGGCCCGCACCGGAGAACGGCAGGCGGGAGGCGGGAGTGACGCAGTCGCGGCAGGACACCGTGGTGCACACCTACGGTGACGACGCGCTCGGGGAGCACGACGCGGTGGGCCTGGCCCGGCTGATCCGCCGGCGGGAGATCTCCGCGGCCGAGGCACACCGGGCCGCGGCCGACCGGGTGCGCCGCGCCGCCGCCCGGCTGGACGCCGTCGAGGTGTACGCGGACGAGCACACCGCCACCGAGCGCGACGGTGTCTTCGCCGGGGTCCCCAGCCTCGTCAAGGACAACACCGACTACCAGGGGCTGCCCACCGGCCACGGCAGCGCCGCCTTCACCGCCCGCCCGGCCCGGCGCCACGCCCCGTTCACCCGGCAGTTCCTCAGCACCGGGGTGACGGTCCTGGGCAAGACCCGGTTGCCGGAGTTCGGCTTCAACGCCACCACCGAGTACGAGGACGCGCCGCCGGTGCGCAACCCGTGGCACACCGGTTTCTCCTCCGGCGGCTCCTCCGGCGGCAGCGCCGCGCTGGTGGCCTCCGGCGCCGTGCCGATCGCCCACGCCAACGACGGCGGCGGTTCCATCCGCATCCCGGCCGCCTGCTGCGGGCTGGTCGGGCTCAAGGCGACCCGGGGCCGGGTGATCCCCAACGCCGACGGCCGTACGCTGCCGATCAACCTCATCAGCGACGGGGTCCTCAGCCGTTCCGTGCGGGACACCGCCGCCTTCTTCGCCGCCGCCGAACGCTACTGGCGCAACCCGAAGCTGCCGCCGCTGGGCCTCGTCGAGGGCCCCGCCGAGCGGCGGATGCGGATCGGGCTCCTGCTCGAATCGCCCTCCGGCGTCCCCACCGACGCCGCCACCCGGGCCGCCGTCACCGACGCGGCGACCGCGCTGGAGAAGATGGGCCACACCGTGGAACTGGTGGCCATCGGGCTGGACGGCCGCTTCGCGCAGGACTTCATCACCTACTGGGGCATGCTGTCGTTCCTGGCCGGTGCCTTCGGCAAGCGGCTGGACCGGGGCTTCGACCGGCGCCGCATGGACGGCCTGAGCCAGGGGCTGCGCGCCCACTACCTGCGCAACCTGCGCGCCACCCCCGACGTGCTGCGCAGGCTGCGGCGCTCCCGGGACGCCTACGCCGCCGCCCACCGCGGCCTGGACGCCGTCCTCTCCCCGGTCCTCGCCCACACCACCCCGCCGCTGGGCAGGCTCAGCCCCGACGTCCCCTACGCGACCTTGATCGAACGCCTCAGCTCCTACGTCGCCTTCACCCCGCTGGACAACGTGGTGGGCACCCCGTCCATCTCCCTCCCGGCCCGCACCACGACCGCCGACGGCCTCCCCGTCGGCCTGATGTTCTCCGCCCGCCCCGGCGCCGAACGCACCCTGCTGGAGCTCGCCTTCGCCTGGGAGGCGGAGCACCCCTGGCCGCTGGTGCCGGCCCCGCGCTGAACGGTCCGGACGCCGGACGGCACGCCCGTCCGGCGTTCCTTGGCTTTCGCGTGGCTAGATTGCTAGCATGCTCGCGTGGGTGATGAGGACGTCAAGCAGTTCAACGTGTATCTGCCGATCGGGCTGATCAAACAGGTCAAGCACCGTGCCGTCGAAGCGGAGCTGTCGTTGTCGGCGCTGGTGGCCGAGGCGCTGCGCGCGTACCTCGACGACACCCGACCGCAACGGCGGCGACCGCCGGGGAACGAGGAGTGAGCATGACGACCGAGGGCATCGAGGCGGTCTTCCTGGAGACCCACAACTGGGGGAAGGCGGCCAAGTTCTACCAAGGGCTCGGCTACCAGCTGGACTTCGCCACCGACCACAACTCCGGGCAGCTGCGCAACGGCGACGGCCCCTACCTGTTCATCGCCGAGGTGCCGGCGGACCGGGAACCGCGGACGCTGATGGTGCTGAAGGTCTCCGACGAGGAGGCGTTCCGCCCCGGCCCCGGCATCGAGGTGGTCTCCCCGTTCGAGGACACCCACTACGGCACCCGGGAGGCCACCGTCCGCGACCCCGACGGGCGGCTGTGGATCGTCCAGGCACCGGGCAGGAACTGACCACGAAAGGCACGGCCATGCCGGAACAGCACACCGAGATCCCCGACAACACGGCGGTACGGGTCGCCCTGTGGCGGGCGCTGCACATCGAGGCCGATCCGCCGCCGCACGTCCTGACGGACGAGGTCGGGCTGCGGCTGGCGGACCCGGGGGACGACTGGCGGCGGCGTCCGGACATGGAGCCGCGCTCCACCGCCCGCTACCGCGCGGGCGTGGTGGCCCGGGCGCGGTTCGTCGAGGACCTCGTCATGGAGCAGGCCGCCCGTGGCGTCGGCCAGTACGTGATCCTGGGGGCCGGCCTGGACACCTTCGCCCAGCGCCGTCCGGACGTCGCCGGACGCCTGCGGGTCTTCGAGGTCGACCAGCCCGCCACCCAGGAGTGGAAGCGCGGCCGGCTGGAGGCGCTGGGGTTGGGTGTGCCCGACCGGCTGCGGCTGGTCCCGGTGGACTTCGAGGCGGGCGATTCCTGGCCGGACCGGCTGGCGGGCGCCGGGTTCGACCCCGGCCGGCCCGCCGTGGTGGCCTCCACCGGGGTCAGCATGTACCTCACCGAGGAGGCCAACGCGGCCACCTTGCGCCAGGTCGCCTCGCTCGCCCCGGGCACCACCTTGGCCATGACGTTCCAGGCGCCGCTGGACCACGTGGTGGAGGAGGACCGCCTGGCACGCCAGGCCGCGCAGGACGGTGCCCGGACGTCGGGTACCCCCTTCATCAGCTTCTTCACCCCGCCGCAGATGCTGGCCATGGCCCGCGACGCCGGGTTCTCCGAGGTCCGCCACGTCTCGGCGGACGTCCTCAACGACCGTTACTTCACCGGGCGGACGGACGGCCTGCACACCTCCAACGCGGAGGAGTTCCTGGTGGCCACCGTCTGAATCTGACGCAACGTCAGTCGAGGACGGCCAGCAGCCGCTCGGCGAACTCCCGGGGACGCTCGGTGGCCCCCACGTGGCCGCCCGGGAACTCGGCGACCTCGGTGCCGAGCAGCTCCGCGAGCCTCGCCACCGGTCCGTACAGGGGGAGTTGACCGCGGGAGTCGCGTCCGGCGGCCGGCACCAGCCGGTCGCCGGCCCGGCGCAGCCCCGCCAGGTCGGGGACGGAGAACGCGAACGGGCACAGCACGCGCTCCAGGAAGACCGGCAGGTTGGCGTGCATGCGCGGCGCCATCTCCCGGATCTCCGGGGCCAGTTCGGTGGCCCGCTCCGCCTCCGCCCCGCCCCCGCCCAGCGCCTCGGCGAAGCGCGCCATGGCCGGGCCGGGACCGTCGGTGCGGCACAACTGCCGTACCTCGGCGAAGAGCGCCTTGTACGGTTCCGGGTCGGGCAGCAGCTCCAGCAGCGGCGGCTCGTGGGCGACCACGGTACGCAGTCGCTCGGGGTGCCGGGCCAGCAGCGCGAGGGCGGTGATCGCACCGGAGCTGCAACCGAGCACGCGCACCTCCTCGTCGGGTGCGAGGAGGTCCAGCAGCCGGAAGGCGTCGTCGCTCCACTCCTCGACGCTCTGGTCGGTCAGGGGGCCGTCGAGCCGGCTGCGGGACATCCCGCGCGGGTCGTAGGAGACCACGGTGTAACGGGTGGCGAGGTGCGGCGCCAGGCCCGCGTACAGCCCGGCGTCGGCGGCACCGCCGGGTATCAGCAGCAGCGGCGGACCACTGCCGCGCCGTTCGTGATGGAGGACGGCGCCGGGTACGCGCAGGGTGCCGGTCGTCGGCTCGGTCATCGGGTGCTCCGTAAGTTGTTAGGCGGCCCGGGAGGGCCGGATGTGGCTGATCGGGTCTTGCCAGTCGTGGCTCGAAGGGAGTGGCCGTCCGGTTCTCCGGGGCGCCCTGGCTGCTGATTGAGATGCGCGCGCCTTGCGCGGTCGCTGTTTACGGAGATGACAGCGGGGTGTTCCTCGGGCCGACGGCAGTTCACGCGGAACGAGGAGGGGCGAGTGAGCGAGCGGCGAGCCCAGGTCTGGGCCGGCATCGACGCCGGCAAGGGCCATCACTGGGCGGCGGTGGTCGACGAGAGCGGCCCGACCGTGTGGTCGAAGAAAATCGACAACGACGAGACGGCGATCCTGGCCGCGCTCGGTGAGATCCTCGACCTGGCCGAGAAGGTCCACTGGGCAGTGGACATCTCCGGTACCTCCTCCGCGCTGCTGCTGGCTCTGCTCGCGGCCCACGGCCAGCAGGCCGTCTACGTGCCCGGACGGACCGTCAACCGCATGTCCGGCGCCTACCGGGGCGAGGCCAAGACCGACGCCCGCGACGCCTACGTCATCGCCGAAACCGCCCGTCACCGCCGGGACTTGGCCGCCATCGACGTGCCCGTCCAGCTCGCGGCCCACCTCGCGCTGCTGACCGGCCACCGCACGGACCTGGTCGCCGACCGCGTACGGATGATCAATCGGCTCCGCGACGTGCTGACCGGCATCTTTCCCGCCCTGGAACGAGCCTTCGACTACTCGGCCCACAAGGGCGCCCTGGTCCTGCTGACCGGCTACCAGACCCCGGCCGCGATCCGCCGCCGAGGACGGACCCGCCTGACGGCCTGGCTGGCCAACCGCGGTGTCCGCGGCGCCGACGCGGTGGCCGCCACCGCACTGGAAGCCGCTGAGGCCCAGCACACCGCGCTGCCCGGCGAGGACATCGCCGCAGCGATCGTCGCCGACCTGGCTGCGCAGATCCTGGCCCTGGACGACCGCCTCAAGCGCATCGACAAGCAGATCCGCGACACCTTCCGCGCCCATCCTCAGGCCGAGATCATCGAGTCCCTGCCCGGCATGGGGCCGATCCTCGGGGCGGAGTTCGTCGTCGCGGCGGGCGACCTCACGGCTTACGCCGACGCCGGCCACCTCGCCTCGGCGGCCGGGCTGGTGCCCGTCCCGCGTGACTCGGGCCGGCGGACCGGCAACCTGCACCGGCCCAAGCGCTACAGCCGCCGCCTGCGCAGGGTTTTCTACCTGTCCGCGCAGACCAGCATCATCCGCGAGGGTCCTAACCGGGACTTCTACCTCAAGAAGCGCGGCGAAGGCTGCAAGCACGTCCAGGCGATCATTGCGCTCGCCCGCCGACGGGCCAGCGTCCTGTGGGCACTCCTGCGCGACGGACGGGCCTTCACCTCCGCCCCGCCTGCCGCGCAGGCGGCTTGACTCAGTCATTGAGTGATCCGATCTCCTGACGGCGACTCCCCAAAGGGGAGAAAATCGGGTTACGGCCGTCCGGCTGACGTCGCGGAATCTTGGTGCCACCGGAACCCGACATTGAGTAGGACGCCGGGGACCCGTCGTCAGGCACCCGGAAGTGTTGCTTCGAGCATGTGCATCAGATTCTTTTGCCTGCTTGGTCCCCGCCGGACGGCTGCTGCACAACAGCACACCGCGCGAGGGGAGGACCGGGGCATGGACGTTGTCCACGAACGATGCGCCGGGATCGATATCGGCAAGGCGGACGTGAAGGTCTGCGTCCGCGTTCCAGGGCCGGGCAAACGGCGCCGGAAAGAGGTACGCACCTTCTCCACCATGACCCGTGACCTGCTGGCGATGCGGGACTGGCTGATCGCCGAGGGCATCACCGTGGTCGGCATGGAGGCCACCGGCTCGTACTGGAAGCCGGTGTTCTACCTGCTGGAGAACGACATCGGGACCTGGCTGCTCAACGCCCGGCACATGAAGAACGTCCCCGGCCGCACCGACGTCGCCGATTCCGAGTGGATCTGCAAGATGGTCGAACACGGCCTGGTCCGGCCCTCGTTCGTCCCGCCGCCGGAGATCCGGCAGCTGCGGGACCTGACCCGCTACCGCACCGAGGTCATCCGCGAACGCACCCGCGAGGCCCAGCGGCTGGAGAAGCTTCTCGAAGACGCCGGGATCAAGCTCTCCGCCGTCGTCTCCGACCTGCTGGGCAAGTCGTCCCGCGCGATGCTGGAGGCCCTGATCGCCGGAGAACGCGACCCGCTGGTCCTGGCGGAGATGGCCAAGGCCAGCATGCGAGCCAAACGCGCGGTCCTGGCCCAGGCGCTGACCGGCCGGTTCACCGACCACCACGCGTTCCTGGCCCGCACCATGCTCGACCGCATCGGCGCGGTAACCGCGACCGAGGCCCGGCTGAGCGAGGAGATCACCCGCCAGCTCGCCCCCTTTCGCCGACAGGTCGAGCTGCTGACGACGATCCCGGGCGTCAACGCCAAGTCCGCCGAGGTGATCCTCGCCGAGATCGGCGTGGACATGAGCCGTTTCCCCACGGCTGCCCACCTGGCCTCGTGGGCCGGGATGTGTCCGGGCAACCACGAGTCCGCCGGCAAGCACACCTCCGGCAAGTCCCGCCCCGGCGACCCCTGGCTCAAGGGCGCCCTCGGGCTCGCCGCAACAGCAGCCGCCCGCACCAAGGGCACCTACCTTGCCGCCCGCTACAAACGCATCGCAGTCCGCCGCGGCAAGAAACGCGCACTGGTCGCCATCGGCCACACCATCCTGACCCCGATCTGGCACATGCTCACCAACGACGCCGAATACGCTGAACTCGGAGGCGACTACTTCGTCCAACGAACCGGCCGGGCCAGGCAGACGCGGCGCCTGGTCAGCCAGCTCAACATGCTCGGCTATCAAGTGTCCCTCCAATCAGCGGAAGCGGTCTGACCTGCGGGGGTGGTTGATTTTCGAATCAGACTCCCGTCGGGTTGGGACGGCCAGTGCTCCAGCGTGATGTGCAGCGCTTCGAGCACGCGCGACCAGGACCGCCGTACGTCGCGCGGATGCCCGAAGCCGCCGCCGAGTTCCAGCTGGATGTAGCCGTGGAAGGTGCTGCGCAGCAGGCGGGCGGCGTCGGTGAGGTCGGGGTCGGTGAGGCCGTAGGCGCGCAGCATGCCGTGGGTCAGCTCGACGCTGCGGCGCAGCGCGACCGAACCGGCGATCTCCTCGGGTTCGAGACGTGTCTGGGACGCCGCGTAGCGGCCGGGGTGTTCGAGCGCGTAGTCGCGGTAGGCGTCGGCGAAGGCGATCAGCGCGTCCTTGCCGGCCCGGCCGGCCACCGCCGTGGCGATGCGGTCGGTCAGCTCCTCGCCGGACAGCAGCGCGATCCGGACGCGCAGCTCCCGCAGGTTCTTGATGTGCGAGTACAGACTCGCGTCCTTGACGCCGAACTGCCGGGCGAGCGCCGAGATCGTGACCTTCTCGATCCCGACCTCGTCCGCCATCCGCGCCGCCGCCTCCGTCAGCCGGGCCACCGTCAGTCCTGCCCGCACCATGCCGTCGGCCACCTCCTCAAAGCTAGGGCTCCTAGGATTGAGCCTAGCGTCCCAAGCTTGCGGCTCACACCCGGTCGTAGACGAGCAGCCCGTCCTCGCGCAGCCGCGCACCCGCCGTGACCGGATGCTCCGTGCGGCGGCCGTCGAGCGCCAGGTGGAACACCGGCGTACCGCGCGCGAGCACCGCGAAGTCGGCGATGATCCGCCGATGGCAGCGCCACCACACCGCCTCGCCGCACATCACCGCGGTGTCCACGTCGGCCGCCTGACGCAGCAACTCGTCCATGGCGGCGAGGAATTCGGGGTGGCGGGTGTACCCGGCGTAGCCGCGGAACGAGGCGTTCTCCCAGAAGACGTCCGGGGAGTCGGGGGCCGCCTTGCGGAAGCCGCCGAGGCGTTTGTCCCAGCGGTAGCCGAACCCCGCACGCGGTATCCACCGGGCCAGCTCCTCCCGGCCGGCGTCCGGGTTGCGCCGGCTGCCGGGGGCCGTGCGCACGTCCACCACGGCGGTCACGCCCGCGCCGCGCAGCAGCTCGGTGAGGGCTTCCCGGCCGGCGGTGCCGTGCCCGAACGTCAGCAGCGGCCGAGGCCGGCCGTCGGTCACCGTGGTCTTCGCCATGCCCGGAGTCTGCCGACGCCGCGCCCCCGGACGGCGACGCCCCGCCGCGTGATCTGCCGAACGGGCGCCACCGGAGCGGAAGATGCGCCTCCCCCGCGCGGATGGGAAGGTATGACCGCCCGTACCCGCATCCGAGGAGGCCGCACGGCATGGCCGTCATCCACCAGACCACGCTCAGACCCACCAAGGGCGAACTGCTCACCGCATGGCTGCCCACCCGGCCGTGGTACCGGGGCACCGCGGACGGGCCGCGGCTGGAAGCGGCCGGGGGCTTCCGGCTGGACGACCCGGACGGCGCGGTCGGCATCGAGTTCATCCTGGTCACCGATGTCGCCGGGGCCGAGCCGGTGACCTACCTGGTGCCGCTGTCCTACCGGGGCGCGCCGCTGGACGGGGCCGACCACGCCCTCGTCGGCACCATGGAACACGGCGTGCTCGGGCGGCGCTGGGTCTACGACGGCTGCCACGACCCGGTGGTGGTCGCCCAGTTGCTCGCGCTGATCGAGGGGCGCGCCCAGGCCCAGGACCAGAACGTCAGCGACGCCCCGGACCCCACCGTCGTCCGTGCCTTCACCGGCGATCCGGCCACCCCGGCACGGCCGGCCGGCACCGCCGTCGACGGCGCCGACCACACCGAGGTGCCCACCTCGCCCGGCACGGCGCTGCGCCTGATCCGCGTGGTGCGCCCCGGCACCGAGGCCCCCGCCGCCCTCGGCCACGTCTCCGGCCCCTGGCGCCGCCCGGACGGCGACCGCGTCCAGGGCGTCCTCGCCTACCTGTCCGCCTGACGTGGCGTCAGTCGGCGGGGTGCACCAACTGCCGGACGGCCCGGCCGCCGGCGAGGTCCTCCAGCGCCCGGTCGAGGCCGTCCAACGGCACCGTGCCGGAGTGCAGCCACTCCACCGGCATCGCCCCGGAGCGCCACAGACCGAGGTAACGGGGGATGTCCCGGCGGGGAACCGAATCGCCCATGTACGAGCCGATGAGCGACTTGCCCTCGCCGGCGAAGGCGAGCGCCGGCACCGCACCGAGCGTGCGGTCCGGCGCCGGCAGCCCCACCGGGACCACCCGGCCGCCACAGTCCACCGCGCTCAGGCACCCCCCGATCACCGCGGCGCTGCCGACGGCCTCCACCGCCACTCCGCCCCGCCGACGGTCAGCGAAGGCACCGCCGCCACCGCCTCGTCGGGCGGGAAGGCGTGGTGGGCGCCGAGCCGCAGCGCCGACTCCCGCTTGGCCGCCACCGGGTCCACCGCGACGATCGGCCAGGCCCCGGCCGCCGAGCACCGCCGACAGCCCGACCCCGCCGAGCCCGTACACCACCACCGACTCACCGGGACGCACGGCCGCCGTGTCGACCACCGCGCCCGCCCCGGTCAGCACCGCGCAGCCGAACACGTTGGAGTAGGCGTCGAGGAAGAGACCGCCGAAGACCAGGAACCACACGAACCGCGAGCGGCCGGTGAGTCTTCCCAACGTGTCGACGAGCGCCGCGACGTCACCGACGCCGCGCACCACGGGCTGTTGTGCCATGCGACCTGCCTTCGGGAAAGACCCGTCGGAGGCACGACAGCGTGAAGGGCACGGCGAAGCCACCGACAGGTGGTCCTCGTCTGTGCCTGTCGAACAATGCAACGGACCCTGACGACGGGCCGAGCGGGGCGTCAAGGGTCGACCGCCGGTGACCACACGGTGCCGTCCCCCTCGCCGGACCGCCCGACGGAGCGGAAAGCCGGCGTGAATGCCGGGAAGACCCTGCTGCCGGCCTCAGTCGCCGCGGTGCTCGCGGCGGCCCTGAGCGCCTGAGCGGCGTCCGGCGCCGTTCCCCGCGGAGGCGTCCGCCGGGGCGACGTGGCGCAGCCCGTGGTCGAGGAGCGTGGCGAGCAGGAACAGCGCGCCGGCGCCCAGCATGAACCACGCCAGGTGGTGCAGTCCGCCGGTGCCGGCGTGGTCGCCGAAGGCCGCCGCGGTGGCCGCGGAGGCGATCATCGAGCCGACGTAGGAGAAGGTGCGCAGCAGCCCGGAGGAGGCGCCGACGCGTTCCGGATCGGCCTGGTGGTAGACCGAGTTCTGCAGGGCGAGGCTGTTGAGCCCCTGCGGTATACCGGAGACCAGCCCGACCGCGAGCAGCAGCCACACCGGGCTGCCCGCGCCCAGGGTGAGCAGCAGGCCGCACGCGGCGAGCTGGGCGATCGCGCCGGCCACGAGTTTGCCGCGGACGCCGCTCCGCCGTCCGGTGAGCGTCGTGACCCCGATCGCCGTGAGGAACACCGGCAGTTGGACCAGCCCGGTCTGCGACGGCGTGAGCCCGCGGCCCTCCTCCACCCACTGCGTGAAGCCGTACAGGAAGCAGTAGGAGACCACGTACGCCGGCACGGCGCGGCCGTAGGTGGCCAGCAGCGGTACGTTCCCGGCCAGCACCCGCAGGTCGATGAAGGGTACGGAGGCGCGCAGTTCACGCAGCGCGAAGGCGCCCCCGGCGGCCACGGCGATCACCGGCAGGTACCAGCCGGCCGGACGCGGATCCATCAGGAACAGCAGCGCGGTGACGAGCATGGCGGCGAACAACGCCACGCCGGGCAGGTCGAGTTGGGAGACCACGGACACCGTGCCGGTACGCCGCGGGCCGGTGCGCTTCGGCAGCCGCATAGCGCCGAGCAGCCACGCGGCTGCCGCCAGGGGCACGTTGAGGGCGAAGGTGGCCCGCCAGCCGCCCACCCCGATGAGCAGGCCGCCGAGCGGGGGGCCGATGACGGCGACGGTCTGGTTGGCCGCCGCCAGCACGGTGAGCACCGCGTTGGGGCTGTCGTGGCCGGTGCGCCGGGCCTCGCCGCGCAGCAGGGACATCGCCGCCGGGTAGCCGGCGCAGGTGCCGAGGCCGAGCAGCACGCGGGCCCCGACGAGGGTGGCCAGGTCCGGCGCCAGGGTGCCGGCGACCCCGGCGAGCCCGACCAGCGACGTGCTGATCAGGAAGAGCCGGCGGGGGCCGAAGAGGTCGATGAGGCGGCCGACGACCGGCTGGCCCAGCGCGGTGGCCAGGTAGAGCGCCGAGATCAGCCAGGCGGTCCGGGACGGCGGCGCCCCGAACGCGGCGCCGATGGGCACCAGGGCGACGGCGATGATCGAGGAGTTGACCGGGTTGAGGATCGACCCGATGACCATCGGCGGGACGAGACCGCGGTCGAAGCGGTCCGCCGGGGCGGCGCGGTCGCCGCCGGACGCCGCCCCGGTGGCGGACGGTATCCCTCCGGGGTCGCTCACGGCCGGGTCCCCCGGACGGCGCGGGGCGCCGGCGGCGACACGGTCTCGACGTTCTCGTTCACCCCTCCACGGTAGGTTCGGCACACGACTCTGTCCAGCTCAAGCTGATCAGTTTTAACTGACTAAATGGCTCCGAGTGGGGAGGCCCCGGGGGGCGGCGTGGAGGCGTCGGGGAAGATATGTGTACGAGCCAACATTGCCGGAGTCCGCATGCCACACATCACCGTTGACTACTCAGCCCGCCTGGACGCCGTCTTCGACCGGCGGGCCTTCGTGCGGGAGCTGCACCCGCTCGTCGTGGAGACGGCCGGTTCGCGGGGCGTGTGCAAGACGTTCTTCCGCGCCGCGGCCGAGACGTACGCCGGTGACCTGCCGTCGGCCGAGACCGCCTTCGTCCACGTGGAGATCGGCCTGCTGCCCGGGCGCGGCGACGCGCTCAAGGCCCGGCTCTCCGAGGCCGTGCTCGACCTGCTCGACCGGCACCTGCCCGCCGACCCCGGCGAACGCTGGGCGCACTCGGTGGAGGTCCGCGACCTCGCGCCCTCCTACCGCCTCTCCGACGACCGCCGGGCCGCCCGGCGCCACTCCGCGCCCGCGGCGGCCGGCTGCACGGGATAGGACACCGGCCGCGCGGGCAGGATGAGGACGGTGCCCGGTGTTCCGACGAAGGAGGGCCCGTGCCGCTGTCACGTCCGCGCCGTACGTGGCGCGTCCGCCTCACCCTGCTCGCCGTGTCGGCCCTCGCCGCCACCGCACCCCACGTGCCGGCCTCCAGCCGCGCCGCCCCGGACGGCCCCCCGCGCCCCGCCGCCGTGGTCACCGCCGACAGCCCCCGTCCCGCCGTGGCCTCGCCCCACGACAAACCGGTGTGGCCGGCCCCGGACGGGGAGCCGGAACGGTACAACGCCGGCTCGGCGGAGGGCGGATCCTAGGGCCGTGTCGGCCCGGGTTCGCCCCGCCGCGACGCCCGGCACGGCGCCTCGCGGCGCTGCCGGACCAGCCGAGCAGGCTCAGGGAACAGGCCCCGGGACGCCTCGGGGTCCCCGGCGCGGATCCGGGCACGCGGTGAACGGTCCACGCCGGTGTGCGTCCGTACCCCCGGCCGGGTTCCTGTGACGTGCCGCACCACGCCCCGGGTGGCCGTCAGCCACCGGTGGCGCGGGCGAGGACCGCGGTGAGGTAGCGCCGCACCGCGTCGAGTTCGTCAGGGGTGAACTCCCCGGCGACCTCGACGAGTTGGCCGATGAGCGGGCCGAAGAAGGACCAGCCCAGCTCGACCGCCTCGGGGGTGACCGTCAGCAGGACCCGGCGCCGGTCCCGCCGGTCGCGGTCGCGGCGCACCAGCCCGAGCCGTTCCAGCCGGTCGACCAGGGCCGTCACCCCGGCCGAGTTGAGCCGCAGCGCCTCGCCCAGGCGCCCCGGGGTGACCGCGGTGCCCGCCCGGTCGGCGTCGAGAAGGCGGATGAGCGCCCGCAGATCCGTCGGGTGCAGCCCGTTGCGGGCCGCGAACTCCGCGCCGCGAAGGTCCAGTTCCACGGTGACCGCGCGCAGCAGGTGCACCAGGCGCATGGCGGTGGGGGTGCCGTCGTCGTCACTCACCCGGCTAGTATCTCGATGAGCGAGAAGAACGGTCAACGAGAGATTCAACCGGACGACCTCGAACGGGAGTTGCCGTGCCCGACCCCGCCCAGGAGTTCCACGCCGCCTACGACGCCCTGCTCGCCCGCTGGCCGGCCGGCACCGCCGAGGTGGACGTGGCCACCCCCTACGGCTCCACCCGCGTCCACGCCTACGGCCCCGAGGACGCCACCCCGCTCCTGCTGCTCCACGGCGGCGGCGCCACCGGCACCGTCTGGTACGGCCAGGCGGCGGAGTTGGGCCGCTGCCACCGGGTGCTGGCGGTCGACATCCTCGGCGAGGCCGGCCGCGGCGTCCCCGATGGACGTCCGCTGCGCACCACCGCCGACCTGATGGGGTGGCTCGACGCCCTGCTCGACGGGCTCGGCGTCGCCCGGGTGCGGCTGCTGGGCCACTCCTACGGCGCGTGGGTGGCGCTGACGTACGCGTTGCACGCCCCGGAACGGACCGACCGGCTGGTGCTGCTCGACCCGACGCAGTGCTTCGCCGGGTTCCGTCCGGCCTTCCTGCTGCGCGCGCTGCCGATGCTGGTGCGTCCGACCGTCCCCCGCGCCCTCGCCCTCCTGTCCCGCGAGACGGCCGGCACCGGTGTCGATCCGCAGTGGACGCGGCTGTACGCGCTGGCGGTCGCCGCCTTCCCGGGGCGGCGGCCGGTGACCGGCCGCCGCCCGGACCCCACCGCGCTGCGCTGCCCGCTGCTGGTCCTCCTCGCCGGCCGCAGCGGCACCCACGACGCCGGGAAGGTCGCGGCCCGCGCCCGCGCGGCGGTGCCCCACGCCGACGTGGAGATCCTGACCGGAAGCAGCCACTTCTCACTCCCCACCGCGCTGCCGCCTGCCACCACCCGGCGGATCACCGACTTCCTCGGCGCCGAGGACCGTACGGCCTCCGCCTAGCCACGGGGTCAGGCCCCGGAACGGCGCGGCTGCGGCACCCGCGCGTCCAGCGCCGCCGCGGCCTCCCGCACCAGCTCCACCACCTGCCGCAGATCCGGGTGGCGGGACGTACCGGCCCGGCTGACGGTGAAGACGGTACGGGAGACCGGGCGCACGAGCGGGTGGAGGCTGAGCCCCGCCGTGCTCTCCGGCAACGCCATCCGGGGCACCAGCGCGGCCCCGGCGCCCGCCGCCACCAGGGCGGTGAGCACGGAGAAGTCACTGCTGCGGGCGCGTACGTCGGGGACGAAACCGGCGGCGCCGCAGGCCCGTTGGATCATCTCGTAGCAGGAGGTCTCCGGCCCCGGGACCAGCCACGGCAGATGCGCGAGACGGGTCAGGTCGGCCGACTCCCCGGCGGCCAGGCCGAGTTGGCCGGCGCACGAGGGGTGCAGGGCGAGCAGCACCGGCTCCTCCATGAGCACCGTCTGCTCGCATCCGGCGGGGAAGCTGCGCGGCAGCACGGTGTAGCTGTGCACCAGGGCCAGGTCGGTCCCGCGCTTGCGCAGTTCGTCCAGGGCCTCGTGGGGTTCCTGGACGGCCAGCCGTACGGTCAGCGCCTCGTCCCGACCGGCGAGCCGCCGCCAGACCCGGGGGAGGAGGACGCGCGCGGCGGAGGCGAAGGCGGCCACCCGCACCACACCGCGCCGGCCGCTGCGCAGCGCGGCCAGCCCCGACTCGGCCGCGGCCAGCTCGGCGAGGATGATCTCGGCGTGCGCGACCAGCAGTTCACCGGTGGCCGTCAGCCGCAGGGTGCGGCCGTGCTTCTCCACCACCGGGGTGCCCGCCTCCCGTTCCAGGGCGGCGAGGTGCTGGGATATCGCCGGTGCCGTCAGATGCAGCGCCTCGGCGGTGGCCGCCACGGTGCCGTAGGCGGCCAGGTGTTGCAGGATGCGCAGTCGGCGCACGTCGAGCATGGCTCCTCGGGTCTCCTTCCCGGGCGGTGGTCGGCCGGTCACCTGGCGACCCGGTCGGGTACGGCGGGGGAGGCCGCCGGGCCGGGCGCGGGGGACGCCGTACGGCGCCGGTTGATCAGGACGACACCCAGCACGCTCACCGCGCCTCCGGCCAGCTCCAGCGGGCGCGGCACCTGAGCGAGCCAGACGAAGGAGACCACCAGCGCCACCGGCGGCACCAGGTACAGCGCCGCGGTCGAGGCGGACAGCGGCAGTCGGGCCACCGCGTACCCCCAGATGACGAACCCCAGCGCGGACGGCAGCAGCCCCAGGTAGACGGCCGACCCCAGCGCGCCGGCCGGCGCGTGGCGCACCGCGTGCCAGGCGTCCGGCAGCAGCGGCAGCGCGAAGACGGTGCCGGCGACCATGGCGTAGGTGGCCACCTCCAGCCCGGTGTACCGGCGCAGCAGCGGCTTGGTGGCGAAGTGGTACACCCCCTGCACCACGGCCGCCGCCAGCACGACCAAGGACGAGACGGTGAACCCCGAGGCGCCGCCGGCCAGGCTGACCACCGCGGAACCGGCCAGGGCCACCACGCTGCCGACGACCACCTGCCGGGTCAGCCGCTCGCCGAGGAAGACACCGCCCAGCAGGACGCTGAAGACCGGCGCCACGGCGATCAGCAGACTCGCCGTCCCCGCGGCGACGTGCACCTCGCCCCAGTTGAGCAGCAACTGGTAGACGGTCATCCCGCAGGCGCCGCACAAGGCGATCAACGGCAGGTCGCGGCGCCGGGGCAACCGCACCCGGGCCAGCGGTGCCACCACCGCCAGCGCGACGGCCGCCACCGCCAGCCGCAGGAACGACAGCGCCGCCACCCCCAGCCCCGCGTCACCCACCGCGATCGCGGGGAACGCCGACGCCCACAGCACCACGGTGCCGGCCAGGGCGAGGAACCGCGGCGGGACGATACGCACGGACATGCGCTCCAGCCTCGCCGTCCCCGGGGAATAGATCCAGTTAGTGTTTGTTGCGCGAAGGTTCAGTGGGCCTTACGGTTCCGGCGCGCGGGGGTCAGCCGTGGCGGGCGTCCTCCGGCATCCCGAGGGCCGGCTCGTCGGCGGCGGCGATCAGTTCCCGCAGGGAGCGGACGAGGTCGGTGCGGCGCCGGGCGGGCAGCCGGCCGACGATCTCGGCGATCTCCCGGTGCCGGTGGGCCATGACCTGGTCGACCAGGTGCCGCCCGTCCCGGGTCAGCCGCAGGATCACCTCCCGGCGGTTGCCCGGGTTGACCTGCCGGTCCACCAGGCCGTGCGCCTCCAGCTTGTCGACCATGCGCATGGCCGTGGACGGGTTGACGTCCAGCGCCGCCGCCAGCGCCGCCAGCTTCACCGGTCCCTCGCCGTGCAGCACCACCAGGGTGCGCAGTTGCGGCAGGGTCAGCGCGGGGTCGATGGCGGCGAGCGCCCGGGCCGAGATGGCCATGAAGAGCCGGGAGGCCGCCAGTACGGCGTCGCTGACGTCCTCGGCGGCGTCGTGGAGGCGTTCGTCCTCCCGGTCCTTCGAGCGCGCCCGCGGGCCGTGGCTCACCTGATCAGTCATGGTCCCGTTATATCCCGGCCCACGGTCCGTACCGAACGCTTGTGCGTCATCGTTCGGCCGGATCGCGCGGACGGCCGGTGGCCGGTTCCCGTGCGACCGGGGAGGGGGCGTCTTCATCGAAGTCTTGCGTACTGCAATACTTAGACCATGGAAAACATAGCCGCAAAGGCGAGAGAGAAACTGACACAACGTCAGCATCCGGTGGCCCTCGGCGACTTCACGGTCCGGCCGCGCATGCTGCTGATCACCGCGTGGGCACTGCCGGTGGGCGGGGCGGGCGCGGTGGCGGCGCTCGCGCTACTGAAGCTGATCGGCCTCGTCACCAACCTGGTCTTCTACCAGCGCGTCCAGTCCTCGCTGGTCGCGCCGGGCCCCGGCCACCCGTGGTGGCTGGTGCTGGGCGCCCCGGTGGCCGGCGGCCTGGTCATCGGGCTGATGGCCCGGTACGGCACCGAGAAGATCCGCGGCCACGGCATGCCGGAGGCGATCGAGGCGATCCTGACCGGCGGCAGCCGGGTCGCGCCCCGGGTGGCCGTGCTCAAGCCGATCTCCGCCGCCGTCAGCATCGGCACCGGCGGCCCGTTCGGCGCCGAGGGCCCGATCATCATGACCGGCGGTGCCATCGGCTCGATCCTCGCGCAGGCGCTGCGGCTGAGCGCCGACGAACGCAAGACGCTGCTGGTGTCGGGGGCCGCGGCCGGGATGGCGGCGACGTTCAACTCCCCGCTGGCCGCCGTGCTGTTGGCGGTGGAGCTGCTGCTGTTCGAGTGGCGGCCCCGCAGCTTCGTCCCGGTGGTGGGGGCGGTCGCGGTGAGCACCGTGTGCCGCGGCTTCCTGCTGGGCACCGCCCCGATCTTCCCGGTGTCCACCGTCGGGATGCACGTCACCGCGGCCGACAGCGCGCTGTGCGTGGTGGCCGGCGTGCTCGGCGGCGCCCTCGCGGTGGTGGCGACCTGGCTGGTCTACCGCGCCGAGGACGCCTTCTCCCGGCTGCCGTTCCACTGGATGTGGTGGCCGGCCATCGGCGGCGCCGTCATCGGCGTCGGCGGGCTGATCGAGCCGCGCGCGCTCGGCGTCGGCTACGACGTCATCGACCAGCTGCTGACCGGCCGGGCCACGGTCTCCCTGATCGTCGGCATCCTGGTGGTCAAGACGCTGATCTGGGGGCTCTCGCTCGGCTCGGGCACCTCCGGCGGCGTCCTGGCGCCGGTCTTCATGATCGGCGGCGCCGTCGGGGCCGCCGAGGGGCTGCTCTTCCCGCACGTCCTCCCCGGCTTCTGGGCGATGATGGGGCTGGCCGCGGTGGTCGGCGGCGTGATGCGTTCCCCGCTGACCGGGGTGGTCTTCACCCTGGAGCTCACCCACGCCTGGCCGGCCGCGCTGCCGCTGCTGATCTCCTCCACCGCCGCCTACGGACTCTCCGTCCTGGTGCTGCGGCGCTCGGTGCTCACCGAGAAGATCGCGCGCCGCGGCCTCCATCTGACCCGCGAGTACTCCACCGACCCGCTGGAGAGCTTCTTCGTCGCCGAGGTGATGGACCGCCGCCCGGTCGTCCTGCGCCGCGGCGACAGCCTGGACTCCGCCCTGGCGGCCACCTTGCGCACCGACGGCGGCGAACCCGAGGGCAGGCGGCTCTTCCCGGTCGTCCCGGACGGCGCCGCCTACCCGGTCGCCGTGGTCACCCGCCGCGCCCTGCTGCACGCCGCCGCCCGGCGGGACCCGGACGGCCCGGCCCCCACGGTCGCCGACATCTGCCGTCCCGCCCCCGTCGTCCTGCGCCCCGACGACACCCTGCGCCGCGCCGCCTACGTCTTCGCCGAACACGGCGTCACCGAGGCACCCGTCGTCGGCCACGCCCCGGACGAACACGTGGTGGGCACCGTGGCCCTGCGCCACCTGCTGCACGCCCGGCGCCACGACCTCACCGAGGAACACCACCGCCAGCGGCTGATCATGCGCAGGACCGTGCCGCGCGACACCCCCCGCCACGAGGACGAGCACGCCCCCGCCGACGGGGACCGCATCGGTTCGTGACGGCGCCGGTACGCGCCCGTACCCGGCCGCGCCCGCCGGGGCTCAGCGCCTGCCGCGGCGGCCCAGGAGATCCCGCAGCCGGTCGGAGACGGCGGTACCCGGTGCCACCAGCTTGTTCACCGGAGGGGTGTCCGGGGCCCCGGGGTGCGGGCGGGTGGGCGCGGTCCGCTTGGCGGAGCGCACCTTCTCGCCCAGCTCACGCAGCGTCCCGGGCGGGCAGACGGCCAGCAGCTTGGGGAAGAGGCGCTGCTCCTCGTCGGTGGCGTGCTCGGTGACCTCGGTGACCAGGGTGAGCAGCAGCTCGTCGAAGTCCGGGTCGTCCGGCTCCCGGTGGGTCAGCGCGTCGAGGACCCGCTCCACCCGCGCGTGGTCGGCCAGCTCCTTGTCGGCGAGGGCGGCCCCGCCGACCACGCGCTCGCGCACGGCGGGGTAGAGGTATTCGCGCTCCGCCTCGGAGTGGCGCACCAGCTCCACCGTGACCTCCGCGACCAGGTCGCCGCGCTCGGCGCTGCCCGGGGCGGCCGAACGGATCCGGTCGAAGAGCCGCTGCACCCCGCGGTGGTCGGCCGACAGCTCCGCGATGACATCCGCCCGCTCACGCCCCATCCGTTCCTCCCGACCGCCGTCCGCCCCGCCCGGCCACGGGTACCCCGGCCGGGCCGCCCGACACGGCCGGGGTTCAGCCGCACGCCCCACCGCGTACCGGCGAATCGGGTGACCCGGCGGCCGGGGTGCGCCGGGCCGCCCCGCGCGGCGGTGACCATGAGGGCCGACAGGCCGTGGCACGCGACGCCGGGCGCACGGCACCGGGCACCAGCGGACCGAAGGACGGCCATGCGCATCCTGCTCGTCGCGTCGGCGTTCAACAGCCTGACCCAACGGGTCTTCGCCGAGCTGAGGGATCTCGGCCACGAGGTGGCGGTGGAGCTGGCGCTCGGTGGTGACGCGCTGCTGGTCCGGGTGCCGCACCACGCGCCGGACCTGGTGATCGCGCCGATGCTGAAGGCCGCCCTGCCGCGCGAGATCTGGACGGCCTACCCGTGCTTCGTCGTCCACCCCGGACCGGTCGGCGACCGCGGCCCGTCGTCGCTGGACTGGGCGGTGCTGGAAGGGGCCACCGAATGGGGGGTCACCGTGCTCCAGGCCGAGGAGGAGATGGACGCCGGCCCGGTGTGGGCCTCGGTGCCCTGCCGGCTCCCCGAGACCGGCAAGAGCGACCTGTACCGCAACGAGATCGCCGACGCCGCGCTGGACGCCGTCCACCTCGCGGTACGGCGCTTCGAGGACGGCGGCCACCTCCCGGCCCCGCAACCGGACCGCGCGCCCACCGCCACCGGGCCGGCCCCGACGGTACGGGTCAGACCCGCGATGACCCAGGACGTACGCCGGATCGACTGGACCTCCGACCCCACGGAAACGGTTCTGCGCAAACTGAGGTCGGCCGATTCCCAACCCGGCGTCCTCGACGTCCTCCTCGGCCGGGAGGTCTTCCTGCACGGCGGACACCGCGCCGAGGCGCTGCGCGGACGCCCGGGGGAACTGCTCGCCACCCGGGCCGGCGCGGTCTGCCGGGCCACCGTGGACGGCGCCGTGTGGCTGCCCAGGGCACGGCCGAGGCGACCACCCGGCGGCCCGCGTGCCGTCGCCCTGCCCACCGCCGCCGCGCTCGGCCCCCGGCTGCCCCCGCTCCCCGAGGCGCCCGAGCCGTCGCTGGACCGGCAGGCCGCCGGGGCCGTCCCCGACTGGTCCGAGATCCGCTACCGCGAGGCGGGCGAGGCCGGCTTCCTCACCTTCTCCTTCCCCGGCGGCGCGATGAGCACCGCCCAGTGCCGACGGCTGCTGCGCGCCTACCGGGCCGCCTGCGCCCGCCCCACCTCGGTGCTGGTCCTCGGCGGCCAACGCGACTTCTTCGGCAACGGCATCCACCTCGACGTCATCGAGGCCGCCCCCGACCCGGCCGCCGAGTCCTGGGCCAACATCGTCGCCATCGACGACCTGGTCGAAGCGGTGCTCACCACCACCGACCGGCTGGTCGTCGCCGCCCTGGGCGGCAACGCCGCGGCCGGCGGCTGCATGCTGGCCCTCGCCGCCGACGAGGTCTGGTGCCGCCACGGCGCCGTACTCAACCCCCACTACCGCCTCATGGGGCTCTACGGCTCCGAATACTGGACCTACACCCTGCCGCGCCGGGTGGGCGCCGCGGAGGCCGACCGGCTGACCCGCGAGGCGCTGCCGGTCAGCGCCCGCACCGCACAGGCCCTCGGACTCGTGGACCACGTGCTCACCTGCCCCCCGCGGGACTTCGCCGCCGAAGTCGCCCACCGCGCCGCCTCGTTGGCCGGCTCCGCGGCGGTACGCGGACGCATCGCCCGCAAGAAGACGGCGTACGACAGCGCGGAACGTACGGCGGCGCTGCGCCGCTGCCGTACGGACGAACTCGCCCGGATGCGCGTCGTCTTCGACGACCCCGACGCCCCCTACCACGCCCTGCGCCGCGCCTTCGTCCGCAAGGAACGCCCGCCGGCCACCCCGGGCCACCTGACGGCACCGCCCGCCGCCCGCCGGACGCCCCGGCCGTGACCGGCCCGGCCCCCGCAGCGCGGGTCCTGGTCGCCGGGATCGGCAACGTCTTCCTCGGCGACGACGGCTTCGGCGTCGAGGTCGCGCGCACCCTCGCCGGCCGCCGACTGCCCGACGGCGTCGACCTGGTGAACACCGGCGTACGCGGCGTCCACCTCGCCTACCAACTCCTCGACGGCTACCACACCGCCGTCCTGGTGGACGTCACCCGGCGCGGCGGCCGGCCCGGCACCGTCTACCTGATCGAGACCCCGCGGGCCGGGCCGGCGACCCCCGAGGACGCGCTGATCGACGGCCACCGCATGACCCCGGACGCCGTGCTGGCGCTGCTCGGCACGCTCAGCGCCGGCACCGCTGCCGACCGGCCGCGACGGGTGGTCGTCGTCGGCTGCGAACCGGAACGGCTCGCCGAGGGCATCGGACTGAGCCCGCCGGTGGCCGCCGCCGTGGCCCCCGCCGCCGACCTGGCGCTCCAGGTCGCGGGCGAGGCGGCGGCAGCGGCCCCGGACCGGTGCGCGCGGCCCTGACCACGCGCCGCCGCCGCGACGCAGGGAGGACCGATGCACGAGATGTCCATCGCCATGGCGGTGGTGGAACAGGTCGCCCGGGCCGCCCGGCCGCCGGAGCGCCACACCGTCACCTCGGTGCGGCTGCGCATCGGTGAACTGGCCGGGGTGGTCGACGAGGCGCTGCGGTTCTCCTTCGACCTCGCCTGCGAAGGCACCCCGCTGGCCGGGGCCCGGCTGGAGACCGAACCCGTCGCCGGCCGCGCCCGCTGCGCCGACTGCGCCGCGCGGTGGGCCACCGGAATGCCTCCCCACCTGTGGTGCCGGGAGTGCGGAAGCGCCCGCTGCGAACTGGTCGCCGGGCGGGAACTCGACATCGTGGACGTACGCTGGGCGCCGCGCCCCGCCGAGTCCCTTGCCGGAGAGGCGGGTTGACCGAGATGTGCCGAGCGGACGAGGTACCACAAGACGTACCGCGGGCGGTGCTCGCGCGGAACGACGCCTACGCGCGGGAGTTGCGCGCCGACCTCGCCGGACGGGGCACCGTCGTGGTCAACCTGCTCTCCAGCCCCGGCAGCGGCAAGACCGCGCTGCTGGAGGCGGAACTCACCATCGCCCGGCGGCGCGGGGTACCGGTGGCCGCCCTCACCGCCGACCTCGCCACCGAGAACGACGCCCGCCGGCTCGCCCGCTCCGGCGCCCCCGTCAAACAGGTGCTCACCGACGGCCTGTGCCACCTGGAGGCGCGGATGCTGCGCGGGCACCTCGACGGCTGGCTGCCGAAGGCCACCCGGGTGCTCTTCGTGGAGAACGTCGGCAACCTGGTCTGCCCCGCCTCCTACGACCTGGGGGAGTCGCTGCGCGTGACGCTCGCCTCGGTCACCGAGGGCGAGGACAAACCGCTGAAGTACCCGAGCGCCTTCGGCCTCGCCCACCTCGTGCTGGTCACCAAGGCGGACCTCGCCGACGCCGCCGGGTTCGACGCGCGGGCGTTCACCGCCAACGTCCAGCAGGTCAACCCCGGCGTCGAGGTGGCGTACACCTCGGCCCGCACCGGCGAGGGCACCGGCCTGCTGCTGGACCGCGCGCTGGCCGTGGCCGGCGGTGCCGCCGCGCACCGCCCCGTGATGTCCCGGCCGGCCCCGGCGGCGGACACCACGGCCACCCGGACGGCCGCCACGACGAGCGGGCCGTGAGCCCGTACCGCACCATCGAGGCGCGGGCCGGTGGCGTGCCGCTCCGCTCGGCAGACCCGGGTTCGCGGTGAGGAGACGGCATGGTGGACGACCCGGCCCGCGAAGCCACGGCCACCGCGCCGTGCGACCCGTTCGCACCGCTGCGCGCGGTCGCCGACGCGGTGCTCTACGAGGGGTACCTGCTCTACCCCTACCGCAGGTCCTCGCCGAAGAACCGGGTGCGCTGGCAGTTCGGCGTACTGGGACCGCGCGCCTGGGCCGAACGCAACGGACCCGTCACCGCGGGCGTGGCCGGCTCCGCCGAGTCCTGGTACCAGCAGACGCAAGTCGTGCTCCAGGCCGACCCCGACGCCGTGCTGCGGCTACGCCTCCGTTACCTGCACAGCCGGCACAAGAGCGTCGAGCGCCGCCACGCGGACGGCTCCCACCGGCCCGTGGCCTCCCTGGAGGCCGACGGCGAACTCCACCTCACCTTCGACGAAGCGCTGCCCCGCGAGACCGGCGCCGACATCCCGCTCGCCCAACTCCTCGCGGCGGAGCAGGCGTTCACCACCGGATCACCCGGGGGAACGCAGACCTCGCCGATCGCCGACGGCACCGCGCGGGTGGTACGCCGCGGCCACCCGGTCCACGCGGTGACCACGGTACGGGCCCAACCCGTCGACCCCGCCCGCCACGCCTACCGCCTCACCGTGCGCACCGAGAACACCGGCGAGCCGCCCGGCCCCGACGCGTCGCGCGACGAGATCCTGCGGCACGCGCTGATCGCCACCCACACCCTCCTCGGCGGCACCGGCGTCGCGTTCGTCTCGCTGCTCGACCCGCCGGACTGGGCGGCGCCCCACGTCCGCGCCTGCCGCAACCTGCACACCTTCCCGGTGCTCGGCGGCGCCCCCGGCACCGGCGACCTGATGCTCTCCGCCCCCATCATCCTGCCCGACCACCCCCAGGTCGCCCCGGAGAGCCCCGGCGACCTGCACGACGCCGCGGAGATCGACGAGATCCTGTCGCTGCGCACCGCGCTCCTGACCGAGGAGGAGAAACGGGAGGCCCGGGCCACCGACGTCCGGGCCGCGCGGATCCTCGACCGGGTCGACACCATGCCGCCCGAGGTCTTCGCCCGGCTGCACGGCGCCATCCGCTCGCTGCGCCCCCGCCCGGCCGCCGCCTGGTGGGAGGAGGGCGGCGACGACGGACTCTGCCCGGCCACCGACAGCGTCCGGGTGGGCGAGGTGGCGGTGGCCCGGGGCAGCAGGGTGCGGCTGCGCCCCGGCGGACGCGGCGCCGACGCCCAGGACATGTTCCTCGCCGGCCGCGACGCCAAGGTGGCCGCCGTCCTCCACGACGTGGACGGCACCCGGCACCTCGCCGTCACGCTGGAGGACGACCCCGGCGCCGAGCTGAACGCCTGGTACGGCCGCTACCTGTACTTCCGCCCGCACGAGATCGAGCCGCTGGCCACCACCGGCGACGAGGAAGGCCCGGATGGACGCCGTCGAGCTGTTGAAGCATGACCACCGCATGGTCGAGCAGCTGTTCCGCGACCACCACGCGGCGGCCTCCGACGAGCAGCGCCGCGCCGTGGTCGAACTCCTCGTCCGCGAACTGTCCAAGCACGCGGCCCTGGAGGAACTGCTGGTCTACCCGCTGGCCAGGCGGGTGACCCCGGACGGCGGGGCGGAGATCGACCGCCACCTGCTGGAACACCTGGACGTCAAACGCACCCTGTACGCCCTCGACCGCCTCCCGGTCGGCAGCGGCAAGGAGGAGGCGCTGATGTCCACCCTGCGCGGCGAGGTCGAGGAGCACGTGCGCGAGGAGGAATCCGTGCTGCTGCCACGGCTGGCCGACGCGCTCGGGCCCCAGGACCTGGACGACCTGGGCCAGGTGCTCGACAAGGCGAAGCAGACCGCGCCCACCCGTCCGCACCCGCACGCCCCCGACGAGCCGCCGGCGCTGACCCTGGCCGCTCCGGTGGCCGCGCTCTACGACCGGCTCCGCGACCGGCTGCAAGGGAGGCCCCGCACATGACCACCGACGACATCTCCCCGCCCGGCGGCCGACCGCCGTCGGCCGGCGAACGCCGGGAGGGCTTCGACGAGATCGACATCCTGTGGATCTCCGAAGGCATGAGCTGCGACGGCGACACCGTCGCCATGACCGCCTCCGGACAGCCCGCGATCGAGGACCTGGTACTCGGCCTCATCCCCGGGCTGCCCAAGGTCAACCTGCACAACAAGGTGCTCTCGCCCACCCTGGGCGGCGAGGAGTTCCTGGCCCCGTTCCGCGCCGCCGCCCGGGGCGAACTCTCCCCGTTCATCCTGGTCGTCGAAGGGTCGGTGCCCAACCAGAACATCATCGAGGGCGACGGCTACTGGACCTCGTTCGGCAACGACCCGCGGACCGGCGAACCGCTCACCCTCAACTGGTGGCTCGACCGACTGGCGCCCCGGGCCTGGGCGGTGGTCGCCGCCGGCACCTGCGCGACCTTCGGCGGCATCCACGCCATGGCCGGCAACCCGACCGGTTCCATGGGCCTCGCCGACTACCTGGGATGGGACTTCAAGTCCGCGGGCGCCCTGCCGGTGGTCAACGTCCCCGGCTGCCCCATCCAGCCGGAGAACTTCATGGAGACCCTGACCTGGGTGCTCCAGCACGCCGCCGGGGCCGCGCCGCCGCCCCCGCTGGACCACATGCTCAGACCGCAGTGGCTCTTCGGCAAGACGGTGCACGAGGGGTGCGACCGGGCCGCCTACTACGAGCAGGCCGACTTCGCCAAGGACTACAACTCGCCCAAGTGCCAGGTGAAGGTGGGGTGTTGGGGACCGGTGGTCAACTGCAACGTCCCCAAACGCGGCTGGATGGGCGGCATCGGCGGCTGCCCCAACGTCGGCGGCATCTGCATCGGCTGCACCATGCCCGGCTTCCCCGACACCTTCATGCCGTTCATGGACGAACCGGCCGGCGGCAGCCTGTCCTCGCTGCTGATCAAACCGTACGGGGCGTTCATCCGCCGGATGCGCGGCATCACCAACATCGCGGTCAACCGCGAACCCCGGTGGCGACACAACAAACCGGCGCTGACCAGCGGCTACGACCCCCACTGGCGCCCGTGACCCGCACCGCCGGCGCGGGCACACCACGAACGAGACAGGAACCCACATGACGGCTACCGAGGACCGGGCCACCACCGGGGAGCGCAAGCCTCCCCAGATCGTCGACATGGCGTGGGACCCGATCACCCGGATCATCGGCAACCTCGGCATCTACACCAAGATCGACTTCGCCAACCGGGAGGTGACCGAATGCCGCAGCACCTCCTCGCTCTTCCGCGGCTACTCGGTCTTCATGAAGGGCAAGGACCCCCGGGACGCCGGCTTCATCACCTCCCGCATCTGCGGCATCTGCGGTGACAACCACACCACCTGCTCCGACTACGCCCAGCAGATGGCGTACGGCATCAAACCGCCGCCGCTGGCCGAGGCCGTCGTCAACCTCGGCGAAGCCGCGGAGTACATGTTCGACCACACCATCTTCCAGGACAACATGGTCTTCGTGGACTTCTGCGAGGCCATGGTGAAGGCCACCAACCCCGGCGTGCTCGCCAGGGCGGAGAAGACACCGGCACCGCGCGGCGGCATCCACGGCTACCGCACCATCGCCGACATCATGCGTGCCTTCAACCCCTTCGAGGGCGAGGTCTACAAGGAGGCCCTGAAGGTCTCCCGGGTCACCCGGGAGATGTTCTGCATCATGGAGGGACGCCACGTCCACCCCTCGACGCTCTACCCCGGCGGCGTGGGCACCATGCCCGAGCCCACCACCTTCACCGACTACCTCACCCGGCTGCTGCGCGTCCTCGACTTCGTCAAGCAGTCGGTCGCCCTCAACGACGACGTCTTCGACTTCTTCTACGAGGCGCTGCCCGGCTACGAGGAGGTGGGCCGCCGCCGCGTCCAACTCGGCTGCTGGGGCGCCTGGCAGGACTCCGACGTGTGCGACTACCGCTACGAGACGATGAGCGACTGGGGCCGCTCGATGTTCGTCACCCCCGGGGTCGTCGTCGACGGCAAGCTGGTCACCAACGACCTGGTGGAGATCAACCTCGGCCTGCGCGTGCTGCTCGGCAGCTCCTACTACGAGGACTGGGCGGACACCGAACCCTTCGTCACCCACGACCCGCTCGGCAACCCCGTCGACATGCGCCACCCGTGGAACCAGACCACCGTCCCCGTCCCCCAGAAACGCGACTTCGACGGCAACTACAGCTGGGTGATGAGCCCGCGCTGGTACGACCGGAACACCGGTGAGCACCTGGCGCTGGACACCGGCGGCGGACCGCTCGCCCGGCTGTGGTCGACCGCCCTCAACGGCCTCGTCGACACCCCCTACGTCAAGGCCACCGGCCACAGCGTGCGCATCTCGCTGCCGAAGAGCGAGAAACTCCCGGAGACCACGCTGGAATGGCACATCCCCCGGTGGAGCAACACCATCGAACGCGACCGGGCGCGCTCGTACTTCGTGGCCTACTCCGCCGCCATGGCGCTGATGTTCCTGGAACGCGCGATGTCCCGGGTACGGGCCGGCGACACCAGGATCTTCACCGACTTCGAGGTGCCCGACGAGGCCATCGGCTGCGGCTTCCACGAGGCCGTCCGCGGGGTGCTCTCCCACCACCTGGTGATCCGCGACAAGAAGATCGCCAACTACCACCCCTACCCGCCCACCCCATGGAACGCCAGCCCCCGGGACAGCTACGGCACCCCCGGCCCCTACGAGGACGCCGTCCAGGGCCAGCCGGTCTTCGAGGAGAACGGCCCCGACGACTTCAAGGGCGTCGACATCATGCGCACCGTCCGCAGCTTCGACCCGTGTCTGCCGTGTGGCGTCCACATGTACCTCGGCGGCGGCAGCGTGCTGAAGAAACTCCACTCCCCGATGTTCGGCGCCGGCCATGGCTGACCCGCGGCGCCTGGACGACACCGCGGTCGCCGAGCGCCTCGCCGCCCTCGACCCGCTGCTGGAACGCCTGGAGACCGCGACCGGCCCCACCGCCCGCACCGCGGTACGCGCGGTACGCGAACTCACCGCCGTCTACGGCGAGGCGCTGGCCCGCGTCCTCGACCACGCCGACCCGACCCTGCGGCGGCGCCTCGCGGACGACGAACTCCTCGGCCACCTGCTGGTGCTCCACGCCATCCACCCCGACCCGGTCGCCGACCGCGTCGGCCGCGCCGTCGAACGGCTCCGCCCGGCGCTGCGGGAACACGGCGCGGACGCCGAGTTCACCGGGGTCCACGACGGCGTGGCCGAGGTCCGTCTGACGGCCACCGGATGCGGCGCCGGCGCCGCCGGGGAGGCGGTACGCGACGCCGTGCTCGCCTGCGCGCCGGAGCTGTCCGAGGTGCGTCTGCTACCGGCCCGGGAGCGCGCGGCGGCCTTCGTCCCGCTCGCCACCGTGACCCGGCGGCCGGTCCCGGCGCGGGACGGCACCTGATGCCCGGCGCGCTCGCCCGGGCGATCCGCACGGCCGGTGCCGCCGCGCCGGAGGGGGCCGGGTGCGACCTGTGCGGTGAGCCCGCGCCCGTCGGACACCGCCATCTGCTCGACACGGAGCGCGCCGAGGTGATGTGCGCCTGCCGGGCGTGCGCGCTGCTCTTCGCCGGCCCCGGCACCGGTGCGGGGCACTACCGGCTGATCCCGCGCCGCCGGGTGCGGCTGCCGCCGGTGCCGACCGCGCCGCTGGGCGTCCCCGTCGGCCTCGCCTTCTTCGTACCCCGCGCCGACGGATCGGTGACCGCGCACTACCCGAGCCCGGCCGGCGCGACCCGCTGGGAGGTGGACGCCACCACATGGCGCCGCACCACCGCCGGCCACCCCGGCCTCGCCGGCCTGGCGAGCGACGTCGAGGCGCTGCTGGTCAACACCGCGCGCGGCCAGTGCCACCACTGGATCGTGCCCGTCGACGACTGCTTCCGCGTGGTGGCCGTCGTCCGGGCCGAGTGGGAAGGGCTCTCCGGTGGCACCCGGGTATGGCAGCGGGTCGAGCAGTTCTTCGCGGAACTGACCGGGACACCGGACTGAGAAGGAGAACACCATGGGCCGCATCCGCGTCGGAAAACCGCAGGTCAAGCCCGATACCCCCAGGCACGTCCGCGGCCTGCACGAAGGCAACTCGGGCCCGTACCACAAACAGCCCGGGCACCACGAGGACGGCACCGCGGACGCCCGCCGCTCCACCGGGGTCCACTGGAAGAAGCACAACGCCATCATGAAGATCATGCCGAACATCCCGCCCGGATGAGGCGGCGCCGACACGGGCCGCGCGCCCGCCGATGACGCCGCGAGGGCCTGCAGGAAGGAGTCGTCACATGGCCAGACGCCTGCTGATCGCGCAAGCCGCCGTGCTCACCGCGCTCGGCCTGGGCATCTTCGTCAAGGAGATCCCCGGGCTGATCAGGGAGATCCGGATCTGGCGGATGGTGGGTCTGCGGGGCGGGCCGCGCCGCCCGAGGTGAGGCCATCGGCGCGGTACCGCGGGTGGTGCCGCGCCGAGGGGTTCACGGCGGCGGGGTCAGCACCCGGTCGGTGATGTACAACTGGGCGTTTCCGGTACGGATGTTGCCGCACACCACCTTGGCGTCGCCGACCTGGTAGCCGCTGCCCGACCGCCGGGTGGTCAGCGTGCCCTTCGCCAGGGTGGTGAAGGAACCGTCGGGCAGCTCGGCGGGTGCGACGCGGTGTCCGACGATCTGGTAGGTGAGGATCTTCGAGACCTGGTCCTTGTCCTGGTAGATCTGGTGCAGTTGGTCCTTGGGCAGCCGGGCGAAGGCGGCGTTGTCGGGGGCGAAGACGGTCAGATGGTCCAGCCTGTCGAAGGTGGCGACCATGTCGGCCTCGTGCACGGCGTGCACCCACTCGGTGAGCATCGGCAGGTGGGAGGCGGCGGTCACCACGGGGTCCCCGGACATCTCCGCGAAGCTGCCCATCCCGGAGCGGGGCACCGCCGAGCAGCCCGGCCCGAACGGCGGGGCGCTGTCCGGCCGTTCGGGCGGACCGGCGCACCCCGCGGCGAACCCCAGCGCCGCCACCGCGGCGGCCACCACACGAACGGTCCGATGCACCAGGCGGCCTTTCTGCGGACGGCGACGGGCCGGGACACGCGCACCACCCGGTCCGGCGCCCCGGAATGCGGATAACCCCTGACCACGGCCGCCAAACGGGCCATCGGAGGCACCCTGCGGCCGGCCGTGGCGCATACCGCGGCCGGCGGTAGGCCGGATGGTCGCGGGTGAGGTTTGTGCCGTGATCGCCGGGGCTAGACAGCAGGCGCGCGGGCGGACGCACGGGTCACGCGCGGCGCCGTATGGCCATCGGGAGGAGCCCATGTCCCAGCTGGACACGCGTCGGCGTCCGGAGCCGGAGGACCCCGAGCAGAACCCCCGCGTCACCTTGGGCAAAAGGTTCCGGACCTATCTGACCACGACCGATCACAAGACGATCGGCAACATGTACCTGACCACCACGTTCGGGTTCTTTCTGCTGGCCGGTGTGCTCGCCATGCTGATGCGGGCGGAGCTGGCCCGGCCGGGCCTCCAGATCTTCAGCACGCAGCAGTACAACCAGCTGTTCACCATCCACGGCACCGTGATGATGCTGCTCTTCGCCACCCCGACGTTCGCCGGGTTCGCCAACGTGGTGATGCCGTTGCAGATCGGCGCCCCCGACGTCGCCTTCCCCCGGCTCAACGCCTTCACCTACTGGCTCTTCCTGTTCGGCGGGCTCACCGTGGTCGCCGGGCTGGTGGTGCCGGACGGCGCGGCGAGCTTCGGGTGGTTCGCGTACGCGCCGCTCAACGGCCCGGTGCGCTCGCCCGGGGCCGGCGGCGACCTGTGGGCGCTGGGCCTGGTCACCGCGGGGCTCAGCACGACGCTGGGATCGGTGAACTTCATCGCCACCATCGTCTCGCTGCGGGCGCCCGGCATGACGATGTTCCGGATGCCGATCTTCACCTGGAACATCCTGTTCACCTCGATCCTCGCGCTGCTGGCGTTCCCGGTCTTCACCGCGATCCTGTTGTGTCTGGAGGCGGACCGGAAGTTCGGTGCCCATGTCTTCGACGCGGCCAACGGCGGGGCCATCCTGTGGCAGCACCTGTTCTGGTTCTTCGGCCACCCCGAGGTGTACATCGTCGCGCTGCCGTTCTTCGGGGTGGTCACCGAGATCGTGCCGGTCTTCAGCCGCAAGCCCGTCTTCGGCTACGTCGGGATGGTCGGCGCCACCATCGCCATCACCATGCTGTCGGCCACCGTGTGGGCCCACCACATGTTCGCCACCGGCATGGTGCTGCTGCCGTTCTTCTCGCTGATGTCCTTTCTCATCGCGGTGCCCACGGGGGTGAAGTTCTTCAACTGGATCGGCACCATGTGGAACGGCAGCGTGTCCTTCGAGACGCCCATGGTGTGGGCCGTCGGCTTCCTGGTGACGTTCCTGCTCGGCGGGCTCAGCGGGGTGATGATCGCCTCCCCGCCACTGGACTTCCACGTCACCGACACCTACTTCATCGTGGCCCACCTGCACTACGTGCTCTTCGGCACCATCGTGTTCGCGATGTTCGGCGGCTTCTACTTCTGGTGGCCGAAGATGACCGGGCGGATGCTGGACGAACGCCTGGGGAAGATCCACTTCTGGACGCTCTTCACCGGCTTCCAGATGACGTTCCTGGTGATGCACTGGCTCGGCGAGGAAGGCATGCCGCGCCGGTACGCCGACTACCTGGCGGCCGACGGCTTCACGCTGCTCAACACCATCTCCTCGATCGGCGCGTTCCTGCTGGGCGCCTCCACGCTGCCGTTCCTGTACAACGTGTGGAAGACCGCCCGGTACGCGCCCAAGGTCGAGGTGGACGACCCGTGGGGCTTCGGGCGTTCCCTGGAGTGGGCCACCTCGTGCCCGCCGCCGCGCCACAACTTCCACGCGCTGCCACGGATCCGTTCCGACTCGCCCGCCTTCGACCTGCACCACCCGGAGTTCCTCGAACTGCCGCCGGGCGAACGGGGCACCACCGAGCCGACCCCCGACACCCTGGGAGAGCAGAGCGAATGAAACACGAGGCATACCTGTTCGCCGGGGTCGCCGCATTCTTCCTGCTCACCGACGCCGCCTACATCTGGTTCGCCCGCGAGCTGGCCGGCATCGCCGCGCTCACCGTCTCCTTCGTGATGGCCTCGATCATCTCGTTCTTCTTCACCATGAACTACCGGCGCAAGGGGGAACGCCCCGAGGACCACGGCGACTCGGTGGTGCAGGACCGCTCCGGGCTGATCGACTTCTTCCCCCCGCACAGCGGCTACCCCCCGATGGCCGCCCTGGGCGTCGCGTTGATGGGGATCGGCATCGTGTACGGGCTGTGGCTCTTCCTGATCGCCTTCGGCATCATGATCACCGGGGTGGCCGGCATGGTCTTCCAGTTCGCCGGCCGCGACGACTGACCGGCACCCCGTCGCTCACTCCTCGGGGCCCGCGACCGGGTCGGCGGTGCGGCCGGTGACCTGGAGGCGCTGCTCGGTGGTGGCCGGCATCTCGACGCGGTCGCGGTAGTACCAGGCGCTGAGCGCGGCACGGAGGCGGTGCCGGCGGGCGGCGTCCGGCCCCGGGACGGGCAGCGGCCGGGGGATGTCGCGCACCAGCAGCCGGTAGCGGTGCTCGGCGGGGATCGGGCGGCTGGACTCGCCGATGCCGCCGGAGACGTCCTGGCTGACCTTGCCGGTTTCCACGCCCTCGGTCAGCAGCTCGCGGTCGTGGGCCTGGAGGGCCAGGCAGATCCGCTTGGTGACCCAGAACGCCAGCACCGGCCCGACGACCACGGCGACCCGGTAGATCCACGTCAGGGTGTTGACCGAGACCCGGAAGGCGAAGGCGGTCACGTCGTTGCCGCCGGCCAGCAGCAGCACCGCGTAGAAGACGATCGCGGCGACCCCGAGGCCGGTACGGGTCGGGCGGTCCCGGGGCCGGTCGCACAGGTGATGCTCCATCAGGTCGCCGGTGACCCAGCGCTCGAAGAAGGGGTAGAGGTACATCACCAGGAAGAGCAGGGCGGGGAGCACCACCGCGGGCAGGAAGACGTTCCACATCAGGGTGTGGCCGCCGGGCGCGTTCTCCCACGGCGGCATGATGCGCAGCGCGCCCTCCAGGAAGCCCACGTACCAGTCGGGCTGGGCGTCGGTGGCCACCTGGTCGGCCCGGAAAGGCCCGTAGTTCCAGATCGGGTTGATCTGCGCCACCGCGCCCAGCACCGTCAGAGCGCCGAAGATCATGAAGAAGAAGCCGGTGGACTTCGCGGTGAACTGCGGCACCATCGGCTGCCCCACCACGTTCCGGTTGGTCTTGCCGCGCTCGGCCCACTGGGTGTGCTTGAGGTAGACCACCATGATCAGGTGGACGGCGATCAGCGCGATCAGCAGTCCGGGGACGAAGAGCACGTGCACGATGTACAGCCGCGGGATGAGCGCGTGCCCGGGGAAGGGGCCGCGCCAGAAGAAGAAGCTCAGGTACGTGCCGACGACCGGGATCGACTGCACGATGGTGTTGGCCGTCCGCAGCCCGGTGCCGGAGAGCAGGTCGTCGGGGAGGGAGTAGCCGCAGAACCCCTCCAGCAGCGCGAGCAGGAAGAGCGTCACCCCCACGAACCAGTTGACCTCGCGCGGCCTGCGGAACGCGCCGGTGAAGAAGATCCGCAGCATGTGCACCCCGATGGCGGCCACGAAGACCAGCGCCGCCCAGTGGTGGATCTGCCGGATCAGCAGCCCGCCGCGCACGTCGAAGCTGATGTCCAGGGTGGAGGAGTAGGCGTCGGTGACCCGCAGCCCGCGCAGCGGCGCGTAGGCGCCCTGGTAGACGTGCTCGGTCATCCCGGGGTCGAAGAAGAGCGTCAGATACGTACCGGTCAGCACCAGGATGACGAAGCCGTACAGCGCGATCTCACCGAGCAGGAACGTCCAGTGGTCGGGGAACGCCTTGCGCAGCAGCTCCTTGGCCAGCTCAGAGACCGGCAGCCGCCGGTCCAGGGCGACGTACCCGGTCATCGCGGACTGCCGCGCCCGGGCCTCCATCCGCGCCTTGGTCTTCCGGAACAGCATGCACCACGCTCCCTGCTCGCCGTCTCGCACCGTTCGCGCGGCTGATGAGTAACCGCTGGACCCTGGCTCAATCCTGGCGCGGGGCCTCACCCCCGGAGCGGTACCGGCGTGGCATTGCCCCGGGATGGGTCAGCGCGGAGGCGACCGCGCTGCGGCGTTCGGGCGAACCCCGGTACGGCCTCGGCGTGCCGTGCTCCGCCGCGGTGGACCTCGGAGCGGTGGCGCAAGCCCCGGCCCGTCGGCCCGGGACACGTCCCCGCACGGCCGCCGGATGTTCTACCGTGTTGTGCGCCGACTGATGGTGTCGGTCGGCGAGTTGGGGGTACCTGTGCGGCGACCGTAGGGGGAGGGAAGCGCGATGAACTGTACGAACTGCGGTGCATCGGTTATACAGGGGCCGGACGGTCGTTGGTCGTGCGGCAATTGCGGGGCTTCTGGGTGACGGACGAACAGATCGGGGCCGGCGAGGGCAGGCGGTGCGAGAAGTGCCACCAGCCCGTCGTCGAGGGGCCCGAGGGCGGCTACGTGTGCGGCTTGTGCTTCCACCTGGTCGAGCCCGACGGCTACGCGGAACGGCGTGCGGCCGGGGTCGAGGCCGCCGCGGCGCAGCGGCGTGCCCGCACCCTCGACCGGCGCAGGCGCCGCCCCTCCGGGTGACATCCGTCCGAAGCCTCCTCGCCCCAGGGCGTTACGCCCTGGGGCGTTCACGTGCTGGGGCGTTCACGTGCTGGGGCGTGCTGCGTTGTCATGCCCATGATTACGACGGCTACGGGTCACCCTCTCCCGGATAGGGGAGCCGGGGGCGGCACAGGGGTGGTTCCGGGGTGTGGCCGTTCCCCGGCCCGCCCGTAGGTTTTCCGGCGTCGCATTCGCTCGGATGGAAAAGCACCGGTGAACACCGGACGCCGAGCGGTGGAAACGCCGAAGGAAAACCGAGGGGGAATCATGGAGGCCACGCCGAAGAGCGTGAATCCACTGGAACGGGGGCGGCTCCGGTCCCTGACCGGAATGCGTTTCCTCGCGGCTGCCATGGTGTTCTTCGGACATGCCTTCGCCGATCCGCTCAGCAAGGTGGATGCGCCGGGTCTCCTCGCCCTCGTGTGGTTCCGGGCGGGGTCGTTCGGCGTCTCCTTCTTCTTCGTCCTCAGCGGATTCGTCCTGACCTGGTCGGCCCGTCCGCACGACCGCCCGGCGCCCTTCCTCAGACGCCGGATCCTCAAGGTCTACCCCAACCACCTGGTCACCTTCGCCGGAACCGCCCTGCTGCTGTGGGCCGCCGGACAACGCCTCACCGGAGCCGTGCCCAACCTGCTGCTCCTCCAGTCCTGGCTGCCCGACGTCCGGATCGTCAACAGCGTCAACACGGTGAGCTGGACGCTCAGTTGCGAAATCCTGTTCTACGCCGCCTTCCCGCTGCTGGCGCGCTGGACCGGACGTATCCGGCCGGAACGGTTGTGGTACTGGGCGTCCGCGGTGGCGGCGGCCGTCGTTCTCGTACCGTGGTGCGCGCAGGTGCTTCCGGCCCGGCCCAGGGCCGCGCCGCCGCTCGATTTCTCGTTCCTGCAGTGGTGGTTCGTGAATTTCGCGCCGCCGGTGCGGGCGCTGGAATTCGTGCTGGGGATCCTGCTGGCCCGGCTCGTGCTGAGCGGGCGGTGGATCCGGCTGGGTCGCGGCTGGGCGGTGGCCCTGGTGGTCCTCGCCTACGCCGTGGCGTCGGTCGTCCCCTATCTGTTCGGGGTGGTCGCGGTGGGGGTCGTCCCGCTCGGTCTGCTGATCGCCGCCACCGCCGCGGCCGACACCGAGGGGCGCGGTGGACGGCTCGGCGGGCCCGTGATGACCTGGCTGGGGGAGATCTCGTTCGCCTTCTACCTGGTGCACCGTCCGCTGCTGATCGCGGCGTCCGGGGTGCTGGGCCGGGGAACGGCGGCCGGGGCGGCGACGGCGGCGGCGGTGTTCGCGGTGGCCGTGGCGGCGGCCTGGGCCCTGCACACGGGGGTCGAGCGGCCGGTGACGCGCCGCTGGAGCACACCACGGGCGATGCGGCGAGCGCGCGCGGGCGACGAGACCCCGCTGCGCGCCTGACCCCAAGACACCTTGAGACGAAGGGAGTCCCCTGAGTGGACCCCGTGCCGCCGGCCCGCCAAGCGCCCGCACCCTCCGGGACCGCGCGAGCCGCCGCCCCGCCGGTGCTGCCCGCGCCCGGCTCGATGCCCCGCAGCTGCCCGCTGGGCCCGCCGGACGCCTACCGGCACGCCCTGGAAACCCCCGGCTTCAGCCGCGTCACCCTCCAGTACGGCAGATACGGCACGCTGCTGACCCGGTACGAGGACGTGCGCGCCGCGCTGCGCGACGAACGGATCGGCTCCGCGCTGCACCAGTTGCCGCCGGTACTGGACGGACAGTCGCCGCCCGGCTGGTTCTTCGGCCTGGACGGACCCGAACACGCCCGCTACCGACGGGTGTTGGCCAAGATGTTCTCCGTCACCCGGACGCGGCGCTTCGAACCGGTGATCCGGGCGATCACCGACGAACTGCTGGACGCCCTCGAACCCCACGCCACCGGGGCGGACCGGGCCGTCGACCTCATGGCGGGGCTGGCCTGGCCGCTGGCGGTGCGGGTGCCCTGCGCCCTGCTCGGGATCTCCGGCGACGACCAGGCCACGTTCAAACGACAGGTCGACACGTTGATCGCCCCCGGGGTGACCCGCGAGGAGATCACCGAGGTCTACCGCGCCATGTGGTGGCGGATGCGCGGCCTGGTCGACGCCGAGCGGTCCGGAACCGGCGGCCAGGGACTGTTCGCCGAACTCGTCGCCGACCAGTCCGGCCCGGACGCCTTCGACGACGACGAGATCGCCTCCATCGGGCTGTCGCTGCGCATCGCGGGGCTCGACCCCATCGCCCATCTGCTGGGCCTCGGCCTGTTCGCCCTGCTGTGCCACCCCGAGCAGCTCGCCCTGGTCCGCGCGGCGGGGGCCGACGCCGTCGAGGAGCTGCTGCGTTTCGTACCGTTCAACAACATGGGGGCGGTACGCGTGGCGGTCCAGGACACCGTGGTGGACGGCGAACCGGTCGCGCAGGGCGAGGTGGTGGTCGCCTCGCTCACCGCCGCCAACCGCGACGCGACGGTCTTCGCCGACCCCGACACCCTCGACGTGACCCGTCACAACGCCGCCGCCCACCTGGCGTTCGGCCACGGCCCGCACCGTTGCCTCGGCCGGCACCTGGCCGGCCAGGTGGTCACCGTCGTCCTCGACCGGCTCCTCGGACGCTTCCCCGGGCTGCGGCTCGCGGTGGCCGCCGAGCGGGTGCCGCCGTTCGAGTCGGCGGGCTTCTACGGGGTCGCCGAGCTGCCGGTACACCTGACATAACGTCAGCGACGGGCTTCCCGGCGGGCCCGCCGCACCTCGCGGTGGATCGCCCAGGCGTCGGCGACCGGCCCGAGGTGGCCGAGCTTGTCGGGGTTGATCACCACGCGGATGTGCTGGACCCGCCCCTCGCGCACCTGAAGCACCATGGCCTGGAGGACCCGGCCGGCGCGGTCCCGGAAGACCGCGCCGGGCTCCCCGTTGACCTCGGCCGGCTCGAACCGGACGCCGACCCGGGGCAGCCAGGGGAAGACCACGCCCAGCAGCCTGGCCACGTTCCACGCGCCCGTCACGGCCCGGGCCAGCTGCGGGGTCCTGCCGCCGCCGTCGCCCGTCAACTGCGCGTCGGCGGCGAGCAGTTCCCGCAAGCCCCCCACGTCACCCTCGCGCAACGCGTCGAAGAACCGCGTCGCCAGCTCCCGCCGCTCCCGCCGGTCCGCCTCGAACCGCGGGCGCCCCGCCTCCATGTGCCGCCGCGCCCGCACCAGCAACTGCCGGCACGCCGGCTCCGAACGCCCCACCGCCGCCGCGACCTCGTCGAACCCGAAGGCGAACACCTCACGCAGCACGAACACCGCCCGCTCCAGCGGACTGAGCCGCTCCAGCAGCACCAGCGCCGCCATCGACACCGAGTCCGCCAACTCCGCCGCCCGCGCCGGATCCTGGTACGGATCGTTCAGCAACGGCTCGGGGAACCACGGGCCCACGTACGCCTCACGTCGCACCCGCGCGGAACGCAGCACGTCGATCGAGATCCGGGTCACCGTGGTGGACAGGAACGCCCTGGCCGACGCGGGCCGGGTCGCCGAGCCGGCGAAACGCAGCCACGTCTCCTGCACCGCGTCCTCGGCCTCGCCCACACTGCCCAGGATCCGGTAGGCGATCGAGAACAGCAGCGGTCGCAACTCCTCGAACTCCTCGGCCTCTCCCACGCCGGCTCTCCTCCCCCTGGACCCCTGCCACCCGGCCGTACGCGCGAACGCGGGCGGCCCGCCGGTGATCGGCCGGATCACCGGCAGGCCAGGGTAACGCCCCCGCGCCCCGCGCCGGTTCAGTGGAGTCGGCCCGGCTCGTAGCCGCCGGCCGGCTGCCGGGTGACGACGTTGAGCCGGTTGACCATGTTCATGAACGAGATCAGCACCACCAGAGCGGTCAACTGCGCCTCGTCGTAGTGCTCGGCGGCGCGTGCCCACACCTCGTCGCCGACCCCGCCCGCCCCGTCGGCGATCCGGGTCGCCTGCTCCGCCAGCTCCAGCGCCGCGCGTTCGGCCTCGGTGAAGACCGTGGCCTCCCGCCACACCGCCACCAGATGCAGCCGCACCGCGCTCTCCCCGGCCGCGGCGGCCTCCTTGGTGTGCATGTCGACGCAGGCACCGCACCCGTTGACCTGGCTGACCCGCAGCGCCACCAACTCCTGCGTCGCCGCCGGCAGCGACGACTCCTTGATCGCCTTGCCCGCCGCCATCAGATGCTTGATCGCCTTGCCGGCCGTCGCGTCGGCGAAGAAATCCAGTCGCGCGTCCATCGCGTTCTCCCCGGTGTCCGTCGGTGCGTACACCCTTGGGACGAGACGGCCCGGCCCGCTGTGACATCGCCGGGTGTGACGTGCGTCGTTCCGCGTCCCGGCGTGACCGCTCAGCCGCGACAGCCCGGCGACGCGGTGAGGAAATGCCGGATGCCGGCGGCCAGGGCCGACATCTGCTCCCCGGCTTCGAGCCACGTCGTCACCGAGGCGCCCCATCCGCCCGCGGCGTTCCGCCAGGGGCGCAGCGTCCAGGTGAGGCCGACGTGGCCGCCGGAGCGGAACACGGCGGAGACGGCCAGGTCCCGGTTGTCGGTCCGCCAACGGCGTTCGCCCCGCCATCCCCGGTAGTCGGCGGCCAGGCTCTCCAGGAACGGGGCGAGGTCGGGGTCCGTGAACCAGGCCACCACCTCGTCCACGCGCGCGGTGAGGCCGGGGGCCCACGCTTCGACGGTGTAGCGCGCGGAGTCCTGGTCGTCGCGGAAGCGGTCGCGGAACCGCACGCCGACGGACGGGTTGTCGCGGCAGCGGACGACGACGTCCGCCGGTTCGTGGGGCGGGCTGTCGCCGTGCGGGGAGGTCATGAGCGGGACGGTACGCGGTACCGCGTACGCCGTCATCCGGGTTCCGCGCGTCAGGTGCGTTGCGTCACCGCCACGCAGACCAGCACGGCGACCGCGGCCGGGATGGTCGCCGTGCTCAGGTGCTCGCCGAGCAGGGACCAGGACCAGGCCAACGTCAGCAGGGGCTGGGCTAGTTGGAACTGGCTGGCGCGGGCGACGCCGACCAGGGCCATGCCGCGGTACCAGAGCGCGAGGCCCACCGTCTGCGAGCCGACGGCCAGGTAGAGCAGGCCGGCGACCGGGAGGGCGGTGAGGTGGACGGGTTCGGCGCGCAGCGCGAGGACGGCACCGGGCAGGGTGACGGGGAGCGAGGCGACCAGGGCCCAGCTGATGACCTGCCAGCCGGGCATGACACCGGCCAGCCGTCCGCCGGCCACGTACCCGGCGGCGCACACCACCAGTGAGGCGAACAGCAGCAGATCGGCACCGGTCGGGGTGCCGCTGCTCTGCGCGAGCGTGAAGACGATCACCACCGCGGTACCGGCCGAGGCCGCGATCCAGAACGCGCGGGAGTGCCGGGAGCCGGTGACCGCGGCGCCGAGCGCGGCGGTGGCCAGCGGCAGCGCGCCGACCACCACCGCGGCGTGCGAGGTCTGCGTGGTGCGCAGGGCGAGCGTGGTCAGCAACGGGAAGCCGACGACCACCCCGAGGCCCACCACGGCGAGCGCGGGCCAGTGCCGCCGGGCCGGCGGGCGCACCCGGCCGGCCAGCAGCGCCGCCCCGCCCAGCGCGGCGGCGAGCACGGCCCGCACGGTGACCGTCGTCCACGGGCCGAAACCGCCGAGCGCCCAGTGGGTGGCCGGGAAGGTGAAGGAGAACATCAGGACGCCGAGGCCGGCCAGGAGGGCGCCGTGCGGGGTGCGCCGGACGGACGGCGCGGTGGCTCCGCCGGACGTCACGTCGGGGTCCGCGGCGGACCCCGAGGGTCGAACCGCTGTCCGAACCGCTATCCGACGCTCTTCAGTAGCGCTATTCTCAATCCTCATGAACAACGGTATCAGTTACCGGAAGCTCGCCGAAGACCTGCGAAGTGACCTGGAGCGCTACTCGCCGGGCGAGCGGCTACCGTCCAGCCGTGCGCTGGTCGAGCGCTTCGCGGTGTCGCCGGTGACCGTCTCCCGGGCGCTGTCCGTGCTGGCCGCCGAGGGGCTGGTGGTGACCAGGCCGGGCGCCGGGACGTTCCGGGCGCGGCGGCCGTCCGGCCCGGCCACCGGCGCGCGGCCCGCCGACACCTCGTGGCAGCAGATCGCGCTCAGCGCGCAGGACCACGGCGACGCGGCGCCCCGCGCGGTGGACGACTCCGGCGTGCTGGCCACCCTCGCCTCACCGCCGCCCGGCGTGATCCCGTTCAACACCGGTTATCTGCACCCGTCCCTCCAGCCGGAGCGGGCGCTCGCCGCCGCGCTGGCCCGGGCCGCGCGCCGGCCCGGCGTCTGGGACCGGCCGCCGGCGGAGGGGGTGACCCCGCTGCGGGCGTGGTTCGCCAGGGAGGCCGGCGGCGCCCTCGGCCCGTCCAACGTCCTGATCACCGCGGGTGGACAGGCCGCGCTCACCACCGCGCTGCACGCGCTGGCCGCGCCCGGCTCGGCCGTGCTGGTCGAATCGCCCACCTATCCGGGGCTGTTGGCGGTCGCCCGGGCGGCGGGGCTGCGTCCGGTGCCGGTGCCGGTGGACGCCGACGGGGTGCGCCCGGATCTGCTCGCCGACGCCTTCGCCGCCACCGGCGCCCGGGTCTTCTTCTGCCAGCCGCTCTTCCAGAACCCGACCGGGACCGTGCTCACCGCCGAGCGCCGCGCCCAGGTGGTGGCGACCGCGCGGGCGGCCGGGGCCTTCGTGATCGAGGACGACTTCGCGCGCCGCCTGTCGCACGGCGGACCGCTCGGCCCGACGATGGTCGCCGACGACGCCGAGGGCACCGTGGTCCACGTCACCTCGCTGACCAAGGCCACCTCGCCGAGTCTGCGGGTGGGCGCGCTGATCGCCCGCGGTCCGGTGCTGATGCGGCTGCGCGCCATCCAGGTGGTCGACAGCTTCTTCGTACCGCGTCCGCTCCAGGAGGCCGCCCTGGAACTCGTCGGCGCCCCGGCCTGGCCGCGTCATCTGCGCACCGTCGCCGCCGAGTTGCGTACCCGGCGCGACGCGCTGGTGGCCGCGTTGCGCGGGGCGCTGCCGCGACTCGTCCCGGACCGGCTGCCCGACGGCGGCGGCCACCTGTGGCTGCGCCTGCCCGACGGCGCGGACGAGTACGCGCTCGCCACCGCCGCGTTGCGGCACGGTGTCGCGGTGGCCCCGGGCCGCCCGTACTACGCCGCCGAAGCCCCGGCCCCGCACATCCGCGTCAGCTACGCCGACACCGCGGGCCCCGAGGAGATCGCCGACGGGGTCGCCCGGCTGGCGGCGGCGTGCGCGGAGGCCGGGGTGTGCTGAGCCGTCAGTCGGTGCCGAGGCGGTGGACGTCGGCGCCGCGGCGGGTGTAGTGGGCGGCGGCGAGGACGGAGGCCATCAACTCGGAGTCGAGGGCCGAGGGGTCGGCGAGCCGGGTGGCCGCGGCGTAGGAGTTGAGCAGCGCCTTGGTCACCCGCAGCGCCGCCGGCGAACGGCGCAGGACGGGCTTGACCCAGGCGGCGACCGCGGCGTCCAGTTCCTCCTCGGGGACCACCTTCTGCAGCACCGACAGGCCGTGGGCCTCGGCGGCGCCGAACGCCCGGCCGGTGAGGACGAGTTCGCGGACCCGGGCGGCGCCCACCTCGTGCAGCAGGCGGGGGAGGAGCCCGCCCCAGGCGGTGGGGAGCCCCAGCGCGAGTTCGGGGAGGCGGAAGCTCGCGGTGTCCGCGCCCACCCGCAGGTCGCAGGCGAGGGCCAGCGCGAGGCCGGCGCCGATCGCCCGGCCCTGCACCCGGGCGACGGTGACCGCCGGACTGGCGGTGAGCGCCTCGCAGACCCGGCGGGCCTTGGTCCCCGAGACACGGATGCCCGACCCGGTGGGGTCCTCGGCCAGGTGGGCCGCGAACTCCCGCCGGTCGCCGCCGAGACAGAAGTCCCGGCCGGCGCCGGACAGGACGATCACGCGTATCTCCGGGTGCGGATCGTCCAGCACGTGCAGCAACTCGTCGAGCATGGCGTCGGTGACGACGTTCCCGGCCGTCGGACAGGCCAACTCCACGTAAAGAGCGGCGCCTTGGCGCTCCACCCGCAGCGTGGTCGGCCGGGGGGAGGCGTAGGCGGCGGAATGCTGGGCGGTGTTCACGCGGTCACCCTAAGCGAGGTCAGGCGGTGGAAGACCATGCGGGGTGCGTACTCGGGTGGCGCGACCGCGCGCAGGGCGGGGAAGCGCTGGAGCATCCGGGTCAGCAGGGTACGGGCCTCCAGCCGGCCCAGGGCCGCGCCGAGGCAGTAGTGGGCACCGCCGCCGAAGGTCAGGTGGATGCCGCGGCGCAGGATGTCGAAGACATGGGGATCGGGGTTGCGGCGCGGATCGTGGTTGGCCGCCCCGTACATCACGTGGACCATCTCGTCCTTGCGGATCGGGACCCCGGCCAGTTCGGTGTCCTCGGCGGCGACCCGGCTGTTGAGCCGGACGGGCGGGTCGTAGCGCAGGGTCTCCTCGACGGCGTCCGCGACGTGCTGGAGGTTCTCCCGCAGCCAGTCCCAGCGGGCGGGCCGGCGCAGCAGGTGCCACACCATGGAGGAGAGGAGCGTCGCCGTGGTCTCCAGCGAGGCGATGGTGATGAACATGGTGAGCCGGTAGACGATCTCGTCCACCGCGGCGCGGTCCGGCTCCATGGCGTCCCAGGTGCGGATCCAGTGGGACACCGGGTCGTCCCCCGGCGCGCGGCGCCGCTGCCGCACCAGGTCCGTGAAGTACGCCCGCAGTTGGACGGTGGCCCTCGCGGACTGTTCCAACTCGCTTTTGCGGGGCAGGAGTTCCTGGGCGTGCACCTGGTTGTGGGTGAACTGAAGGACGTGCCGGTGGTCGGCCACCGGTATGCCCAGCCATCCGCCGACGGTCAGCAGCGGTAACCGTTCGCTCACCTCGGTGACCAGGTCGGCCGTGCCGTCCGCGCGCAGCCGCCGTTCCAGCCCGTCGAGCAGGCCGGCGACGTGCCGTTCGACGTGCGGGGTCAGGGCGGTGAGGGTGGCGCGGTCGAAGAGGTTGCCGAGGCTGCGCCGTTGGCAGGTGTGGACCGGGGGGTTGAGCCGCGAGAGGGTCCCAGTCATCTCCCGGGTGGCCGGCGCCTGCCAGCGGGCGGGGTCGGGCTGCCGTTCCTGCCAGGCGAAGTCGGGGACCAGCCAGGTCCTGGAGCGCAGGACCTGGCTGCACGTCTGGAAACCGGTGACGAAGTACCCGCCCCAGGGAGCGGGGACCACATCGCCCAACGAGCGCAACTCGTCGTACAGCGGTGCGGGGTCCGCGAGCCCCTGGGCCGAGCGCAGACGTCCGAGCACGGAGACAACCGCTCTTCTGCCGGCCGATCCCCCCGGATCACCCATGACGGACACGCGACGCTCCTTCGGCTGGTACACGGGCCTACCCTTTGCCGGAAGGCGATCTACCCTCTCCCACCCCTTGGTATGCGCATGCTGATGTTGTCGGTGTCACATGCCCGGCGCTCGCGCACGCCTCAGAGCCGGAAGACGTCGAGGAACGAACTCCACCAGCCCTTCTGCTTGGCCGGGGCGGTGCCGCCGGAGGACGAGGCGGTCTGCGTCCGGGCCGGCGGGACCGTGGCCGGCTGCGACGCCGTCACCGGCCGGGCCGCGGCCGTACGCAGCCCCGGCGTCGGGGAGAACCGCACCGGCAACGCCACCAGGGCGCGGTGGAACGGTCCGGGCCGCCACCGCAAGGACCCCTGCGGAACGGCGAGCGTCAGATCCGGCAGCGCGTTGAGCAGCCGCTCGATCGCCGTCAGCGCGATCAACTGCGCCGGGTCCTTCGCCGGGCACGCGTGCGGACCGGCCCCCCAGGCCAGATGGGCGCCCTTGCTCAGCACCTGGTGCGCCTCGGTGAGCGCCGGATCGGTGTTGGCGCCGGCGAAACTGATCACCACCGGGGTGTCGGCGGGCAACGGCACGCCGCCCAGCTCGACGTCCTGCACCGGGAAGTGCGTCGCGTAGTTGGCGATCGGCGGGTTGTTCCACAGCACCTGGTCGATGGCGTCCTCCACCCGCATCCCGGAGCGCCCGGTCGAGGAGTCGGCGGACAGCAACAGCAGCAGGGCGTTGCCGATGAGGTTGCGCTCGGGCTCCACCCCGGCCCCCATCAACATCACCAACTGGTCCTTCAGCTCCTCGTCGTTGAGCCCGGAGGGGTGCTCGACCAGCCAGGAGGTGATGTCGTTGCCGGGCTGCCGGCGCTTGAGGGCGACCAGCTCCATCAGGCAGGCGGTCAGCTCCTCGTTGGCGCGCATCACGTCCTGGCCGTCGAAGATGGCGGCCATGTTGGCGGTGAGCCGGTCGCCGATGCCGGCCGGGCAGCCGAAGAGCTGGTTGAACAGCAGCAGCGGCAGGAGCTTGGCGTAGTCGTTGAGCAGATCGGCCATGCCGCGCTCGCTGAACTGGTCCAGCAGGTAGTCGGCGATCCGCTCGACGTCCCGGCCCAGCCGGTTGACGTTGAGCCGGCCCAGGCTGTCGGTGACCGCCTTGCGCAGCCGCAGGTGCTCGGTGCCGTCGGTGAACAGGCAGTTGGGCCGGTAGACCATCATCGGCAGGACGGGGCTGTCGAGCGCCACGCGCCCCTCGGCCAGCGCCTTCCACCGCCGCGAGTCCCGGGCGAAGAGCGCCGGGCTCTGCAACACCCGCAGCGCCGACTCGTGCTCGGTCACCAGCGTGGCCTCCACGCCGGGGGCCAGCTCGACCGGCGCGGCCGGACCGTACGCGCGCAACCGGTCGTAGACCGCGCCCGGATCGGCCGCGAACTCCTCGCCGTACAGCGGCATGCGCGCGGCCTGGGTGGTGTGGTGCGCCGGGCACCCCACGGGCGTGGCCGGCGGGATGGGCCCTTGCCGAGAATCCATGCGTATTTCCTTGGTGAGATCCGGGACGCGTACGGCCCGGCAGCGGGAGGGGAAAGGGGGAACAGGGTCAGGAGACGCGCTGGAGGAGGTGGCGGACGAGGGTGATCAGCGCCCCGGACGAGGTCTTCGCGTCCCGTGCGTCGCAGAACACCACCGGGGTGTGCGGCAGCAGGTCCAGCGCCTCACGCAGTTCGTCCTCGGCGAACCGGGGCTGGGCCGCGAAGGAGTTGACCGCCACGCAGTATTCGAGGCCGTACTTCTCGACCAGGTCGATGACGGGGAAGGACTCGGCGAGCCGGGAGGGGTCGACCAGCAGCAGCGCGCCGAGCGCGCCGCGGGCCATGTCCTCCCACACCTGCATGAATCGCTGCTGACCGGGGGTGCCGAACAGGTACAGCACCAGGTCCTCGCCGAGCGTGAGCCGGCCGAAGTCCAGGGCGACCGTCGTGGTCTCCTTGTCGGGGACCCCCCGCAGGTCGTCGATGTGCGCCGAGGCCTGCGTCATCCGCTCCTCGGTGCGCAGCGGCGTGATCTCCGACAGGGTGCCGATGAGCGTCGTCTTGCCGACCGCGAAGTGCCCCACGACCAGGATCTTGACGGCGGTCGTCACCGCGTCCGGGACGTAGCGCCGCTCAGCCGAATCGACGTTCGAGTCCATGCAACACCTTCTCGATGATTGTCCTGTCGACGGCTTGAGCGGGCGGTGGCGGTGCGCGGTGGAGTAAGTGGCCCTGTTCGTGTAAGTCGGTCAGCAGCAGCCGTACCACGCCCACCGGCAGCTCCAGGTGGGCTGCGACCTCGGCCACCGACAGGTAGCCGCCGGAGCACAACTCCCAGATGGCGCGGGCCTCCGGGCCCAGCCGGGGCGGCTCCTCCCGGTCGGGTGCGACGGTGACCAGGGTGACGAGGGAGAACGCGTCCGCGGCGGGCAGCGAACGCCCGCCGGTGATGACGTAGGAGCGGACGAAACCCCCGGTGACCGGCTGCTCCTCGCCGGAGTCGGTCATGAGCCGATACCGGGGTTGCGGCGCACCGGGCTGGTCATGGCCTTCCCCAGCGCGCTCACCTGCTGCTGCATCCGGAACGACATCGCCTCCATGTCCACGTCCGGCGCCGCCGACACGGCCAGATAGGCGCCGCTGCCGGCCGCGATCAGGAAGACCCAGCCGTGGTCGTACTCCACCAGCGTCTGGCGCCAGTTGCCGAATTCACCGCTGCTCTTGCCCTCGACGAACGGGGCGACGGCCCGGCTCAGCGACTGCATCGAGCTCATCGCGGCGGCGTTGGTCTCCGCCGCGTCCCGGCCGATGTCGCTGGAGCGTTCCATCAGCAGCCCGTCGGCCGAGACGAGGATGGCGTGCCGGGCACCGGGGACCTGGAGCACGTCGTTGAGCACCCACGAGAGATCGGGTTTCACTGGAGTTCGGATCCTTCCTCGGCAGACATGTCACGTCCGGACAGCGTTCCGCGCTGGAACGCGCCGAGCCGCGACGGGGTGTCCTCGACCCCCCGTGGCGGCTCGCCGAGCCGTATCGGGCCGGCGGAGACCGACTGCGGCTGCGGGACGACCGAGACCGGGCTCTTGCGGCGGCGCTTGGGCAGCCCGCCCGCCGTCGTCCCGGCGCGCTCCGGCGCCGGTGCCGCGTCGGCCACCGGGGCGAGCCGCTGGGGGGCGGGCTCCGGCTCGCTCCCCTCGGCGGCCGGCACCTCGACCGGCGGGGGCGGCGCGACGTCGTTGGTGAGCAGTTCGGACGGGAGGAGAACCACCGCGCGTACCCCCCCGTAGGGCGAGACGGAGTCGACGGAGACGCTGAAGCCGTACCGGGCGGCCAGCATGCCGCAGACGGCGAAGCCGAACTTGGGCGGGTTGCCCAGGCTGGTGATGCTGATCGGCGAGCGCGGACGGAGCAGTTCGGACGCCCGCTCCTTCTCCTCCTGGCTCATCCCGAGCCCGGCGTCGTCGACGATCAGGCAGACGCCCTTGGGCACCGACTGGATGTTGATCTCGACCGGGGCGCCGGGGGCGGAGTAGTTGGTGGCGTTGGCCAGCAGCTCCGCCAGCACCACGGCGACCGGCTCGACGGCCTTGCTGGCCACCGAGACGCTCAACTGCGCGTGGATGCGGACCCGGTCGAAGTGGCGGATCCGGCCCTGGGCGCTGCGGGCCACGTCGTAGATGGAGGCCACCTCCTCCCGGCGGCCCAGCCAGCCGCCGCACAGCACCGCGATGCCCTGCGCCCGGCGCCCGAACTGGCTGTTGGTGTGGTCGACCATCATCAGGTCGGCCAGGATCTGCGGGTCGTCGCCGTACTTCTTCTGCACCTTGTCGATGACGACCTGCTGCTCGTCGGCGAGCACCTGGAGGGTGCGCATCGCCGCCTTGAGCACCGCCTTGGTGTCCTCCTCCGCGTCGTTGCGGACCTCGGTGAGCGCGACGGCGTGCTGCTCGCGCATCCGCGAGACCACCGCGTCCAGCTCGTCGTGCCGGCGTTGCAGCCGCTGGCGTTCCTCCTCCAGCTCCGCGTTGCCCCTGCGCAGACGGAGGTTGATCCGGCGGCTGCGGGGAAAGGCGACGGCGACGACTAACAGGACGAAGAGCAAGGCCCAGAAGAAGGGATCTTTCACCAATGACGTCATGAGACTCTTTTCCAGTGGCATTCCGACGGGCGAAACGCCGCCCCGTCACCGGCCCGTGGTCGTCGGCGGCCCCCACCGCGTCTGCCCCACCAGGCTGGTAACGCCCCCCGGTAGCAACGCATAACGCTGCGGCAGCGTACTAGACCCTGGCACCGGAGATCGACCCCCGTCATGGCCCCGGGACCACCCGCCGGAGCACACCCCCATCCGCGCGCCCCGCCCCCGCGCCGCCGGTTGCCCCCCAGGTCAAGCCACCCTGTCCGAAAGGGAGTTGGCGCGCGCGCCCGTTCCTTGGGACCCGTCACGGCCACCCGGCCCCGCCGTTCACCCGATGCGTGGACAAGGGCACGGAGACCGTCACACGGGGTTCATCCGAGGCCGCAGACTGGTCGCCGACAGCTCTCGACGGTGAGGGGACGCGGCGGGATGAACACGGTGTGGCAGCAGTACGTGGACCGGCATCTGGTGGGCACCAGGCAGATGCGGCACGGGGCGATCCTGGGGCTCAACGGGAGTACGTGGGGCGCGTCGGCCGGGTTCGCCGTCCGGCCGGACGAGGGACGTTCGCTCGCCCTGCTCCTCGGTGAACGCTCCATCGCCGGACGGGTGTTCACCGTGGGCGGCGCCCGGTACACCGCCGGCCGCTGCGACCCGCACGTGGTGCACGGCACCAACAGCGACAGCGGCCTGGTCGCCCTCCAGGCCCGTGGAGCGCTGGTCGTCGGCGTCTACGACGGCCGGGACGTGCCCGAGCGCGCCAGGGAGGCCGTCGAGAAACTGGCCCGGCGCCTCCTCGACGACCGGGGCTGACCCCGCTCAGCCGGGGCACCGCGTGACGGCGAGCACCGCCATGTCGTCGTCGCGCGGCCCGCCGGTCCACTGCGTCACGTCCCGCACCAGCGCCTCCACCACGTCCTCCGGCCCCCGGGACGGGCCCCGGCCGGCGAGCCGGTCCACCGGTTCGTAGAAGACCCCGTGGCGGTCGCGGGCCTCCGTCACCCCGTCGGTGACCAGCAGCAGCGTGCCGCCGACCGGGAACGGCCGGCTCTCGGCGGGCGCCTGCGCCGCCCCCAGCACGCTCATCCCCAGCGGCAGCCCCGGCTCGTCCGGCTCCAGCGCCGTCACCGTGCCGCCGTGGAGGAGGTACGGCGCGGGGTGGCCGCAGTTGAGCAGCCACACCTCCGCCGCGTCCGGGGGGACTTCGGCCAGCACCGCCGTGACGAACCCCTCCAGCCGCACGTCCTCCTCGCGCCGGGCCGCCTCCCTCAGCAACGCTGCCTCCAGGTGTCCGGCGAGCGTCCCCAGATCCGGCGCCTGCTCCGCCGCCTCCCGGAACGTGCCGAGCAGCACGGAGACCACCCCCACCGCGCCCAGCCCCTTTCCCCGCACGTCCGCGATGAGCAGCCGGATGCCGTACGGCGTGTCCTGGACGGCGTAGGCGTCGCCGCCGATCTGCGCCTCGTCCTGCGCCGCCTGGTAGACCGCGGCCACCGCCAGCGGACCCACCCGGGACGGCGGCACCGGCAGCACCGCGCGCTGCGCCGCCTCCGCGACCGAACGCACCACGGCCAGCCGCCGCCCGTGCCGGGCGATCACCCGGTTCACCCCCAGGCCCACGAGCGCCGCGAAGACCGCGTTGGCCAACTGCACCGCGCCGGCCGGGTGCCCGAGGTAACCGTCCTTCGCCACCAGCGCGACCTCGCCCAGCACCACCGCCGCCCCGGCCGCGACGGTATGGCGCAGCGAACACAACGCCCCCGCCACCACCACGGAGGCGGCCAGCATCGGATCACCCCAGTAGTCCTGCGGCGACAGCACGTTCCAGACGATCCCGCCGGCGATCAGCGCGGCCGGCGCGAACGACACGTACCGGGGCCACCCCGTCCCCGAGGAGAGTGGGTCCATCCGCGCCCCGATCCCGCGTCCGACCGGCCATGCCCGGACCGTCATGCTACGGACCCGCCCGCGCCCGCCGTACCGCGCACCGCCGAGACCGCACCCGGACGGCCGCGGGGGGCGGTCACGTCATCCGGCGGCTGCCCACCGGGGCGACGGGGCGGGGTGACGCTCGCGCGCAGGCGCTGACCCCGGGGCGGATCCGCTGTCGCGCCGGGTGTCCGTGGTGGCGTGGATAATGCGTTGGCCGCCGCGTCGCGCCCGGCCCGGCGGCTCCGCCCGACGACCCACGGAGACACGATGAGCACGGCCCGAAGGACGGACCCGCCCGCGCCGCACGTTGCCGACAGCCACGACCTCATCCGCGTGCGGGGCGCGCGTGAGCACAACCTCAAGGACGTCAGCGTCGCGTTGCCGAAGCGCCGGCTGACGGTGTTCACCGGGGTCTCCGGGTCGGGCAAGAGCTCGCTGGTGTTCGGCACGATCGCCGCCGAGTCGCAGCGGATGATCAACGAGACGTACAGCGCCTTCGTGCAGGGCTTCATGCCGACCCTGGCGCGGCCCGACGTCGACGTGCTCGACGGGCTGACCACCGCGATCATCGTCGACCAGGAACGCATCGGCGCCAACTCGCGCTCCACCGTCGGCACCGTCACCGACGTCAACGCCATGCTGCGCATCCTGTTCAGCCGGCTCGGGCAGCCGCACATCGGCTCGCCCAAGGCGTTCTCCTTCAACGTCCCTTCGGTCAGCGGGGCGGGCGCGGTCACCTTCGAGCGCGGCGGGAAGACGGTGAAGGAGCGGCGTGAGTTCAGCGTCACCGGCGGTATGTGCCCGCGCTGCGAGGGCATGGGCACCGCCTCCGACATCGACCTCACCCAGCTCTTCGACGACACCAAGGCGCTCAACGAGGGCGCCCTGGCCATCCCCGGCTACAAGGCGGGCGGCTGGAACCACCGGCTCTACAGCGAGTCGGGCCTGTTCGACCCGGACAAGCCGATCCGTGACTTCACCGAGCGGGAACGCCACGACTTCCTCCACCGCGAGCCGGTCAGGATGAAGATCGCGGGCATCAACATGACCTACGAGGGGCTGATCCCGCGGATCCAGAAGTCGATGCTGTCCAAGGACCGGGAGGCGATGCAGCCGCACGTCCGGGAGTTCGTGGACCGGGCGGTCACCTTCACCACCTGTCCCGACTGCGCCGGCACCCGGCTGAACGAGGCGGCCCGCTCGTCGAAGATCGACGGGATCAGCATCGCCGACGCCTGCGCGATGCAGATCAGCGACCTGGCCGCCTGGGTCCGCGGCCTCGACGAGGCGTCGGTCGCGCCGCTGCTCGACGCGCTCCGCCAGACCCTCGACTCCTTCGTGGAGATCGGGCTCGGCTACCTCTCGCTCGACCGGCCGTCGGGCACCCTGTCCGGCGGTGAGGCGCAGCGCACCAAGATGATCCGCCACCTCGGCTCCTCGCTCACCGATGTCACCTACGTCTTCGACGAGCCCACCATCGGACTGCACCCGCACGACATCCAGCGGATGAACGGGCTGCTGCTGCGGTTGCGGGACAAGGGCAACACGGTGCTGGTGGTGGAGCACAAGCCGGAGGTGATCGCCATCGCCGACCACGTCGTGGACCTCGGCCCCGGCGCGGGCACGGCGGGCGGCACCGTCTGCTTCGAGGGCACCGTGGCGGGGCTGCGGGGATCCGGCACGATCACCGGCCGCCACCTCGACGACCGGGCCGCGCTGAAGAAGACGGTGCGCGAGCCCACCGGCACGCTGCCGATCCGGGGCGCGTCGGCGCACAACCTGCGCGACGTCGACGTGGACGTCCCGCTGGGGGTGCTGGTCGTCGTCACCGGGGTGGCCGGCTCCGGCAAGAGCTCGCTGGTGCACGGGTCGATCCCGGCCGGAGCGGGCGTGGTCTCGATCGACCAGGGGGCGATCCGCGGCTCGCGGCGCAGCAACCCGGCGACCTACACCGGTCTGCTGGACCCGGTGCGCAAGGCGTTCGCCAAGGCCAACGGGGTCAAGCCGGGGCTGTTCAGCGCCAACTCCGAAGGCGCCTGCCCCAGCTGCAACGGGGCCGGCGTGGTCTACACCGACCTGGCGATGATGGCCGGCGTCGCCACCGTCTGCGAGGAGTGCGAGGGCAAGCGGTTCGAGGCGTCGGTGCTGGAGTACCGCCTCGGCGGCCGGGACATCAGCGAGGTGCTGGCGATGCCGGTCTCCGAGGCCGAGGAGTTCTTCGGCACCGGCGAGGCCCGTACCCCGGCGGCCCACAGGATCCTGCGGCGCCTTTCCGACGTGGGACTGGGCTACCTCACCCTCGGGCAGCCGCTGACCACGCTCTCCGGCGGCGAGCGGCAGCGGCTGAAACTGGCCACGCACATGGGGGACAAGGGCGGTGTCTACGTCCTCGACGAGCCGACCGCCGGTCTCCACCTCGCCGACGTCGAGCAACTGCTCGGCCTGCTCGACCGGTTGGTGGACTCCGGCACGTCGGTCATCGTCGTCGAACACCACCAGGCGGTCATGGCACACGCCGACTGGATCATCGACCTCGGCCCCGGGGCCGGCCACGACGGCGGCCGGGTCGTCTTCGAGGGCACCCCGGCCGACCTCGTCGCCGCCCGTTCCACCCTCACCGGCGAACACCTCGCGGCGTACGTCGGCGGCTGACCGTCACCGGCGCGTCAGCCCGGCACCGCGCCGCCGTCCGCCCCCTCGGGCGACAGTCGGCGCAGTTCGCCGAGGATGCGTTCGGCCTCGGTGAGCAGGGTGCCGTGCAGCGGCCAGGTCGGGGAGGTGGGCCGCCGGTCGCGGTGCCGGTCGGCCAGGGTGCGGCAGTGCCGCGCGCCCTGGTGGATCGCCTCGGTGAGGTCGGGCCCCGGGCACCGGTCCTCGGGCGCGCACAGCCGCAGCGCGGTGGCGACGTGGCCGAGGAGATCGCCGTAGGCGTGCAGGAAACGGCGGTGGGTGGTGTCGTGGCCGGCGTCGGCGTCCGGTGCCGTGGCCGACAGGGCGCGGGTGATGGACCGCACGTGGGCGACGACGTGGTCCAGGGCGTCCACGAGCGCGCGGGAGGCGGACAGGTCCGGAGGTGCCGTGGTCGGCCCGCCACGCGGGTTGAGCTTGGCGTTCTCCTCCTCGCGGTGGATCACGGCCCGTACGCCGCCGATCCGGGCGGCCAGTTCGTCGCAGCGGCGGGCCCACGCGCGGGCCTGCCCGGCGTCGGCCGGTCCGTCGGCCAGCGCCGGCGCGATGTCGGCGAGGAGCGCGTGCACCGCGGCGCACACCTCGCCGGCCTGCTGCCGGGCGGTGGCGGTGTGCGTCCGCGGGGCCGGCGCGAGGTGGGCGGCGAGCCCGCAGACGACACCGATGGCGACGGCGGCCACCAGGTGACCGATGTAGGCCCACCGGCCCTGGCCCGAGGCGAACGCGAACAGCGCGGTGACCGGCACCTGCATGCGCTGCCCGCCCAGCGACGGCGTCTTCGCCACCGCCAGCGCCAGCAGCGTCACCAGCCCCAGGCTCCACGCGTGCACCCCGGCCGTGGTGCCGAACGCCCCGGCCAGCGCGGTGCCCACCGCCATCGCCACCAGGTAGCGCGACGCCTCCCACACCGAGCGGTAGAGCGTCTGCTGGAGCGCGAGCAGAGCGGTGAACGGGGCGAACGTGCGCACCTGCGCGGGCAGCAGCCACGAGGCCACCGACCAGGCGGCCACCGCAGCCGCCACCGCCTTCAGTTGCAGCAGGAGGTCGTTGCGGGCCGGCCCCGGACGGCGGACGGCCTCGGTCAGCCCCCGCCGGGTACGGTCCACGGCACCGCGCAGACGCGATGCCGCCCGGGCCGCTGCGGGCATGGTGGCTCTTCCTCCCGGTCGCCTTGGTGGGCTTCGCCGTGGTGATCGATGTGCGGGGGCGGGGCTCAGGGCTCGGCGAGGAGTTGTTCGCGCAGCGTGGCGAGGGTGCGGGTGAGCAGGCGGGAGATGTGCATCTGGGACAGGCCCAGCCGGCGGCCGATCTCGCGCTGGGTCAGCCCGGAGCCGAACCGCAGGGCGAGGATGGCGCGTTCGCGCTCCGGCAGCCGTGCGATCAGCGGGCGCAGCGCGGTCAGGTTCTCCACCCGTTCCAGCGCCGGGTCGTCCCCGCCGAGGTGGTGGGACCAGGCACTGCCTTCGTCGGCGTCCTCGTCCCGGGTGCGGGCGTCCAGCGAGGAGGCGTTGTAGGCGCCCAGCGCGGTGCGCGCCTCACGCACCTCGTCCTCGCCGATCCCCAGGTGCGCGGCGAGCTCGGCGGCCGTGGGGTCGCGGTCCAGTTCCACCGCGAGGACGTCGGTGGCCTTCGCCAGCTCGATCCGCAGCTCCTGGAGCCGGCGCGGGACGCGTACCGCCCAGCTGGTGTCACGGAAGAACCGCTTCATCTCCCCGGTGATGGTGGGCAGCGCGAAGCTGACGAACTCGGTGCCGTAGCCGGGGTCGTAGCGGTCCACCGCCTTGATCAGGCCGATCAGCCCCACTTGCAGGATGTCGTCCATCTGCTCGGCCCGCTGGGAGAACCGCCTGGCCGCGAACCGTACCAGCGCGGTGTTCAGCTCGATCAGCGAGTTTCGGACGTACTGGTACTCCTCGGTGCCTTCCTCCAGCGTCGCCAGACGGGCGAACATCACCCGGGACATCTCCCGGATCTCCGCCGTACCGGCGTCCCGCGCCGGTTCCCGTGCGCTCCTCGTGGTGGCGGCGACCTGTGCCTGCGGCTGGGCCGGCATTGCCTGTTCCCTCCCGGATGGTGTCGGTTCTCCCAGATGGGACGACACCCCCGACTAACCCGGTGGGCGCAGGGTAAACCTCAAGCTGACGAGTTGTCAGAAAAAACCCGTCACACCAGGACGATGGCGAAGATGATGATCACGATCGCCACGATGGCCACCACGACCCAGATGCCGCGGCGGCTGCGTCTCCCGGCGGGGGTCCAGTCCTCCGGCCCGCCGCCACGCGGGCGGTCGTCGGGCAGGCCGGAGTCGTCCCGCCCCTCGCCTCGTCCCGGATCAGACACGTTCCGCCTCCAGCAGTCTTGAGCACCGGGTTGGTCGTCGCGGACACCGTTACCGTGCGTTCGCCGCTGTTAAACCACCGCGGCCCCGGGCCGGGGAGGCGGGGACGATCGGCCGGGAACCGACGGTTCGCCGCGCTCACCGGGGGAAACGGCGAGATACCGCACGTCGATCGCGAGGAGGTTCCCGATGAGCCGTCTGCCCCGTCCCGGCGCCACGATCGCCGCCTTCGGCGCGGTGGCCGTGATGAGCCTGCTGTGCGCCTGGCTCGTCGTCGTGCTGCTCGCCCCCGCGGCCGGGAACGGCGGCGCCGGGTGACCCGTTACCGCACTCCGAGCCGGCCGGGGCGCCGGCCAGCACCGCGTTGAACTGGGCACCCACCACCAGCGCCAGGTTGGACAACCACAGCCACAACAGGAAGACGACGGTCCCGGCGAGCGAACCGTACAGCCGGCTGTAGGAGTTGACGTGCGCCGCGTAGAAGGCGACACCGAACGACGACAGCAGCCACAACGCCACCGCGAGGGCGCCGCCGGGCAGCGTACGCCACGGGGAACGGGCGGCGGCCGGGCCGGTACGGAAGACCACCAGCACCAGCACCACCGCCAGCACCAGCATGACCGGCCACTGCAGGACACCCCAGACGGCCACCGCGGTGCCGCCGAGCCTCAGCAGCCGTCCGACGCTCCCGGCCGCCGTGCCGCTGAGCGAGAGCGCCGCCGTGCTGGAGATCAGCACGGCCAGCACGGCGAGCGCCGTCAGCACGATCCGCGGCGCCTTCCGCCAGGCCGGCCGGCAGTCCGCCACTCCGTACAGGGAGTGCAGCATCCGGCGGAAGACACTGAGGTAGCTGGAGGCCGACCACATCGCGCTGACCGTGCCGAACACGATCAGCAGCCACGCCCCGGACGACTGCCCCAGCGCCCGCCCCAGCGAATCGCGCAGCACCGGACGCACCGCCGCCGGCACCACCTCGTCCAGGCGCCCGATCACCTCGTCCGGCGCCCCGGGCAGCGCCAGCCCCACCACCGAGACGGTGACCAGCAGCATGGGGAAGATCGCGAGCACCGCGTAGTAGGTCAGCGCCGCCGCCTCGTCCGTGCGGCTGTCGTTCCACACCGCGGCCAGGGTGCGCCACAGCGCCGTACGGTACGTCCGCGCCCTCGCCGCGACGGAGCCGGGGCGCCCGCCGCGCACCGCCTCCGGCCACGGAGCTGACGTCGGCGCCACGTGCCGATGACCCACGGTTTCCTCCCGCCGCCGGATCCCGCGGCCGAAGGCAACCGCCGTCCGCCGCCCTGGTCTTGCGGATACCCAGGCGGCGGCCGGCTACCCCGGGATGGTGACTACAGTGTGTTTTCCAGCCGCTGCGCCACCAGCTTGATGAAGCGCGACGGGTCGGTCAGCTCGCCGCCCTCGGCCAACAGGGCCATGCCGTGCAGGAGTTCGGCCGTCTCCGCCAGGGCGGGGTCGTCCGAGCGTTCGGCGTGCGCCTTGTTGAGCCCGCTCACCAGCGGGTGGCCGGGGTTGAGCTCCAGGATGCGCTTGACGTGCGGCACCTCCTGGCCCATGGCGCGGTACATCTGCTCCAGCGCCGGGGTGACGTCGTGGGTGTCGGAGACCACACAGGCCGGCGAGACGGTCAGGCGCGAGGAGAGGCGCACCTCCTTGACGTGCTCGCCGAGCAGCTCGGACATCCAGGTCAGCAGGGCCGCGTACTCCTCCTGGCGCTTCTCGCGCTCGTCCGCCGCCTCCTTCTTCTCCTCCTCGGTGCCCAGGTCCACCTCGCCCTTGGCGATGGACCGCAGCTGCTTGCCCTCGAACCCGGGGACCGCGTCCACCCACACCTCGTCCACCGGGTCGGTGAGCAGCAGCACCTCGATGCCCTTGGCGCGGAACGCCTCCATGTGCGGGGAGTTCTCGATCGCCTGCCGGGACTCGCCGGTCAGGTAGTAGATGTGCTCCTGGCCCTCCTTCATCCGCTCCACGTAGGCCTGGAGGGTGGTCAGCTCCTCCTTGTCGTGCGTGGAGGCGAACGAGGAGACCGCGAGGATGGCGTCCCGGTTCTCGAAGTCGCTCAGCAACCCTTCCTTGAGCACCCGGCCGAACTCCCGCCAGAACGTGGCGTACCGCTCCGGGGAGCCGGTCATCATGTCCTTGACGGTGGAGAGCACCTTCTTGGCCAGGCGCCGGTGCATCAGCTGGATCTGCCGGTCCTGCTGGAGGATCTCCCGGGAGACGTTGAGCGACAGGTCCTGCGCGTCCACCACGCCCTTGACGAAGCGCAGGTAGGGCGGCATCAGCTCCTCGCAGTCGTCCATGATGAAGACGCGCTTGACGTAGAGCTGGACACCGCGCTTGTACCCCTGCATGAACAGGTCGTGCGGCGCGTGGAACGGGATGAACAGCAGCGCCTGGTACTCGAAGGTGCCCTCCGCCTGGAGCCGGACGATCTCCAGCGGGTCGCTCCAGTCGTGGCTGATGTGCTTGTACAGCTCGTGGTACTCCTCGTCGGAGACCTCGTCCCGGGGGCGCGCCCACAGCGCCTTCATGGAGTTGAGGGTCTCCGGCTCGCGCGGCCCGGCCTCCTGCCCCTCCGAGGCTTCTTCGTCGGCGCCGGTGTCGCTGTCGGCCGCGGTCACCATCCTGATCGGCCAGGTGATGAAGTCCGAGTACCGCTTGACGATCTCCTTGATCTTCCACGGAGAGGTGTAGTCGTACAGCTTGTCCTCGGCGTCCGCCGGCTTCAGGCGCAGGGTGACGGAGGTGCCCTGGGGCGCGTCCGGGGCCGTGTCGATGGTGTACGTGCCCTCGCCGCTCGACGTCCAGCGGGTGCCCTTGCTCTCCCCGGCCCGCCGGGTCACCAGCGTGACCTCGTCGGCCACCATGAAGCTGGCGTAGAAGCCCACGCCGAACTGGCCGATCAGGTCCTCGGCGGTGGCGGAGTCCTTGGCCTCCTTCAGCTCCCGCACGAACTTCGCGGTGCCGGAGTTGGCGATGGTGCCGATGAGCTGGACCACCTCGTCGTGCGACATCCCGATGCCGTTGTCCCGCACCGTCAGCGTGCGGGCCTCCTTGTCGGCCTCGATCTCGATGTGGAGGTCGGACACGTCCGCGCCGAGGGTGTCGTCGCGGAGCGCCTCGATGCGCAACTTGTCGAGCGCGTCGGAGGCGTTGGAGACGAGCTCCCGCAGGAACACGTCCTTGTTCGAGTAGATTGAGTGGATCATCAGCTGGAGCAGCTGACGTGCCTCTACCTGGAACTCGAACGTCTCGGTCGGCATGATTCGCGTTTCCTTCTCAGGTCACCGGGTGACATGGACGATCACAGCACTTTAAATCACCCGGCGGGGCGCGCGCCCTCGCCCGTTCGCAGTACGCGCGGGCAGTGGTCCTTTCCCGGACCTACAGGTCTGTGCGGTGATGGAGCGGGGTAACCGAGCTGTCCCAGCACTTGTCGATCAAGAAAGACCCGTTCCGTTGATGACCAGCACCAGCAAGCCCGCGTTAACGGCCGAGCGCGCCCGGCACGTCCACCGCCGCCGGGTCGGCCCCCGCCGCCCCGGCGGCGTCTACACCAGCGGCACCGACGGCGAGACGTACGTCGTCCTCGCCGTGCACTACGGGGCGGACGCCCGGGCGGCCCTGGGCCACCCGATGGGGTGGGCCGTCACGGTGCGCACCGCCGACGGCCGCGAGCGCACGCACTGCACCCCGTGGGACCCCAGGCGCGACCGGGTCCGGGGCGACCTGTGCCCACGGTGCCTGGGCCCGCTGCGCCGCCACCCGCCGGGCGGCCCCTGCCCCGCCCGGGTCTGAGGCACCCCGCCACGGGCGGGAACCACGTTGCCCCGGCCGGGTGGTGTGGCGGGCGCCGGGCGGGGGTACACACTTGCGGAGGCCGTACGGGCGGCCTTCGGACTCGCGCCCCGCGGGGGCCGGCCGGCAGTGGAGCAAAGGAATAACGCATGGCCAGCGGTACGGTGAAGTGGTTCAACTCCGAAAAGGGCTACGGATTCATCGCCCAGGACGGAGGCGGGCCCGACGTCTTCGCCCACTACTCCAACATCTCCGGCAACGGTTACCGCGAACTCCTCGAGGGCGAGACGGTGACCTTCGACATCACCCAGGGAGCCAAGGGCCCGCAGGCCGAGAACATCGTGCGCGCCTGACACCGCGGGGACACCCGGCCCGGGGCCGCCACCACCGGTGGCGGCCCCGGGCCTCGGGCGTGAAAGGGCGCCCGTAAGGGTGAACCTCGTCGGGCCCCGGCGCGGGAGAACCCGGCGCGGTGTCACCTGCGCCACCGGCGCCCACATCACGCCCGCGCGGCCACGGCGGCCGGGCGGACGCCCGCCGGCCGGTCCGACCCCGACCCGGTGATCCGCACCAGCGGTGAGCAGCCCCGCCGAATCTCCCTCCCCGGCAGAGCGCCTACTCCGAGCCGCACTTCTGCGAGGCATACTGGCCGACGTTCCGCCAGATCGACTTCCCACGGGCCCCGCGCGGCTGCGGTGCGTCGACGCCGCTCCGGCGGCCGACCGTTCACGGGGTGCCGCGAGCGGTCGCCGGGTACGCCGGGCCGGGGACCCGCTACGGCTCCCGGGCGCGCCCGACCGGCCCGGGGACGGCCGCGGTGTGAGACTGGGCGCCGGGGGCCCGGGGCGGCACTGCGGTGAGGAGCGGCATGGGGCTGTTGGCCAGACGCGGGCACGGTGAGCGGCGCGACCCCGGGCGGCCGGGCCTGGGCAGCCGGCTGAAGGACGCGTACGGTGACCACGTCGGCCCCGCCGAGCAGTCGGTGCTGATGGCCTGGTCGGCGTTTACCGCGACGTTCGGCGTCACCCGCGCGCTGACGTACTGGATCAGGGGCGGCCACGGCCCGTCCGGCGGGGGGATCCGGCTCGGCGGGCGCCACTTCCACCACTACAACATCGGCATCGCGCTGCTGTGCGGGGTGGGCGCGGTGGCCCTGCGCGGCCAGGAACGCCACCGCCGCCACCCGCTGACCGCCATCGCCTACGGCAGCGCGAACGCTCTCATCGTCGACGAGTTGATGCTCCTGCTCGACCTGGAGGACGTCTACTGGGCCAAGGAGGGGCGCACCAGCGTCGACGTCGCCGTCGGGCTGATCGGGGCCGGCGGGATCTACTTCGCCTCCACCGGCTTCTGGCACCGCGCCACCCGCGAGGTCGCCACCTCCCTCACCCCGCGCCGCACCGGCTGACCCTCGGTCCGGCACGTTCCCGGACGGCTGTTCACCCGGCGGTATACATGACGCGTATACCCGATGTGTATAGTCGTCGGCATGCTGTTCCACCGTGATCCGCCCCCGTGCCCCGCCCGTCCCGGCCCGTGCCCGTGGGGCGTCCGATGCAGGTGAGCACGAGGCTGTGCCAGGCCGGCTCGCCGCCGTCCCGGCCGCCGAGGGTGGTGCTGGCCGCGTTCGGGGTCCGCAAGTCCTTCGGCCCGTACGTGGCGCTGGACGGGGCCTCGCTGGCGATACGTCCCGGTGAGGCCGTCGTGGTGCGCGGCGAGCCGGGCGCGGGCAAGTCGACGCTGCTGATGTGCCTGGCCAACCACTTGCGGGCGGACGCCGGACTCGTGGTCTACCAGGGCGTCCGGCTCGGCGTCGAACGCACCTCGGGCGGCCCCGCGTTGCTGACCGGGGCCGCGATGCTGCGCCCCGATCTGACCTGCGCGGAGAACGTCGCCCGGCCGCTGCGGCGGATGGGGCTGCGCCGCCGGGCCGCCCGCCGGGTGGCCACCGCGTGGCTGGACCGGCTCGGCGCCCCCGGCTGCGGCCGGCGCTACCCGGGCGAACTGTCCTGCGGCCAGTCCCACCGCGTGGCCGCCGCCACCGTACTGGCCACCGCGCCCCGGGTGGTGCTGGCCGACGACCCGGCCGAGTTGATGGACCGGGGCGAGGCGTTGGACGTCACCCGCTCGGTGCTGGAGGCCGCCCGTGCCGTCGGCGCGGCGCTGGTGCTGGCGGCCCGTGACGCGTCGGTCGCCGCGGACGCCGACCGGCAGGTGCTGCTGCGCGAGGGCCGCGTCGTCGGCGGAAGGGAGATACCGGGATGGTGACGACGACGGGGGTCCGGCGGACGGCCGCGCTGTGGCGTGCCGCGTCCCGCCTCGCCGCCCGGCCCGCCTTCGAAGTCGTGGTGCTGGCCGGCTGCGCGGTGGCCGCGCTGGCGGTGGGGGTCGCCTCGCCCGCCGGCACCGCCCAGGAGACGTGGGGCCTGGCGGCGGCCGGGGGATACGGCGCCGCCTGCCTGGTGGCCGCCGGCTCCCGGGTGCGGTGGGGGAGCGGAGCGGCGGCCGTGGCGGTGGCGGGGGCCGTCGTCGTACCGCTGGTGCGATTGGTGGTGGCCGGCAAGGCGCAGATGGAGGTCGGGGTGATCGAACGCGGCGCCGCGACGCTGCTGTCCTCCGGCACGCCCTACCTCCAACAGCCGCGCTGCGTACCGGAGTTCAACCCCTACCTGCCCGGCATGTCGGTCTTCGGGCTGCCGCACGCGCTCTTCGGCGACCATCTGCTGACCAGTGCCCGGTTGTGGATGACGGTGGCGTTCCTGGCGGCGATGGCGGCGGCCGTACGGATGTCCGGTGCCGGTGGACGGGGGTTGTTGTGGCTGACCGCCTGTCCGGTGCTGGCGCTGCCGTTGGTGATCGGCGGCGTGGATCCGCCGGTCGTCGGGCTGTTGTGTCTGGCGCTCTCCGGTGCCCGGGCCGGTCGTCCGGTGGCCGCCGGGCTGGCGGTGGGGGCCGCGGCGGCGTTGAAGTGGACGGCGTGGCCGGCCCTCGCCGTACTGCCGGTGCTCGTCGCGGTGTGCCGTGGACGCCGTGCGGCGGGCCGGTGCGCGGTGGCGATGGCGGGGGTCGCCCTGGTGTGCACGCTGCCGGCCGCGGTGGTGGACGCGGACGCCTTCGTGACCAATGTCGTCCTCTACCCCTCCGGGCTCGCCCGGACGGTGTCCACCGCGGCCAGCCCGTTGCCGGGACGGCTGATCGCGGATCTGCTGCCGGACGGCAAGGCGGTCACCATGGTGCTGCTGGGCCTGGCGGCGGCGGCCGTCGGGGTCTCGCTGCTCGTCCGCCCGCCGCGTGGCGTCGTGGCGGCGGGGGACCGGCTGGCGCTCGGCCTGACGATCGCCGTCCTGCTGATGCCCGCCACCCGCGTCGGCTCCGCCGTCTACCCCGTGGCGCTGATGGTCTGGCCCCGCCTGATCGCCGCCGTCCACCGCCGTACCGCAACGGTGACGGTGACCCGGCGCACCGCCCCGGTGCCCGTTGGGCGGGCGGTACCGGCGCGGCGGGAGGAGGCGCGGGTGTAGCGCCACGGCCGGCGATGCCCTCGCGCGGCCGCGCACCGGCGGCGGGTCAGCACACGGGGACGTCGGGGAGTTCGTTCCCCGGGTAGTCCAGGTAGATGTTGGTGATCCAGCCGCCGTACAGCGGCAGATAGGCCCACCAGTCGTTGACGTAGGAGCCGACGGTCACCGTCTGACCCTGCTTCTGGCAGGAGACCAGCGTCTCCACCCCGGAGGGGAGCGCGGTCAGCACGGTGGAGTCGGTGGTGGTGGCGGCGCGTACGTGGACGCCGGTTCCCCAGGTGCCGTACCAGCCGCCGGCCGGATGGGTACCGCCGGGGACGTTCAGCGAACGCACCAGGCGGTCGAGGTTGGTGTACGCGGCGCCGAAGGTGGTGTCGGTGGGCTGGAGGGTGAAGACGGCGATGATGGAGCGGTCGCCGGCGCCGACCGTGCCGGTGGTGTGGAGCGCGCGCCGGGTGAGGTCGACGCCGGCCGGCCGTGCGGAACGTGGCGCGGCGGCCTCGTTGCCGGTGCAGTCACCGGAGCTGCCGAAGCCGGACCAGCCCTGCTTGACCGCCCACGGGCGCTCGAACGACGCGGGGATGCCGAAGCGCTGGTCGAAGCCGTCCTTGCCGCAGCGGGTGGAGGCCCGCAGGTCGCCCATGACCAGGTCGCGTACCGGGGCCGGCGCGGTGTCGAGCAGGTAGCGGTAGATCGTGACGGTGTCGGCGGCGGACAGCGCCGTGTACCCCCAGTACCCCGGGTAGCCCGCCGGAGGTCCGGCGGTGTCGGTCAGCCCGAGCCGCGCGGTCATCCGGTCGACGATGGCGCTGCCGCCCTCCCGCGACCAGTAGAAGGAGGCCGCGTCGTCGTCGCTGCTGCGCAGCATCGAGTCCAGCCGGGCGCGGTCGTCCGGCGGCAGGTCGTAGTCGGGGCCGCGGTCCCACAGGTGGTCCAGCGCGATGAGCAGCTTGACGACCGAGGCCGAACGGAACTGGGCGTGCGCGTCGAGCTGTTCGGTGAACGTACCGGTCTGCCGGTCGAAGACCGCCACCCCGGCCGTCACCCCCGGCGGAACGACGACGCCCGCCCGTGGTGGTCCGGCCGCCCGCGCCGGGGAGACCGCCCAGCCGAGCAGGAGAGCCGTCACGACGAGCCAGCCGGACGCGACCGCCGACGCGCGGCGGGTGAGCCTCATGGATGAAGACAACCGAACATCCTCCGTGGTCGAGAGCCGGCGGTCGCGCGGACGCCACCTCCGCGGCGCCCGTGGCCGGGCGGCGGGTCCCCGGACCACCGCGCGACCCCCATCGTGCCGTGGCCCGGGGCACGGTGAGAAAACTAGGAGCGCGGGCCGGGCGCGGCATTGGAGAAATGCGAACGCCGAGGGCGCGTCACGGGTGCGGGCGGGCGTCGAGCAGTTGGGTGGGGGTGCGTCCGGCGAGGAGGCGGAAGTCCCGGTTGAGATGGGCCTGGTCGGTGTAACCGCAGGCGTGGGCGATGTCGGCCCAGGGCCGGCCGGGCGCGGCGAGGAGCAGGTGGGCGGCGTGCTGGAAGCGCCAGACGCGGGCCACGGTCTTGGGTGACAGGCCGACCTGTTCGGCGAACTTCTTCTCCAGGTGGCGTCGGCTGCACCCGAGTTCGTCCGCGATCCGGCCGATGCCCGTCCCGCCCCGGGAGGTCGCTATGCGCTGCCAGGCCCGCACCAGGGTGCCGTCCGGCACCGGTCCCGCCGACAGCCAGCGGGTCAGGGTGCGGTCGAGGACGGTGAAGCGTGCGCGCCAGGTCGGGCAGAGCGCGAGCTGTTCGGCCAGGACGGCGGCGCGGCGGCCCACCAGATCGGCGAGCGGGAGGTGGGTGTTGGCGAGTTCGCCCATGCCGACTCCGAAGAGCGCGAAGGCACTTGGCGGTGCCAGCGCCACCAGCACCGCGGCGCCGGTGATGCCGGGCCCGATCCGGTAGAAGCGGTCGTAGAGGCCGGCGACGCCCAGCGCGGGCACGGCGGCCGGACACCGTGCCGTGAACAACCGCCCCCGGCAGGCCCCCGACAGCCAGATGGTCAGCATGACGGCACACTCGGGCGGAACGCGCTGGACCGTCGCCACCGCCACGTCGGCGCCGTCGATCCCCGCGTAGCTGAGCACATGCCCGCGCAGCCGGGGATGCGGCTGCCCGATCACCACCCCGTGCGCCCCACCGACCGGCACGATCCGGGTGCCCGGGTCGGCGAGGCTGGGCCACCAGTGCTCGCCCGCCCCTGCCACGGCCCCCGGATCCGTCCCCGCCAGCCCCTCCACGGTCATGGTCCCGCCCCTTCCACCCGGTTCGGCCGATGGTGATGATGATCCCGAAGACGGGTGAATAACCGATAAACGGGCGATACGCGTCCAAGACGGTTGAGCGCACTCGCCGCCGGCCCGTCCGCCGGACGCGGACCCGTTCCGGCCAAGGGCGTCGGAGCCCCCGACTCCGGCCCGGCGTCCGGCCGTTACCCGTTCGCACCCCTTGACGCCGTGCTTTGGTCTGGACCATCTTGGGGTGGCCGCGCGGTGGATCGGCCCTACAGCTCGGTGGCGCGGCCGTGCCCTCGCCACCCTCTCCTACGGGGAGGCTCGCCATGAGGCGTGTCGTCGTGCCCTTCGTCACCGCTACCGCCCTGCTGGTAACACCCCTGGTCACGGCGCACGCCGCCACCGGGACGACCGGCCTGGTCGCCACCTGGTCGGTCGCCCAGAGCTGGCAGACCGGCTTCGAGGGCGACTACACCATCACCAACAACACCAAGGCCACCGTCCCCACCTGGTCCCTCTCCTTCGACCTGCCCTCCGGCGAGACCATCAGCAGCGTGTGGAACGCCACCCTGACCTCCACCACCACCGCGGGCGGCACCCACTACACGCTCACCTCACCGAGCTGGGCCACCCCGCTCGCCCCCGGCGCCACCGCACCCGTGGTCGGCTTCGACGTCAGCACCGGCACCGCCGGCCAGAACGCCCCGGCCAACTGCACCATCAACAACGCGCCCTGTGCCGGCCTGCCCCCGGACACCACCCCGCCGACCACCCCCACCGGGCTGGCGGTCACCGCCACCGGACCCGGCAGCATCTCCCTGAGCTGGAAGGCCTCCACCGACGACCAGGGCGTCGCCGGATACCACGTGCGTGACAACGGCGCCGTCGTCGCCACCGTCACCGGCACCTCCGCCACCCTCACCGGGCTCCTCCCCGGCAGCAGTCACACCATCACCGTCTCCGCCTTCGACGCCACGGGCAACGAATCGCCCGCCTCCGCCCCCGTGACCGCCACCGCCGGCAGCGGAACGGCCCCGGGCGCGGCGGCCCCCTACGTGGACCTGGGCGCCTACCCCACCCCGAGCCTGCCCGCGCTCGCCCAGGCGTCCGGCATCAAGCAGTTCTCCCTCGCCTTCGTCATCAACGGCGGCACACCGTGCACCGCGAGCTGGTTCGGCGCCTACGACCCGGCCACCGGATGGGACAAGGACGACATCGACGCCCTGCGCGCGGCCGGCGGTGACGTACGGGTGTCGTTCGGCGGCGCCAACGGCACCGAACTCGCCCAGTCCTGCACCTCGGTGTCGGCCCTCGCGGCCCAGTACCAGAAGGTGGTCGACGTCTACGGCCTCGACCGCGTCGACTTCGACATCGAAGGCACCGCCGTCACCGACCAGGCGTCCGTCGACCGCCGCTCGGCCGCCCTCGCCCAGGTCCAGGCCGCGCAACGGGCCAAGGGCCGCGACCTCAAGGTCAGCCTGACGCTGCCCGTGCTGCCCACCGGACTCACCTCCGACGGCCTGTACAACCTGCAGTCGGCGAAGAACGCGGGCCTCGCCGTCGACGTGGTCAACGTCATGGCGATGGACTACGGCGACGCCACCGCGCCCGACCCGAGCGGCAGGATGGGCGCCTACGCCATCCAGGCCGCCCAGTCCACCTGGAAGCAGGTGCTGTCGGTGTGGCCCACCCTCACCGACGACCAGGCGTGGGCCATGATCGGGGTCACCCCGATGCTCGGCCAGAACGACAACGCCTCCGAGGTCTTCGGGCTGTCCGACGCCTCCCAACTGGTCGCCTTCGCCCAGCAGAACCACCTCGGCGAGCTGGCATTCTGGGAGATGACCCGGGACGCCAACGCCTGCACCGGATCGCTGTCCAAGTGCACCAACATCCCGCAGAAGCCGTACGACTTCTCCAAGATCTTCGCCGGCTTCACCGGCTGAACCGCCGCCTCCCGCCCGACCGGCCGCGCCCCGCTCACACCGGCGCCGGCCGGTCCGAGGCGGGCCACACGTACGGCAGGTCGGGCGGGACGCCGGGGAACCGGGGCCCGTAGTGATCGGGGTCCTTGCGCACCAGCGCCGACTGATGACTGCGGTGGAACGCGGGCAGGCCCAGCCACGGCGGCAGCTCACCGGCCGACGCCAACTCCGCCTGACCGCGCGGCTCCGGATCCGTGGCCGCCCCCGCGCCGAGCCCCGCCACCAAGGAGACCGCGCAGGTGTCCCGGCGCCCGGCCGCCGTCCACACCCGGCAGACCTCCAGCCCGTAGGCGACCAGCGCCTCCTCGTACCCCGCCCACATCCGCACCGCCGGATGGTGCCGCCAGCCGTACCCCGGCACCGTCAGCCCGCGCAGGATCTGCAACGCCTCCACCCGCTGCTTGCCCAGCCGCCGGGCGTCGAGGACGGCCGCCGACGCCGAGAAGTCCGGATAGGGCAGAAACGTCTGCACGACCCCCATCATGCCCCGCACCGCACACCACGCGCCCACCGCCGTTGCGCCGGGCGGGTGGGCGGCGGCCACCACCGTCACCGGTCGTCCAGCACCGCCCGCGCCCGCCACGCCGCCACGGCGGCGGCCGGATCCTCGGCGTACCAGTGGAAGACCCGGGCCTCGGCCGGTCTGCCCAACGGCCGTACGAAGCCGACCGGTCGCGTCAGCTCCACGGTCACCGTCGTCTGGCCGCCCACGCCCAGACGCGTGACGCCGTCCGCGTCCACCGCCCCCATCCGGCCACCGGAGAACCGGCGGTCGACGCGCACCGAGGCCACGTACCGGGCCGGTATGCGGACGTCCACCAGCACCCCGTACCGCAGCCGCAGCGACCCGTCGGCGCCCACCACGTGCGGACGCACCACGCACGACAGCTGCAGGGCGAACACGAAGTACACCGCCCACACGTCGACGACCAGGGTGACGGCGTGCACCACCGGATCCGGGACCAGCCAGGCCAGCGCCACCGCCTCCACGACGGAGACGAACCCCAGGCCGTACATCACGTCCCGCTGCGCGGCGGCGTACGGCACCGCCGCGTCGCCCTCGCCCACCCCGTGCGGTCCACGGCCGGAGAAGCGGCGCAACACGCTGGTGAACAGGGCGAGTTCATGGGACAGCAGTCTGCGCGCGAGCGCCGGGACGGTGTCGGCGACGGCGGCGCGCAGCGCCGCGCGCCGGTCCGGGCGGTCCCGGTGGTGGCGCCGGTAGTCGAGCGCGAAGAGCGTCATCGCGGCCACCACGACGGCGCACACCAGCGACTCCACGACGACCCGCACCACCGGCGTCACCCGCGCCCCGCTCAGCAGGCACACCACCAGCACCGCCTCGCCGGGCAGCGTCACGGCGAACGACCACCGCACCGCCTTGCGCAGTACCCGCACCGCGCTCACCGGTTCCGCTCCCGCAGCAGCCGCATCGCCGAGGTCACCGCGGCGGCCTGCGCCGGGGCGAAGTCGGCCAGGAACGCCTCGGCGAAACCACCGCCGGCCTGGTCGTCCACGTCCTCGGTGGCGGGCGGGGCGAGCGCGGAGAGCACCTCGTCGGGGATGCTCCCGACGATGGCGCGCGCCGTCCGCTCCACCCGGGGGTCGTCCTCGGGCACGTCGGCCAGCTCGTCGAGCTGGGCGTAGACCGCGTAGGCCCGCGTAACGGCGTCGGGGTGGGAACGCAGCGCCGCCGTCAGCCCGTCGAGCCACGTCCGGTCGCCGCCGGGGGAGCCGGTCTCCAGCAGGGCGAGCAGTTCGCGTTCCCGGGCCGCCATCGCCGGTTCGGGGCCGGGCAGCCGGGCGGCGACGCGTGCCATCTCGTCGAAGAGCGCGGCCAGTTCGGGGGAGACCGGGGCCTGGGCGGGCAGCGCGCCGCCAGCCCCGGCCTGCCCCAGCAGCTGCGCCAGCCGTGCCCGGCGCTGCCGGATGTCCTCCTCCTGGCGGGCCAGGTCGGCGTCGAGCTCGGCGAGGACCTCGGCCAGCTCCTTGTCCGCGTCCTCGGCCAGCACGTCGCGGACTTCCTCCAGGCTGAGCCCCAGCTCGGTCAGCCGGCGGATCCGCGCCAGCTCGACGGCGTCACGCAGCGAGTACTCCCGGTAGCCGTTGGGCTGCCGCGCGGGCTCGGCCAGCAGGCCGATGCGATGGTAGTGCCGTACCGCGCGTGTGGTGACGCCGACGAGGCCGGCGAGCTCTCCGATCCGCATGCCACCAGTAGAGACGTTGACGCTGCGACAAGGTCAACCCGGCGCGTCCGGTTCGCGCCAACCGGCGTCTCCGGCGGGTGGGTTGGGGATGGACGGCGTGGCGGGCCGGGCCGGCCGGGGCGGATCTGACATGCCCAGGCTGGAGCAATGGCCGGTGCGGGCCCCCGGCCGCATTACGCTGAGCGCATCGACCAAGCCCCGCCGGGAGTTCTTGTGTCCAGGACGTGTCAGCGGATCCACGAGGGCTCCCCCGGGGGCCCAGGGCGTCCCACGGTGTCCCCGCCCGGCCGTCCGGGGGACCCGCCCGCGTCGCCGTGCCGCCGTCGGAGCCGGTGGTGAGGTGGCCCGGGCGGCGGGTCGACGGGGCGGCCGGTCCGGGCATCGGGGCGCCGGCCCGGCCCGCCTGGATCCGCTGGCTGCCGGCGCTCTACGTCGCCGCGGTGCTGGCGCTGGAACCGGTCACCCCGGTGCAGTGGCCGGTCAGCTTCCTGCTCATCGCCCTCCCGGTGGCGGCGGCCTTCGCCCACGGGCCGGTCACGGTCGCCGCCCTCACCCTCTTCGCCATCGGCTTCCAGGCCCTGCTGGCCGGCACCCCGTGCTGCGCCGGCCGCTCGGTGGGGTACGTGGGCGAGCGCCACTACGTGGCCGCCTACATCTCCACCGCCCTGGTCGGCGTGCTCGGCACCATCCTCGCCGCCCACCAGGAACGCCGGGAACGCACCCTGGCCACCGTGCGCTCCGTCGCCGAGACCGCGCAGCGCGTACTGCTGCGTCCGGTACCGGGCCGCCTCGGCCGGATCGCCGTGGAGACGCTCTACCTGTCGGCCGCCGCCGAGGCGCGGATCGGCGGCGACCTGTACGAGGCGGTGCCCACCGCGTACGGGGTACGCCTGCTCATCGGTGACGTGCGGGGCAAGGGGCTGGTCGCGGTGGAGACGGCCGCGCTGCTGCTCGGTGCCTTCCGGGAGGCCGCCCACGACGAGCCCGACCTGGCCCGGGTCGCCCACCGGGCCGAGCGCAGCATGCGCCGCAGGGCCGCCCAACTGCCCGGCAGCGATGTCGCCGAACGCTTCGTCACCGCGGTCTTCGCCGAGGTCCCCGACGACGAACCCGTGGTGCGCATCGTCAACTGCGGTCACCCGCCGCCCCTGCTCATCAGCGGCGGATCGGTCACCGAACTGCATTCGACCGACCCCGCGCCGCCCCTCAACCTCGGCGTCCTCTTCGGCGACGACTACCAGGTGGACACCGAGCCGTTCCGGGCCGGCGACCAACTGCTGCTGTACACCGACGGCGTGACCGAGACCCGCGACCGCGCCGGTGCCTTCTATCCCCTGCTGGAACGCGTCGGCCGGTGGACCGCCCTGCCGCCCCGGGAACTCCTCGACCGCCTCCACGAGGACCTGCTCACCTACAGCGAGGCCAGGCTGGACGACGACACCGCCGCTCTCGCCGCCTACCGGCTCCCCGAGGAGCCGGGCGGCCCACCGCACCCTCACGGGGACCGCCCGGCCGGTCAGAACTGACGTTTTGTCAGCGACACGCCTGGTAGACCGAGTTGTCGAGGTCCTTGGCGAAGAAGACACCGTTGAAGTCGTTGGCGTTGTCCTTGGGGCAGAACAGCGACGGGGTCATCAGCGGCTTGGAGGGGTCGTTGTCGACGTGGTCGCCCTGGTACTCGGCGTTGAAGACCGGCTTGCCGGCGTTCACGTACTGGTCGAGTCCGTAGGCGCCGTTGTCGTCGGTGGTGCACTCGGAGAACTGGTTGCATTCCTCGTTGAGGGCGGCGTCGAAGTACGGCAGGAGCTTGGGGATCTGCTCGTTGTCGTTCTTCTGGAGCACGCTCATGCCGCGCTGGTGGGTGTCGTTGGCGAGCGTGCTGTTGAAGTAGAGCTGGTCGTCCTTGGTGATCTTGAACGAGGTGTTGTTGGCGTACCCGTCGATGTTGTCCAGCTCGACCGCGTCGAACCCCTTCTGCCGGCACATGTCCAGCCGGGCGTCCATGATCTTGCGCAGCGCGCTGTCGGACTTCTGGATCTCCCGGACGTCAAGCCACTTCTCCCCCTTCCAGCCGTTGGAGTTGCCCAGTACGGCGGCGGGGAACTGCTTGGCGTCCGGACGCCAGTCCTCGTAGGAGCCGGCCGAGATGTAGCAGACCGCCTTGGTGCCCTGGGCGTGCAGCTTGGCGACCGTGTCCGCCGGGGTGTTGAAGCCGTCGACGTCGTACATGTCGACCTTGCGGAACGTGGTGGGCACCGAGCGCAGCACCCAGTCCCACGATGTCTTCACGTCGGGGTGCCAACACCCCGCGCAGGCGACGGGCTTGGGCATGGCCGGGGTGGCCGCCGACGCGTGCGGGGCCAGCGATATCGCCAGCAGGGCCGCGGTGGCGCCCGCGGTCAGCAGCCGGCCGGTACGACGGGAAACGGACATGGGATACCTCCGATGGGTCGGGACGAGCGCGCGCGAGCGCGCACGCACCACGGGGCGGAAACCGCCACGGGTACGGGCCTGGGGGGTGGGTTCAGTCGAGGGCGCCGGAGCGTCGGCGGGCGGCTTCCCCGGTGATGGTGCCGTGGTGCGGGCCCCGCGTCGACGTGTGGTGTCCGGACGGACAGGAAACTCTGCCTTCACGTCGCAGCAGCGCGTCGGCGCTGCCGGCGGCCCCCAGCACACCGAGGATCCGGGCCACCTCCTCGTCCATCGCCGCCCGCGCCGGTGCCAGGTAGCGGCGCGGATCGACCATGGCGGGCGCGTCCGCCAGCGCGGCGCGCACGGCGGCGGAGAAGACGCGGTTGAGGTGGGTGGAGAGGTTGACCTTGGTCATGCCGTTGCGCACCGCGTCGGCGATCATCGCGTCCGGCACCCCGGAGGAGCCGTGCAGCACCAGCGGAACGGGCACCACGGAGCCGAGGGTGGCGATCAGCTCCAGGTCCAGTACGGCGTCGCGCGAGGTCATGGCGTGCGAGGAGCCGACCGCGACGGCGAGCGCGTCGACCCCGGTGCCGGAGACGAACCGCGGCGCCTCGTCGGGGTCGGTGCGCACCCCGGGTGCGTGCGCGCCGTCCTTCCCGCCGATCTCCCCGAGTTCGGCCTCCACCCACACCCCGCGCTCCTGGCACCACGCGGTGATCTCCCGGGTGGTCTCCATGTTCTCCCGCCACGGCAGCCGCGAGCCGTCGTACATCACCGAGCTGAACCCCAGCGCCACGGCCTCCTTGACCAGCTCGGTGTCGGTGGCGTGGTCCAGGTGGAGCGCGGCGGGGGCCGGGCCCGCCTCGGCCGCCGCCAGCACCGCCTCGGCCAGCGGCGCCAGCGCCCCGTGGTACCGCACGGCGTTCTCGCTGATCTGCACGATCACCGCCGAGCCGGCCCGGGCGGCACCGGCCAGCACCGCCTCGGCCTGCTCCAGCAACGCCACGTTGAAGGCACCGGCGCCGTGGCCGTCGCGTACCGCGGCGGAGACGATCGTCGCGGTCGGGATCAGGGGCATGAGGACTCCTCATGGTGGGCGTCCGGCCGGGGAGGGCGCCCCGGACGGACACGGTGGCGGGTGGGGCCGGCCGCGTCGGGCGCGGGCGTCACTCGGCGCTCTCCAGGATCACCGAGCGGGTGAGGTTCGGCGGGTTGTCGACGTCCCGGTCGACGGAACGGGCCAGTTCGACCGCGACCCGCTGCGCCTTGATCAGCTCGGCCAGCGGGTCCAGGGTGCCGACCACCAAGTGGGCGCCGGTGCGCAGGATCTGCCGGTCCAGGCCCTCCGGGAGTGGGCCGAAGCTCCACACCGCGCGCCCCGCCGCGGCGACGCCGATCGGCCCGTGCCGGTATTCCATGGGCGGGTACGCCTCGGTCCACCAGGCGGCGGCCTCGCGGACCTTCAACGCGGCCTCCAGCGCGACCCCGCCCGCCCATCCCTCGCCGAGGAAGGTGATCTGGCCGGCCGAGCAGAGCATCGGGTCGAGTTCGTCCCGTACCGCGAACTCGGCGTCGGCCACGGCCGCCGACAGGTCCTCGCCGAGGTGGGCGCGGAGCAGCACGAGCTGGGTGGTGGGGAAGCGGGTCTGCACCACGGACTGCTCGTCGGCGTAGGTCAGTTCCACCACGTCGTCGGCGAACCGGGCGGCGGGCGAGCCGGTGACCGCGGTGATGACGGTGGTGCGCGCGTTGCCCTGGACCTTCTCCAGGGCGTCGATCACCTCGGTGGTGGTGCCGGAACGGGTCAGCGCGACCACCCGGTCGAAAGTGCGGGAGGACGGCAGCGGCTGGGACGCCGGGAACGCCTCGGTGTGGCCGGCGCCGGCCGCCTCACGCAGCGCCGCGTACGACTGGGCCATGAACCACGAGGTGCCGCAGCCGATCACCGCGACCCGCTCACCGGGTGCGGGCAGCGCCGGTGCGTGCTTCGGCAGTTCGTCGAGTACCCGTCGCCAGCACTCGGGCTGGGACGCGATCTCCTGGGCGGTGCGGGACATGGGATGACTCCTTCTACTGCACGGGCTGCTCACTTGTGCTCAACTTTGCGCGTCAACGTAGCAGAGATGAGCAACGCAGGGCAGTGGTCGCGGCGTAGCGGATCTCTCCCGTCGGGTGACAGCCCGGACGCAAGCCGTGAAAACAACAGACGGTTGCCGGAAGCTCTCAATCGAATGCTTGTTATTGAGCAGTTCATTTGCTAGACATACGGCCATCCGATCAACCTCGATCAGTCGGCCGCGACGCGGAGGGGCTGCCGCCGCCCGCCCGGCCCGGCGTCTTCGCGCCCCACCGCGCGCGACCTCCCCGACGGTCTGCAAGGAGTCCGCCCATGGCCCATACGCGAGGTGCACCCGTTGGACCCGCGCGGCGCGACGTGCTGCGTCTCGGCGCTTCCGCCGCCGTCGCGGCGGGGCTGACCGCCACGGTGAGCGGCTGCTCCGCCGCCATGGACGACGGGGTGGGCCCGGACGGCCGGGTCACCATCGAGCTGTGGCACGGCCAGGTCGACTCCTCCAAGGTGGCCGTCGAGGCGATGGTGCGCGAATTCAACCGCACCCACCCGAAGATCCGCGTCGACGCCGGCGGGGGAGGGGCGGTCGCCGACGACATGCTGCAGAAGGTCACCGCCGCGCTCGCGGCCGGCGCCTACCCGGACGTCGCCTACATCTACGGCTCCGACCTGCCCAACATCGCCCGCAGCCCACAGGTGGTCGACCTCACCTCATGGACCGGGCACGGCGCCACCCCCTGGCAGCAGTACTGGCCGGCCGCCCGCGAGGCGGTCACCGTCAACAAGCACGTCCGCGCCCTGCCCGCGCTGATCGACTCGCTCGCCGTCGTCTACAACAAGAAGCTCTTCCGGCAGGCCGGCGTCCCTTACCCCAAGGCGGGCTGGACCTGGGACGAGTTCGTGGAGACCGCCCGCCGGCTCACCGACCCCGGGCACGGTGTCTTCGGCACCGGCTGGCCGGGGGCCGGCGACGAGGACACCACCTGGCGGCTGTGGCCGATGATCTGGGACCTCGGCGGGGAGATCGTCGGCCCCGACGGACGCAGCATCGGCTTCGCCGACCAAGGCGTCCGCGCCCTGCAGACCCTCGCCGACCTCACCCGCGACCACTGCGTCTACATCGACTCCAAACCCGGCGGCGAGCTGATGTACCAGGTCTTCACCGGCGGCCGGCTCGCCATGGTGGCCACCGGCCCGTGGAAGCTCCCCGACATCATCGACGCCAAGGTCGACTACGGCGTCGTACCGCTGCCCACCTACAGCGGACGTCCGCTGACCATCTCCGGCCCCGACACCTGGACGATCTTCGACAACGGTCCGGCCCGTTCCCGGGCCGCCAAGGAGTTCGTCAGCTGGCTCATCCAGCCCGACCAGGACGTACGCCTGGACCTCACGGCCGGCACCCTGCCGCTCAGCCGGATCAGCGCCGCCCGGCCCGCCTGGCTGCGCGAGGTGGAGAGGACGACGGGCCTGGAGGTGTTCACCAAGGCACTCGACACCGCCCGGGTACGCCCGGTCATACCGGCCTACCCGCAGATATCCCAGGCGCTCGGCCAGGCGATCATCTCCGTGCTGATCGGCAGCCGCACCCCGGCCCAGGCCATCCGGGCCTGCGCCTCGACCGCCAACGCGGCCCTGCGGATACCGAGATGAGGAGGACAACCGTGTCCCAACGCCCCCGGTCGTTCGCCCCCCGGCCCGAGGTGGTCACGGCCGCCGCCAACCGGCGCCGGGCCCGCCGGGAGTCGGCCACCGCCTGGGCCTTCCTCAGCCCCTCGGTCCTGATCATCATCGGTCTCGGCGTCGTCCCCATCATCTGGTCGATGCTGCTCTCCTTCAAGGCCGACGACCTGGTCACCCCCAGCCGCTGGGTGGGGCTGGACAACTACCGGGCGCTGGTCTCCGACCCCAACTTCCACCAGGCGGTGGAGCACACCCTGGTGTACACCGCGCTCTACGTCCCGCTGAGCATCGTGGTGGGGCTGGCGATCGCCCTCGCGCTCAACCGCCGCATCCGGCTGATCGGCGTCTACCGCACGCTGATGTTCGTCCCCTTCGTCATCTCCGCCGCCGCCCAGGGCGTGCTGTTCTCCTTCATCCTCGATCCGCAGTTCGGCGCCGCCAACTCCCTGCTGCACCGGCTCGGTCTGCCCGCCCAAGGGTTCTTCGGCAGCCCGCACCAGGCGCTCTACCTGCTGGTCGCCATCTCGCTGTGGAGCGGCACGGGCTTCTGCATCGTCATCTACCTCGCCGCCCTCCAGGACGTGCCCGCCGAACTCGTGGAGGCTGCCAGGCTGGACGGGGCCCGCGGACCCACCATCCTGCGCCACGTCACCTGGCCGGCCATCACCCCGGTCACCGTCTTCCTGGTCCTGTGGCAGCTCATCCAATCGCTCCAGGTCTTCGACCTGGTGTACGTGACCACCAAGGGCGGCCCGCTGCAGTCGACCACGGTCGTCGTCTACTTCGTGTGGCAGCAGGCGTTCCAGGCGTTCACCGCGGGCTACGGAGCCGCCGCGGCCTACGTCCTGGCAGCCGCGCTGTTCGTGGTCGGCGGCCTGCTGCACCTGTTCCAGCGGCTGCGCAACCGGGCCGAAGGAGCCACCCGATGACCGTCCAGACCGTGCGTTCCGTGACGCGGCGGGCCGCCGCCACCGACGTGCCGGCGCCCGGCCGGCGCCGCTTCAAGCTGCCGTTCAGCCCGTGGCACCTGCTGCTGGCGCCGCTCTCGCTGGGCTTCGCCGTCCCGTTGCTGTGGCTGGTGCTCAGCTCGTTCATGAGCAACTCGGAGATCAACCGGTTCCCGCCGGCGCTCTTCCCGCACGGCCTCCACCTCGGCGGCTACCGCTACGTGCTGGGCAACGCGATGTTCCCGCGCTGGTTCGCCAACTCCCTGATCGTCTCGGCGGTCGCGGTCCTGGGCAACCTGGTGCTCGGCTCGCTGGGCGGATACGCCTTCGCGCGGATGCGGTTCTTCGGCTCCCGGGCGCTGATGGGTCTGATGCTCGCCACCATGGCGGTGCCGTTCCAGCTCACCATGATCCCGACGTTCCTGGTGATGAAGCAGTTCGGGCTGATCGACACCCTCGGCGCCCTGATCGTCCCGTCCCTGGTGACACCGTTCTCCGTCTTCCTGCTGCGCCAGTTCTTCCAGTCGCTCCCGCGTGAGCTGGAGGAGGCCGCCTGGATCGACGGGTGCTCGCGGCTGCGGGTGCTGGTCTCGGTGATCCTGCCGCTGGCCCGCCCGGCGCTGAGCACGGTGGCGGTGCTGACGTTCCTGAGCACCTGGAACGACCTGACCTGGCCGCTGATCGCGGTCAACCACGACACCCAGTACACCCTGCAACTCGGGCTGACCACGTTCCAGGGCCAGCACCACACCCAGTGGGCCGCGGTGATGGCCGGGAACGTCATCACCGTGCTGCCGGTCCTGCTGGCCTTCCTGCTGGCGCAGAAGGCGTTCATCCAGTCGCTGACCACCACCGGGCTCAAGGGGTAGCCGGCCCGCCCGGCACCGCCGCCCTGTCCGACACCGCCTTCCCGTCCGACACCGCCGTCCGCCCGATACCGCCGTGAGAGAAGACACCATGTCCCCAGCCTTCGACCTCCTCGTGGTAGGCGACGTCAACCCTGATGTCGTCGTCGGCCCGCTGTCCGGTGAACTCGCCTTCGGGCAGCGGGAACAACTCGTCGACTCCGGCAGTCTGCTGCTCGGCGGATCGGCCGCCATCATGGCCTGCGGTGCCGCCCGGCTCGGGCTGCGGGTGGCGTTCGTCGGCCGGGTCGGTGACGACGCCGCCGGCGCGTTCGTCCGGGAACGCCTCGTCGAACGCGGCGTCGACGTCAGCGCGCTCACCGTCGACCCGTCGCTGCCGACACCGCTGACCACCATCGTGACCCGCGGTGCCGACCGGGCCATCCTCACCGCGCCGGGCTGCCTGCTGGCCACCGGGCCGCAGGACGTGCCGCCCGCACTGGTCGCCGACTGCCGCCATGTGCACGCCGCCTCGCTCTTCCTCATGCCGCACCTGGCCGGCGCGCTGGCCGGGCTCTTCCGCACCGCGCGGGAGCACGGCGCGACCACCTCGCTGGACACCAACGACGATCCCAGCGGCCGTTGGGACCCGTTGCTGCTGCGTGCGCTGCTGGAGGTCACCGACGTGCTGCTGCCCAACGCGGCCGAGGCCCGGGCCATCGCCGGCTCGCTGCGCGGTGTGACGGGACAGGACGCCCCTGCTGACCTGGCGGAGGTCTCCCGCGAACTGACCCGGCGCGGCCCGCTCGTCGTCATCAAGGACGGGGCCGACGGGGCGCTGGCGGACGACGGCACCGGGCCGATCCGTACCCCCGCCGACCGGATCGAGCCGGTGGACACCGTCGGCGCCGGGGACAGCTTCGACGCCGGTTTCATCGCGGCGATGCTGCGCGGTCTGGGCCTGCCGCGCGCGCTCGCCTTCGCCACCGCCTGCGGGTCGCTGTCCACCCGCGCCGCCGGTGGCACCACAGCGCAGGCCGACTGGGCCGAGGCGGCACTGGCCGCCGACACCACCGGAAGGAAAACCGCATGACCCACCCGAAGATCACCTTCATCGGGGCCGGCAGCGTCGTCTTCACCCAAGGACTGCTCGCCGACATCTTCGCCTTCCCCGAACTCGGCGGCTGCCACGTCGCGTTGCACGACATCGACGCCGAACGCCTCAGCACGGCCGAGGCCGCCGCCCGCCGCATCGCCGAGTCCCGCGGCGTCAAGCCGGTGATCACCGCCCACCTGGACCGGCGGGCGGCGCTCGACGGTGCCGACTTCGTCGTCAACATGGTGCAGGTCGGCATGAACGAGGCCACCCGCACCGACTTCGAGATCCCCGCCTCCTTCGGGCTGCGCCAGACCATCGGCGACACCCTCGGCGTCGGAGGCATCTTCCGCGCGCTGCGCACCTTCCCGCTGCTGCACGGGCTCGGCCACGACATGGCCGAGGTCTGCCCGGACGCCTGGCTGCTGAACTACACCAACCCGATGGTGATGAACGTCGGCTACCTGACCGCGGCCACCCCGCTGCGCCGGGTGGTCGGACTGTGCCACTCGGTGTACTGGACGATGCACGACCTGTCCGCGCTGGTCGGCGTACCCTTCGAGGAGGTCTCCTACCTCGCCGCCGGGGTCAACCACCAGTCGTGGGTGCTGCGTTTCGAAAGGGCCGGGCAGGACCTCTACCCGCTGCTGGACCAGGCCATCGAGAAGGACCCGGAACTGCGCCGCCGGGTACGGGTCGACATGTACCGCCGGCTCGGCCACTACCCCACCGAGACCAGCGAGCACTCCTCCGAGTATGTCCCGTGGTACCTCCACCACGACAGCGAGGTGGAACGGCTGCGGCTGCCGATCGGGGAGTACCTGCGCATCGTCGAGGAGAACCTCGCCCAGTACCACGCGACCCGTGACGCGCTCGACGCCGGCCACCCGCTGCCGGTCGAAGGCAGCATGGAGTACGCCCCGCAGATCATCCACAGCATCGTCACCGGCACCCCGCGCACCGTCTACGGCAACGTGCCCAACCGCGGTCTGGTGGACAACCTGCCGTCGGACGGCGTGGTGGAGGTGCCGTGCCTGGTCGACTCGCTCGGCGTCCAGCCGACCCGGGTCGGCTCGCTGCCCCCGCAGTGTGCCGCGCTCAACCGCAACTACCTCGGGGTGACCGACCTGGTGGTGCGGGCGGCGGTGGAGGACGACCCGCGGCACATCAGGCACGCCGCCATGGCGGACCCGGCGACCGCCGCCACGCTGACCGTGGAGCAGATCTGGGAGTTGTGCGACGCGATGGTGCGTGCCCACGGCGAGCGGCTCCAGCCGGGGCTGCGCGCGGTGCTGGGCCATTGAGCCACCCCCGGGCCACCCCCCGTCCCACCATGGCAATTGTCCCTCTTTGCGCGAGTGATGCTCGCTCGCGCACGTTCTAGACTGGCAACATGCTCAAAGCTGATCGACTAGCCCGTCTCCTCGAACACGTGGCCACTGAAGGCAGCGCGAACGTGCACGAGCTGGCTGATCTCCTCCAGGTCTCCAGCGCCACCGTCCGCCGTGACCTGCACGTCCTGCACGAGCAGGGTCTGGTGCGACGCACCCACGGCGGCGCGGTGACCGGAGCCCTCAGTCTGGAACTCCCGGTCCGGCACCGGCTCGGCACCCGCCAGGCCGAGAAGAGCCGGATCGCCGCCAAGGCCGCCGCCCTCGTCCCCGACGGGGCGGTCGTCGGGATGACCGGAGGCACCACGGTGACCGAGGTCGCCAGGGCCCTGAGCGACCGCACCGGCATCACCGTGGTGACCAACGCCGTCAACATCGCCGCCGACCTGGTCATGCGGCGCGACATCCACCTCGTGGTGATCGGCGGCAACGCCCGCTCACAGAGCTACGAACTCGTCGGCCCCATCGCCGAACGCACCCTGGCCAACTACCACATCGACATCAGCTTCATCGGCGTCGACGGACTCAGCCCCGGCCAGGGATGCACCACCCACGACGAGATGGAGGCCCACACCGACCGCGCGTTCCTGAGCAACAGCGACCGCACCGTCGTCGTGGCCGACAGCTCCAAGATCGGCAAGGCCACCTTCGCCCGCATCTGCCCGCTGAACGAGATCGACACCCTGGTGACCGACGACGGCGCCGACCCGGCCCAGCTGGAGGCGCTGCGCACCATGGGCATCGACGTCATCGCCACCTGACCCACCCGCCTCTTCCCCGCCCCCGGCCGCCCCGCGCGGCCGGGGGCGGGCGCCGCGCATCGCACCCACCCCGCCGACCGGCGTGACGACCGTCACAGCGATTCCTCGCGACCGGTGTCGACCGGATGCCCCGCGCCGGGCGTATACCCGGATGAAGGAAGAGATCCGGGAGTGGCTGTTGACCGTCGAGGAGTTCGAAGAGTTCTACGCCCAGACGGTCGCTCGTCTCACGGGACAGCTGTACGTCATGCTCGGCGACCTGCACGAGGCGCAGGACGTCGTGCAGGAAGCGTTCGTCAGGGGCTGGAGCCGGCGACGCCGCCTCCAGCGGGACGGCCAGCCCGAGGCGTGGATCCGTACCGTCGCCTGGCGGCTCGCGGTGAGCCGGTGGCGGTTCCGGCGGCGCACGGCTGACGCCTGGAAGCGCAGCGGTGCACCGCCGCTCCACGTCGAGGCGCCCGGCCCGGAACGGGTGGCGCTGGTGGACGCGTTGCGCGGACTCCCCGCCCAGCAGCGCCGCACGCTCACCCTGCACTACCTGTGCGACCTCACCGTCGAGCAGATCGCCGGTGAGACGGGCCTGTCCGCCAGCACCGTCAAGACACACCTGGCCCGCGGACGGACCGCGCTCGCCGACCGCCTGCACGACCCGCGCATCGAGGAGGCCCCCCGATGTCTGAGCCCCAGGATCCCCTGCGGTCCCTGTTCCACCAGGCCGGCGCCGTGGGGCAGGCGCGCGCCGCCGCGCCACCGGTGGCACGGATCGCCGCCCGCGGACGTCGGGCGTACCGCCGCCGGATGGCCGTGCTGGCGGCGGGTGCCTGCCTGGTGATCGCCGCCGGCGGCACCGCCGTGGCCGCCTTGCTGCCGGGGCGCCCTGTGACCGTCGCCCCGGCCGGCCCCCCGTCCCTCCGCCTCGGCCCCTCCTCGACCAGCCCGCCGCCGATGCGGGACCTCCCGTTGCCCGGCCGGACCACCCTCGGCGCCCCCACGATGCCGAGCGGGGGATCCCTCGAATCGACATATCCGCCCACCACGCAGCCCCCCAGCTATCCGACCCGCACCTCCCCCTCCTCGCCCTGATCCGTTCCGCACCGCCACCGTGCCTGCCCGGACATCCGCCCGCGCCCGAAAGATCCGTCCACACCCATGCCTTCCTCCGAGCTGCGTCACCGTCCGCCCGAGTCGGCGAGACCCTCCGCACAGCATCCGCCGCCCCGGCCCCGCATCGCCCTCGCGGGACGCCTCGCCGCCCGCCTCGACCCGGCCGACCGCGCGGTGCTGGGGCTGTATCTGCTCACCCGGATATCCATCTGGGTCACCGCGTACGGCGTCCGTTACCTCTTCCCCGGCGACGCCGACTCCCACCGCGCCACCTCCCTCCTCGCCCCCTTCCAGCAGTGGGACTGGGAGCACTATCTGCACATCGCGCGGGACGGCTACTTCCCCGCGCGGACCGGCCCGTGGCTGCCCGGCTGGGACAACCGCGAAGCGTTCTTCCCCGGCTTCCCCTTCCTGCTGCGTGCCGTGCACACCGTCGTCCCGGACTGGACCGCGGCCGGGCTGCTGATCTCCCTGGTCGCCGGGGCCGTCGCCGTCCTGGCGTTGGCCCGGATCGCCCGGCTCCACCTGCCCGGCACCGACGCGGGCCGGCGCGCCGTGCTGTTCTTCCTCCTCTCGCCGTGCGCGATCTTCCTGGCCGTCGGCTACACCGAGGCGCTCTTCCTCGCGTTCGGGCTGCCCGCCTGGCTCGCGGCCCAGCGGTACAAGTGGGCCCTCGCGGCCACGCTCACGGCGCTCGCCACCACCGTGCGCGTCAGCGGGCTCTTCGTCGCCGCCGCCATCGCCGTGCACTTCCTCGTCACCGCCCGCGCCCGCGCGCACTGGCGTCCGCTGCCATGGCTGGCGCTGCCCGCCGTCCCCGCGGCGCTCTACAGCTGGTACCTGCACGCGCACACCGGCGACTGGATGGCCTGGAAACATGCCCAGGAACGCGGGTGGTACCGCACCTTCCACACCCCTTGGGACGCCTGGGCCAACACCTGGCGCGCCGCCTTCGAGGGCTCCCAGGCCACCGGGTACGCCATCATGTTCCGCGCCGAACTCCTCGCGGCGCTCGTCGGACTCCTCCTGCTCGTCGTCCTGCTGCGGCGGCGCCGCTGGGCCGAGGCCGTCTACATCGCCGTCAGCATGTGGGCACTGACCACCTCCTACTGGTTCATGTCCATCCCGCGCGCCACCCTGCTGTGGTGGCCGCTGTGGATCGGCCTCGCTGCCTGGAGCCTGCGCAGACCCCAGGTCAAGGCCGTCTACCTCTGCCTCGCCGCCCCCCTGACGACCGTCGTCGCCGTCACCTTCCTGTCGGGACGGTGGGCCGGCTGACGTCGGGAGCGCTGCCGTCACCTACGACGTTAGGCACCACGGGAACGCAGGGGAATCCCACCAGCACCCGTCCTGAGGGTGCGGAAGGTGTCAGGAACAGGGTGAAACAGGCACCACCCTGACCGCGGGCGTCCCGCCCACCGACCCGTCATCCACGTACCGTTCACACCACCGCACCCGACGCGCGGCCCCCACACGGCGCCGCCGCCCCGGCCACGACGCCGCGACGCCGCGGCGCGGACACGACGCCACGACGCGGACACACCATCCGTACCCCCACCGCGACGGCCCCGCGCGGGGGGCGGGCCCGCCCGGCGTGAACAGGCCATAGGCTGTGGGGCCGACGACGGCAGGCGAGGCGGCCGGGCGCTTGGCCCGGGAGGGAGCGGTGGCAGTGACGGGGACCGGCGGCGGTTCGAACGGCAAGGTACTCGCCGGGCGGTACCGGGTGATCGAGCAACTCGGGCGCGGCGGCATGGGCGTGGTGTGCCGGGCGATGGACGAGGTGCTCGGCCGCGAGGTCGCCGTCAAGGAGCTGCGTACCTTCGCCGACGCCTCGGCCGCCGAACTCGCGGAACTGCGGCTGCGCATGCAGCGCGAGGCGCGGGCCGCGGCCCGGATCCGGCACACGGGCGTGGTCTCCGTCCACGACGTGGCCGAGGAGGACGGCCGCCCGATCATCGTCATGGAGCTGGTGGACGGTCCCTCCCTCGCCGACGTGCTCGCCGGACGCGGCGTCCTCGAACCGCGCGAGGCCGCCGCCATCGGCGCGAAGGTGGCGGACGCGCTGGGCGCCGCGCACGCCGCCGGAGTGCTCCACCGCGACGTCAAGCCGGGCAACGTCCTGCTGGAACGCGGCGGCCGGGTGGTCCTCACCGACTTCGGGATCGCCACGATGGACGACCCCGGGGACGGCGCGGCGGCCGGCCTGACCCAGAGCGGCCAACTCGTCGGCTCGCTCGACTTCCTCGCCCCCGAACGCGCCCAGGGCCGACAGCCCGGCCCGGCCTCGGACATCTGGTCGCTCGGCGCGATGCTCTACGCGGCGGTGGAGGGCGACTCGCCGTTCCACCGTACGTCGACGTGGTCCACGTTCTCCGCCATCGTCACCGAGCCGTTGCCGGAGCCCCGGGCGGCGGGTCCGCTCGCCCCGGTGCTCAAGGCGCTGCTCGCCAAGGAGCCGCACGCCCGGCCGGACGCGCGGCGCGCCCGCGAACTCCTGGAGTCGGTGGCCCGGGACACCCCCTGGCCGGCGGCCGGATCGTTCGGGCCGCCGCCCGGAACGGAGGCCGCCGACCGGACGACCGAGGCACCGCGCACGCACGGCACGATGCCGGGAACGGTCCCCGCCCGGCCCGTGGAGAACGGGCCGGGCCCCGGTGACACGCAGGGCGGGAGCGGGGGTGCGCAGTCGGGTACGGCACCGTTCCAGCCCGGGTTCGGGCCTCTGCGGCCGGAGTCCGGCCACCCGCAGGCCGGGACCGCGCGACCCGGGCCCACGGCGGGCCAGCCGCGGCCGGCGACCGGCCAACCGCAGCCCGGCGCCGCACAACTCCGGCCCGGAGCCGACCAGTTCGACACCGCGTCCGACCAGCCACAACCCTGGGCCCCACATCCCGAGCCCGGGACCACACAACTCCAGCCAGGGACGGGCCAACCGCACCTCGGGACGGACCAACCCCCCTCCGGCATGGGCCAACCCCACGCCGCGACCGGCCACCCACAGCCCTGGGCCGCCCAACCCCACCCGGCAACCCCCCAACCCCAACCAGGTCACCCGCACCCCGGACACCCCCACCCCGGCACCCCCGCCCCCTTCCCCTCCCCGCAACCCCGTCCGCCGCGCGACACCGTCGCCGGGGGCGCGGACGCGGGATGGCGGCCTCCGTCGGGGGAGACGCGGGCAGTGCCTGCCGGGAGGGCGGGCGGGCGGCGTCAGCGGCGTACCGTCGTGGTGCTGGCCGCCGCGGTCGCCGTGATCGTGGTGGGGGGCGGGGTGACGTGGGGGTTGATGAAGACGTCGGGCGGCGAGGGGGACGGGGGTGCCGGAGGGCGGACGCGAGCGCAGGCGCCCGCGCAGCCGTCGCAGGGCGACCCCGTCGAGGGGTTGGCCGGCGGGGCGGCGGCCTCCGCGTCGCCGGGCACCTCTCCGTCCGCCGGGGCCTCCGCGTCCGCGAGCGCGGGCGCGCCCTCGGCCACCGCGTCCCCTTCCGCGTCCTCCGGCGCCGGGAGGAACCCGGCCGCGCCCGCGCCGAAGGCGCCCACGGACGACCCCGCCTACATCCCCGGCTCGCTGGCGTCGATCAACGGGTGCATGGCGTGGCTGGACTACAAGACGTCGGCGGCGGGCGGGTTCGCCATGGGAACGCTCGCGTCGGCCGGCCAGTCGTGCCAGATGCACTTCTTCCGCAGTTATGTCCCGGATCCGAAGTCCACCCAGAACCTCGACACCACGCACGTGCTCAACGGCGCGGGCAAGCAGTCCACTTACTGGTACTGGGACGGGCCGAAGTACTACGCGGCCGTCTGCGTCTGGCGCGCCGGTGACTTCCCGCATCACGACTGCGGTGGCCACTACTACGTGGACGGCGGGGCGCCCGTTTCCCGCTGAGCGCCGCCCGGCACTCAGGGGATGAACGAGGAATCAGTGGCCGACGCATCGTTCGTCGACGAAATGCGTTGACGCGATGGTCAGTCGCGATGGAATCATTGGCGGAACGTCCACCGATCGTTCCACGTGAGGTTTCCGCAATGAGCCATTCCGACCGGCGGCTGTCGCAGACGGACCGGACCCGGCACCGCCGGCTACGGGAGCAGGGGAGCGAGGACCGCGCCGACCTCGACGCGATACTCTCCGCCGGGTTCGTCTGCCACCTCGGGGTCCGGGTGGACGGGGACGTGCTGGTCGTTCCCACCGTCTACGGCAGCGACGGCACGACGTTGTACCTGCACGGTTCGGTGGCCAGTCGCAGCGTGGTCGCCGCGCCGGAGGAGACCGTGTGCGTCACGGTGACCCACGTCGACGGGCTGGTGCTGGCCCGGTCGGTCTTCGAGCACGGGGTCAACTACCGCAGTGCCATGGTGTTCGGCACGCCACGGCTGGTCACCGACCCCCAGGAGAAGCTGGCGGGGTTGCGTTGCCTCACCGAGCAGGCGGCGCCCGGCCAGTGGGGGTACGCCCGGCAGCCGAGCCGCAAGGAGCTCGCCGCCACCTCCTTGCTGGCGCTCTCCCTCGACGAGGCGTCCGTGAAGATCCGTACCGGTGCGCCGGACGACGGGGACGGGCCGGACGCCCGGCTCGGCCTGTGGGCGGGGGTGCTGCCGCTGCACGCCCGATGGGGCGACCTGGAGCCCGACCCCGCCCTCCCCACGGGCGTCGAACCCCCGCCGCACCTCACCGGACGGCAGGGCACGCCCGCGTCCTGACGGTCCCCGCCGGTCAGCCGTCCTCGGCGGGGACCGGGAGCAGCAGCGCCGAGTCCCCGTGCACCGTGACGCGCACCGCCGTGAAGTCGACCGCCTCGGCCCGTGGTTCGCCGGTGCCGGGGTTGCGGGCGTAACGGGGGTGGGCGCCGCCGCTGACCTGCCAGCGGATGCGGTGGCCGGGCAGGAAGCGGTGGGCCGCCGCGCCCATCGCCACGGTGACCTGGGACGGCGCCCGGTCCCCGGTGCTCAACTGGCCGAGTCCGTCGCAGACGTTGACGGAACGCCCTGCGGGGTCCACGTCGCACAGCCGGGAGAAGACATCGGTGTGGCCGGTGTCGGCGGAGACGGCCAGGCGTGCGGAGACCGGTCCGAGGACGTCCACGGCTGCGGTGAGCGGGGCGCTGGTGAACGTGAGGACGTCGGGCCGGGCCTCCAGCGCGGCGTTGTCGCGGGCGCCGGCGGTGGCGGAGAGCAGCGGGCCGCCGAGGGACGGGGTGGGGTCGTCGGGGTCGTAGCGGAAGGAGGCGACGGGCGCGTCCGGTGCCGTCGCCTGCCGGGTGAGGTGTCCGTCGGCGGTGGGGAACCACGGTGTGGTGGCCGGGGAGAGCGGCCACTCGTCGAGGTCCCGCCACGCGTTCTCGCCGCCGACGTGCACCCGTGCCGTGGTCGCGCGCAGGCCGGAGCGGTCGTCGCACAGGTGGGCGCGCAGCCACGCGAGGCTCTCGGCGAAGACCTCCGGCAGGCCTTTCCCCAACGCCGAGGTGTGCGTCCAGGGGCCGACGAGCAGGGCGGTCCGGCAGCCGGCCCGGCGCAGTCTGCCGTACTGCTCGAAGGTCTGGCCGGCCAGGACGTCGTGCCATCCGGTGATCAGGGCGGTGGGTACGCTCGGCCGCTCGATCGCCGTCGCCGGTGAAGCGCCGTGCCAGTAGGGGTCGTTGGCGTCCGGATGCGTCATGGCACCGTCCAGCCAGGTCACGTCGTCGCCGAACGCGGCGGTGTGGGCCCGGCGCAGCGGACGCGCGGTGGTGATGGCACGCAGCCGCTTGCGCAGCCGCAGCGTCGCCCGGAGGAAGGGCCGAAGTCCCCGGTGCTGGTAGGTCATGGCGGCGCCGACGGCGAGGGCGTTCTCCAGGGCGAACGCGCCGTCGCCGTGGAAGAAGGCGTGCGGGTCGTGCAGTCCGACCTGCACCACCATGGCCTTCAGCTCCGGCGGCGGCTCCAGGGCCAGTGCCCACTGCGCGTACCCGAGGTAGCTGGGGCCGATGGTGCCGAGCGCCCCGTTGAACCAGGGCTGTTCACGCAGCCAGGACACGGTGGCCAGGCCGTCGGCCGGTTCGTTGCGCCACAGGTCGAACGTCCCGCCCGAGCCGCCGGTGCCGCGGCAGCTCTGCACGACCACGTGGAAGCCCTGCTCGGCGAAGAGGATGCCGAGCATGGGCGACCATGGCAGGCCCCTGCCGTACGGCGAACGCACCAGGAGGGTGGGGAAGTCGCCCGCGGCGCGCGGGAAGTAGTGGTCGGTGACGAGCGGGGTGCCGTCGGCCGCCGGGACCACCAGGCGCGAGTGCCATCCGACGTCGTGCCGTCCGGCCGGCAGACCGCGCCAGGTCGCCCTCATCAGCCACGCGGACAGCGGCGGTCTCCCGGCCCTCGGTGCCGGCGCCGGGCTCGTCGCGGTGTCCCGCTGGAGTGAAGTCGTCATTCCCCCTCCTCATTTCCGGTACGTTGTACGAGAATAGAGGATGGTTGGATGGCCTGCGCAAGGGCCCGCAGTGATCAGGGGAAGGAGTGCGACGACCGTGTCCCGTGCCGAGGGGTCCGGCGCCACCGGCGTCGACCCGCAACAGCTCTGGCTGCGCCCCGCGCGGTCCGGCCGGGGCCGCAAGCCCGCCTTCAGCCGCGAGGCGATCACGGCGGCGGCGGTCGCCCTGGCCGACGCGGAGGGGCTGGAGGCCGTCACGATCCGGCGGGTCGCCGCGCGGGTCGGCGCCGGCGCGATGTCGCTCTACAGCTACGCACCCGACAAGGAGACGCTGCTGGAGCTGATGGTCGACCACGTCAGCGGCGAACTGCCGGTCACCGAACCGCTCACCGGCGACTGGCGCGCCGACCTCAAGGCCATCGCCCACCACCAGCGCGCCCTGATGCTGCGTCACCCCTGGCTGCCGGCGACCCTGACCACCCGCCGCACCCCCGGCCCCAACACCCTCGCCTTCCTGGAGCGCGCGCTCGCCGCCCTGCGGCCCAGCGGTCTCGACGGCGCCGCCAAGCTGGAGGTGTACGCCCAGCTCACCGCGTTCGTCGCCGGACACGTCGGGTACGAGATCGCGCAGGCGGCCGTCGCGTCCTCCCCCGAGCGGGCCGCCGCCGAGACCCGTTACCTCGCCGCCGTCGCCGCCGACGGCCACCACCCGGAACTCGCCGAAGCCCTCCGCGCGCCCGGCCGCTCCCTCGCCCCGGAAGCCACGTTCGCCCGGTTCCTGGGCCGGCTCGTCGACGGCCTCGACGCCGGCTGACCCCGCCGGGGCGGCGTGGTCGGGCGAGGGCGGCGGCGGATTTTGCCGAACGGTCGACCGGCGGGGCTCCGCCGTGCCGTAGCGTCGGCGGCGTTCCCGATCACGGACGCGGACGTCCGGCGGCGGTTTGCATCGCGTGCGCCGGAGGGCCGCTCAGGAGGTGCGCCATGAGCATTGTCGACATATCGCTAACAGCGGCCGGGTTGCCGGACGCCTGGAGTTCACGTCTGCTCGGGCGCGTCGGCGCCGCCGCGGTGAAGGTGGTGCGGATGGACGGACGTGCCCTGGCGCCGGAGTCCCACGGCACGGCGGAAGCGCTGCTGGTGCTCGACGGGACGCTTCGACTGGCCGTAGGGGACGCCGAGTTGGAGGTGGGCCCCGGCCGGATGTGCCTGGGCGAGGCCGGGGTGCGCCATGCCGTGCGGCCCGGCAGCCACGGCACGCTGGTCGTCGTGGAGCGGACGCCGGACGCCGCCGACGGCCAGGTCGTCTCTAACGCCAGGTCCGGCGCGGGGAGTCCGCCTTCGGGGTGGGTGGCTCGGGCGGCAGGACGCTGAGGGCGTAGCGGACGGCCTCGGCGCGGGAGCTGAGGTCGGCCTTGGCGAACAGGTTGTTGATGTGGGTCTTGACGGTGGCCTCGGAGATGAACAGCCGGGCGGCGATCTCCGCGTTGCGCAGTCCGTCGCCGATCAGCCGCAGGACCTCCCGTTCCCGCGCGGTGAGCATCGCGACCTGTTCGGCGGCGGGTCGCGGGCGGCGGGTGGCGAGGTCGAGCAGGCGACGCTGCACCTCGGGGGCGAGCACGGCCTGGCCGAGGGCGGCACTGCGCACCGCCTGGACGATGGTGGCCCGGTCGGCCTCCTTCGTGAGGTATCCGGCGGCACCGGCCTGGAGGGCGGCGAGCACGGATTCGTCGTCCTCGAAGGTGGTGAGCACGACCACCTCCGTCTCCGGCCGGTCGGCCCGGATCCGCCGGGTGGCTTCCACACCGTCCATCACCGGCATGTTCAGATCCATCAGCACCACGTCGGGACGGTGTTCGGCGACGACCGCGACCGCCTCCTCGCCGTTGACCGCGGTGGCCACCACGTCGACGTCCTCGTTGAGGTCGAGCATGACGGCCAGCGCCTCCCGGACGGCCGTCTGGTCGTCCACGACCACCAGCTTCACGCTGCTCACCTGGGTACCTCCAGCTTCACGGTCCACCCGCCCCGGGCGGGGTCCTCGACGGTCGGGCCGGCCCGCAGGGTGCCGCCCACCAGGGCCGCGCGCTCCCGCATGCCGACCAGGCCCATGCCGGTGCCGGAGGCGCCCTCGGGCGGCCCGCCGTCGGGGCCGGGGCCGTTGACGACGGTGAGGGAGATCCCGTCCGCGGTGTAGGCGAGCGTCATCGTCCGCGCCGCCCCCGGAGCGTACTTGACGGCGTTGGTCACCGCCTCCTGAGCCACCCGCAGCACGGTCTGCGCGGTCTCCACCGCGACCGGCGCCGGATCACCGAGCACGTCGAAGGAGACGTCCGCACCGGCGGCCATCAGCCGCAGCGTCTCCGGCAGCGGCAGGGTGTCCTCCCGCAGCGCGTGAACGGCCCGGCGGGTCTCGGCGATGCTGTCGACGGCCAGCGTGCGGGCCCGGCGGATCGCCTCGCCCGCCTCCTCGTCACGGCCGCTGCCGCGCAGCGCGTCGGCCATGTCCAGTTGCAGCGCTATGCCGGACAGGGAGTGCCCGAGCACATCGTGGATCTCCCGCGCGATACGCCCCCGTTCCCGCAACGCCGCCTCCCGCGCCTCGGAGTCCGTGGCGCGGCGGGCCTCGGCAGTCGCTCGCCGGGCGTTCTCCAACGCCTGCCGGAAATCACGGTTGGAGATGCCCATGTACACCGGGAGCCCCACGGTCAGCGCCAGCCACCACGACCAGCCGTCCTGTGTCGGCACGGTGTGGTTGACGATCAGCTGCGTCACGGCGCCGACGATCGAGCCGCCGGCCGCCACCAGCAGCGCGGCCCGCCGGGACGCCAGGTTGGTCCCGGCGACGGCGGCGGCGAGGTACGGCAGCAACGGGGCCAACGTCGTGTGCGCCAGCGGCAGCAGCAGCGACGCCGACCCCATGTAGCAGGCGGCCAGCGCGATTTGCCGGCCGGGCGACAACCGGTTCCAGAAGAGGCGCACGCAGACCGCGGCGACGGCGAGCACGACGAAGGCGGCGACCGCCAGCGGAGCGGCGATCAGCCGGTGCGTCGGCAACTCGACGGCGACCACCGCGATGACGGTGAACGCGACGAACGGCCGCAGGAGTTCGTCACCGAAACGCACGGTCCGCGGCGTCGGCGCGGTCTCCGTCACGGCAGGCCGGACCGACGCGGGATCCGCACCGGGTGTCGTTGATGGCACGGCGTGGGTTCTCCGCCCTCGGCTGCGTCGGGATGACGGGGGCCGGCATCCTCGTACGCGTCCAGCATAGGGACCCGCACGGACACCGGCGGCGGTGGGACGGTTCAGGCCGCGAGGATCTGGCGGGTGAGGGCCAGCAGATCGGGGACGGCGGGGTGCGCCAGCCCGTCGCGCCAGGCGAGGACGACGGGGACAGCCGGGGCGTCCAGCAGCGGGCGGTAGATCAGCGACGGCCGCGCGTGGGTGCTCGGGGTGGCCGACGTGGAGACGCCGACGGCGCGGCCCGCCGCGATGGCGATGAGCCACTCGTCGGTGTTGGTCACCTCGACGGTCGCGGTGGGGCGGGCCGACGGCGGCCACAGGTCCATGGTGGTGGTGCCGGAGACGGTGTTGAGGGCGATCGGATGCGGGGCGAGGTCGGCCAGGGTGAGGCGGGGGAAGGCGGCGAGCGGACTGTCCGCCGCCATGACGACCACCCGTTCCTCCCGCAACAGCAGCTCGGTGCGGATCCCGGCGGTGGTCACCGGGCCGCGCAGCAGCGCCGCGTCGACCTTGCCCTGGGTGAGCCCCGCCGTGCGGTCGTCCACCCGCAGCAGCTCCAGCGGGATGCCGGGGCGCGTCTCGTCCCAGCGGCGCAGCAACGGGACGGTGTGGTCGCCGAGCGCCGCCCAGGTGTGACCGAGGCGCAGCGGACGCCCGCCCAACGACCCCGGTTCCAGGGCGGTTTCGACGGCGGCGACGGCGGCCCGGGCCCGCTCGCGGAAGGCCCGGCCCTCGCCGGTCAGCTCCAGATGGTGGGTGGACCGGTCGACCAGGCGGGCGCCGAGGTGGCTCTCCAGTTGCCGCAGGGTACGGGAGAGCGCGGGGTGGCCCACATGGAGCCGGGCGGCGGCGCGGGTGATGGTGCCTTCCTCCGCTATGGCGAGGAAGGCCCGCAGGTGCCGCAGCTCGATGGTCATGCCTCAGAAGCATAACCGTGCCCCGACCGGCATTTCCCGCGACCGCCGAGGGTTCCTAGCGTGGTAGGCATGACATCCACCACGCCCACCTCCTCCGCGGCGACCGCCGCGCCCGCCGTCCTGCGTCACGCCCCGGGGCGTGGCACCCTCACCGGTGTCGGCCTGGTGCTGGCCGGGTCGGTCTCCGTGCAGTTCGGGTCGGCGTTCGCCGCGTCGCTGTTCCCACGGGCCGGAGCGCTCGGCACGGTCGCGTTGCGGGTGACGTTCGCCGCGGTGCTGCTGCTGGCCGTCGCCCGGCCGCGGCTGCGCGGGCACTCGCGCGCCGACTGGGCGGTGGCCGGCGGGTTCGGGCTGGCGCTCGGCGGCATGAACATCCTCTTCTACCAGGCGATCGACCGCATCCCGCTGGGGGCCGCGGTCACCGTCGAGGTGCTCGGGCCGCTGCTGCTGTCGGTCGTGGTCGCCCGACGTGCCGCCAGCCTGGTGTGGGCCGGGCTCGCGCTGACCGGGGTGTTCCTGCTGGGCCGTGGTGACTTCGGCCGCCTCGGCGTCGCCGGGGTCGCCTTCGCGCTGGGCGCCGGGGCGATGTGGGCGGCGTACATCGTGCTCAACGCCCGTGCCGGGGCCCGGTTCCCGAGGCTGGACGGCCTGGCGATCGCGATGACCGTCGCCGCGCTGGTCAGCCTGCCGCTGGGGGTCGGCGCGTCGGGCGGGCGGCTGCTGGAACCGGGGGTGCTCGGGCTGGGTCTGGTGATCGCGGTGATGAGCTCCGGGGTCCCCTACACCCTGGAACTCCTCGCCCTGCGACGGCTGCCCGCGGCCGCCTTCGCGGTGCTGACCAGCCTGGCGCCGGCCCTCGCCGCGCTCGCCGGCTACCTGGTGCTCGGTCAGGGGCTGTCGCTGCCGCAGTGCGCCGCCATCGCGATGGTGGTCATGGCGAGCGTGGGCGCGGTCCGTACCGGACGGTGCTGACCGGCACGGCTCGCGGCGTTGGCGGGAACCCGTCGAGGGCTGTCGGTCCGGCCCATGTCCCGGGGACGGCGACCCTCCTAGGTTGTGTCGTCAAGAGATCGCCGGCCGGAACGTCCATCACGCCGGGGTACCGCGTACCCCGGCGTCGCACGGTAGGAGTCGTCCCATCACCGCCGTCACCCCGTCGACGCCCAGGAGCCCGCGCGGCGCGCTGCGTGTCTCCGCGGCCGTCGAACTGATCACCCTGGCCGTCCTGTTGACCAACATGGCCACCCTGGACGCCCGTCCGGTCGCCGCGCTGACCGGCCCCGTGCACGGCTTCGCCTGGCTCTTCGGCGTCATCGTCACCTGGCGCGACGCCCGCCGCACCACCGGCACCGTGGTGCGCGCCGCGATCCCCGGCATCGGCGGCATGCTCGCGCTCCGCGCGCTGGGACGCGCCGACGCCCGGGCGGGGGCGCCTGCGGCGCGGTGAGGGCGCCGGGTGCTACCAGGGGAGCACGGCCGCGCGCCCCTGCGCCCGGCCGGCCTCGGCGGCGGGGGCGCGGGTGGCCGGGTCGAGGGCGTTGGTGCCCATGGCGGCAAGTGACGCCTCGTCAGGTGTGAACACGGCGACCTCCGCGCCCTCGGCCCGCAGCTTGCCGACGACGTCGGCGAAGGTGCCGGAGGGCCGGGGCAGGTTCTCGGGGTCCATCGGAAGGACCGCCACCACGCGGCGCGCCCCGCGGCCCAACGCCAGCTCCGCGTTGTCGATGGTGAGCACGCCGCCGTCGGTGTACCGGCGTCCCCGCACCGTGGCCGCCGGCCAGATCCCGGGCACCGCGCAGCTGGCGGTGACGGCGTCGACCAGGTCCACCCCGCTGTCGCGGTCGAAGACACGCGGCTCACCGGTCTCGGCGTCCACGGCGACGATCAGCAGGCGGTGTCCGGGCCACCGGTCGGACGGCAGCCGGGAGACGATCACCGCGCGGCGCTCCGCCTCGGGGACGGTCTTCGCCTCCAGCGCGAGCCGGCCGAGGCGGCGGCGCTGGTCCTCGGGGGAGTCGGCGGCCTCGTAGGCGGCGGCGAACGAGGCGGCGAACGCGTCGGCGTCGAACTCCGCGGCGATCTCGGCGGCTTGCAGCGCCGGGTCCACCTGCCGCGCGTACAGCTCCTCCAGGCTCAGCCCGCTGCCGAGCTGGGCGCCCACCGCGGAACCGGCCGACGTGCCGATGACGGTGCCGGCCCGGCTCACGTCGTTGCCCTGGTCCGCCAGCCCCGTCAGGAGACCGGTCGCCCACGCGATCCCGGCCACGCCCCCACCGCCGAGGATCAGGATCCGGTCCGACTCACTCATGTCCCCTCCAGGGCTCGTCACGCCAACTGGTCCGCGGTACACGGACGTCAGGCACAACCACGGGTGCGTCCGTGGTCTTCCCCACGCAACGGGTCGTCCCGGGGCGCCGTCAGGGCAGGTCCAGGCGCCACCTGACCTCTCCGTCGTGCCACTGATCGGTGGGGGTCAGCCCGGCCGCGGCGGCGACCGCGGCGGACGCGGTGTGGTCGGGGTGGATGTGGGCGAGGACCGTACGCACCTCGCGTGCCGTGAGCCAGCCGACCAGCCCGCGGGCCGCCTCGGTGGCGATGCCGCGCCGCTGCCACGAAGTCCCCACCACCCAGGCGACCTCCGCGACGACGCCGTCCTCCCCGCCGGTCACCGTGGCCTGGACGGTGCCGACGAGGCGGTCCGCCTCGGTGAGGCGGACCACCCAGTTGCACCAGGAGACGGTGGGGTCGGGCGAGCCGGCGACCAGTCGTTCGTAGCGGGCACGCAAGGCGTCGGCGGTGGCCGGGGCACCGCCGATGAAGGTGTGCAGATCCGGGTCGGACAGCACCGCGGCCATCTCCTCGGCGTGTTCGACCCGCAGCGGCACGAGGGAGAGCCTGCCGGTCCGGACGGGCTCCGGCGCGAGCGTGGTCATTCGGTGCCGTGCCGTGGGGAGCGGGAACAGGCGCGGGCCGGGGCCCACCGCGGCGCGGGCGGCGCCTTCGTGGGGTCGTCGGCGGCGGAGGTCATCGCGGGCGCTCTCCAGAGGGGGTCGGGTTGTCGTCCGGGAGGAATCCCAGGTCCGCCGTACACCGTCCGACGGACCGGCGGGCCCGCGGACGAGCGGCCTCCCGCGCTCCGGGACGTTGCCGGAACGCGGGAGGCCGGTGACGGGTGTGCGGGCGGATCAGGCCAGGTCGAACCGGTCGAGGTTCATCACCTTGTCCCACGCGGCCACGAAGTCGTGGACGAACTTCTCCTTGGCGTCGTCGCTCGCGTAGACCTCGGCGACGGCGCGCAGTTCGGAGTTGGAGCCGAAGACGAGGTCGACGCGGCTGCCGGTCCACTTGACCTCGCCGGTGGCGGCGTCGCGCCCCTCGAAGGTGGTGGCGTCCTCGGAGACCGGCTTCCACGTCGTGCCCAGGTCGAGCAGGTTGACGAAGAAGTCGTTGGTCAGCGTGCCGGGGGCGGTGGTGAGGACACCGAGGCGGGACCGCTGGGAGTTGGCGCCCAGGACACGCAGGCCGCCGACGAGGACGGTCATCTCGGGGGCGCTGAGGGTCAGCAGGTTGGCCCGGTCGATGAGCAGGTATTCGGCGGGCAGGCGGTTGCCCTTGCCGAGGTAGTTGCGGAACCCGTCGGCCGTGGGCTCCAGCGCCGCGAACGACTCGGTGTCGGTCTGCTCCTGCGAGGCGTCCACCCGGCCCGGGGTGAAGGGCACCTGGACCTCGAAGCCGGCGTCCTTGGCGGCCTTCTCGACGGCGGCGCAGCCGGCGAGCACGATCAGGTCGGCCAGCGAGATCCGCTTGCCGGAGGTCTGCTCGGCGTTGAACGACTGCTGGATCCCCTCCAGGGTGCGCAGGACGCCGGCCAGCTGGTCGGGGTCGTTGACCTCCCAGCCGCGCTGCGGTTCGAGGCGGATGCGCGCACCGTTGGCGCCGCCGCGCTTGTCGCTGCCGCGGAAGGACGAGGCGGAGGCCCACGCGGTGGAGACCAGCTGGGAGACGGAGAGCCCCGAGGCGAGGACGCGTTCCTTGAGGGTGGCGATGTCCCCGGCGTCGACGAGCGGGTGGGTCACCTCGGGGAGCGGGTCCTGCCACAGCAGCGTCTCGGACGGCACCTCGGGGCCGAGGTAGCGCGCGACCGGGCCCATGTCGCGGTGGGTCAGCTTGAACCACGCCTTGGCGAAGGCGTCCGCGAACTCGTCGGGGTGCTCCAGGAAGCGCCGGGAGATCTGCTCGTAGACCGGGTCGAAGCGCAGCGCGAGGTCGGTCGTGAGCATCGCCGGCGCCTGCCGCTCGGACGGGTCGTGGGCGCCCGGGACGGTGCCCGCGCCGGCCCCGTTCTTCGGCCGCCACTGGTTGGCGCCGGCCGGGCTCTTGAACAGCTCCCATTCGTAGCCGAAGAGCGTTTCGAAGAAGCTGTTGTCCCAGGTCGTCGGGGTGGGCGTCCAGGTCACCTCGAGGCCGCTGGTGATCGTGTCGGCGCCCTTGCCGGTGCCGTAGGAGTTCCGCCAGCCCAGGCCCTGCTCCTCCAGCCCGGCGGCCTCGGGGTCGGGGCCGACGTGGTCCGCGGGGCCGGCGCCGTGGGTCTTGCCGAAGGTGTGGCCGCCGGCGATGAGGGCCACCGTCTCCTCGTCGTTCATCGCCATCCGGCGGAACGTCTCGCGGATGTCGCGGGCGGCGGCCAGCGGGTCCGGGTTGCCGTTGGGGCCCTCGGGGTTGACGTAGATCAGGCCCATCTGGACGGCGCCCAGCGGGTTTTCCAGCTCCCGGTCACCGGTGTAGCGCTGGTCGCCGAGCCAGGTGGTCTCGGGGCCCCAGTAGACGTCCTCCTCGGGCTCCCAGACGTCCTCCCGGCCGCCGGCGAAGCCGAAGGTCTCGAACCCCATCGACTCCAGCGCCACGTTGCCGGCCAGGACCAGCAGGTCGGCCCAGGACAGCGCCTTGCCGTACTTCTTCTTCACCGGCCACAGCAGCCGGCGGGCCTTGTCCAGGTTGGCGTTGTCGGGCCAGCTGTTGAGCGGGGCGAAGCGCTGCTGGCCGGCCCCGGCGCCGCCGCGGCCGTCGCTGATCCGGTAGGTGCCCGCGCTGTGCCACGCCATGCGGATGATGAACGGGCCGTAGTGGCCGAAGTCGGCCGGCCACCAGTCCTGCGAGGTCGTCAGAACCTGCGCGATGTCCTGCTTGACCGCCGGCAGGTCGAGGCCGCCGAACGCCGCGGCGTAGTCGAAGTCCGCGCCCAGGGGGTTGGCCACGGCGGGGTTCTTGGCGAGAATCTTCAGATTGAGGCGCTCCGGCCACCACTGACGGTTCCCGCCGCCCTGGGTCGGGTGGAGGGCGCGGTCGTGGGCGACCGGGCAGCCCCCTTCGCCCGCTGCCTTGGGGTCGGTGACGATTGCATCGTGGTTCTCAGTCATGAGAATCCTTCCGGACTACGGACTGGGCGGATCACCGTGCTCAACAACTGCGGGCGGTGGAACGTGCGGGGCGGAACGGGCCGACGCGGCCGACGGCACGGAACGGCCGGGCACGAGGCGGTGGTGGTCCACGCGCCGTCCCCCCGGCCTCGTCCCGCTCCCTTGGCTGTCACCGGAACCGATCCTACGATTGACCAAATCCAAGTCAATATGGCGACCAGAACTGAACGAACTCTTTGGTCCGACCCTGTTGTCCGATGACGCACAGTGAGGCTGGTGGGCATGAGTGACCTGCTGGAACGGCTTCGCGGACGTGGCTGGCGGATGACCGCCCAGCGGCGGGCCGTCGCCGAGGTGCTCGACGGCGACCACGTCCACCTGACCGCGGACGAGGTGCTGGCACGGGCCGCCGCCAGGCTGCCGGAGATATCCCGCGCGACCGTCTACAACACCCTGGGCGAACTGGTCCAGCTCGGTGAGGTGGCCGAGGTGGCCGCCGACGGCCGCGCCAAGCGCTACGACCCCAACGCCCACCGCCCCCACCACCATCTGGTGTGCGCGCGCTGCGGCACGATCCGCGACGTCCACCCCGGCGGCGACCCGCTGGCCGACCTGCCGGCCGGCGAACGGTTCGGCTTCACCGTCCTGGCGGCCGAGGTGACCTACCGCGGCCTGTGCCCGGAGTGCGCCGGCGCGTGACCGCCGCCGGGGGCGCCGCTCACCGGGGCGGAACACCCGCTTCCGTCGGCTGGTTGAGATGCACCCGCCGGGCGGCGAGCCCGGTCAACTGGGGGCACAACCACGACGCCTTGGCGCGCGTGTACACACTCAGGTGCGGCCCGGTCAGCCGGGCCAGCGCCAGCGCCTCCGCCCAGGCGGTGAACGGGACGACCGAGGCGACCGGCCCGACAGGGGTACGCGGCGGGGAACCGGTCGCCCGGCCCAGCAGGACGAGCGGGTACGGCACCCGGGGCACGGCACCGTCCCGTACCGTCCGGTGCCACACGACCTCGACGCCGACGGCCGCCTCAGCGCAGGCGCTGAAGGCGCGACGCTGCCGCCGTTCGGGCAGCGCGGTGACCGGGGTGAACCGCTCGGCGGTGTAGGCGAGTTGCTCCAGGAAGGCCGGGAGCACACTGTCGTGCACCGCCACCGCGGGGGTGGCGGAGCAGGGGCGCCCGGCGCGCGCGAAGCAGGCGCGGAGCGTGCCGCGCACGGCGTCGGGCACCCGCGCGTCGTGCCGGACCACCAGGAGCCCGGGACGGTGCCGCGGGCTCCCCGGCCCGTACCGGCAGCACTGCGGCGCCGGCCCGTCGGCGTGTTCGGCGAGCACCGCGCGGACCGCCGAGGGATCCGCGTCCGCCGGGCCCCGGACGACCAGTTGCCACACGTGGCGCGGCAGCCCGGCCCGGCGAGCGGCGGCGACGACGGCGAGAGCCGGCACCGCGCTGCGCCGGTCCGCCTCGGTGACCACGGCGACCCCGTCGAGCAGCGCGGGCACCACCCCTTCCAGCAGCGAGGCGAGCGGACGGGCGTCGTCCACCCGGGAGAACACCACGGCCGGCCGATCGGCGGACCACCACGCCGTACCCGCACCGCCGCGCCGGGGCCGGACGGCCGCCGTGAGCGAACGCACCACCCGGTCCGCGTTCCGGCACTCGGCCTCGGCATCGGGCGGCCCCAGCCCGGAGGACTCCGGCAGCACGGCGAGGAAGGCGTCCGCACCGCACGCCATCGCCCGGCGCAACCGCCGTGCCCACCGCGCCCGTTGATCCGCCGGCACCCCGCTCCACCGCCCTGCCGCCTCCCGCGCCCGGACGACGGCCGCCCGCGCCTCGCCGGCCGAGGAGACCGGCACCGACAACAGCGGCCGGCCGGAGAAGACACCGGTCACCGGCGGATCCGGCCCGGCCGCCGCCCCCAGACCGCTGAACGCCAGCGCGTCGGCCGCGCACCCGCCGAGCAGCCGTGCCGTGGCCGGATCCGGACACACCTGACGACCCGTCACCGCACACCGCCGCCGACGACGGACACCGGCGCCGCCGCGACCGGCGGCGGAGCCTCCACGCACCAGGAAGGCAGCCGCACCCCGGCGAAACGCAACTGCGCCAGCCGGCTGTGGTAGGCGGCGCCCCGCAGCAGCGCCCCGGCCACCTCCGCCACGCGCCGGTTCTCCGGGGCGCTCCACGCGGTCCCCGCGACCCACGCGTTGAAGGCGCCCATCGCCGGGCCGCACCAGATCTGGAAGTCCGCCTGCCGGGCCGGGTCGCCGCGCGTCGCCCAGCGGGACGACAGCCCCAGGTACCAGCGGAAGACCAGGGCCATCCGCAGCCTGGGGTCGTGCTCGGCGCGCTCGGCCCGTTCCGGATGGTGCCGGCGCAGATAGGCGGCGACGTTGGGCCACATCGCCTCCAGCGGGCGGCGGAAGATCTCACGTTCCAGCCGGGCGCGGTCCGGGGCGGGGATGCCGTCGAGGCAGGCGTGGTCGCGGTAGAGCCGGTGGAGCCAGGCGGCCCGGCCGGGGAAGAGCGTGCCGCGTCTGAGTACCTGGACGTCCACCCCCATCTCGAACATGTCGGCCGACGGCGCCATGACGCAGTCGGTCACCCCGGCCTCCGCCAGCAGCGCCTTGACCGCGGTTGAGGTCCCGGCCTCCACGCACCCCTGGTTGACGGACCCGGTGACGATGTAGTCGGCGCCCAGCGCGAACGCCGCGAAGGCCGCCTGCGGGGTGCCGATGCCGCCCGCGGCCCCGACGCCCACCACCTTGCCGGGCCGTCCGGCGCGCGCCTCGTCGTCGCGCAGCGCGAGGACCAGGGGCAACTGGGTGACCAGCGGGCGGCGGTCGGTGTGGCCGGCGGAGTCGGCCTCCACCGTGATGTCGTCGGCCAGCGGCACCCGGGCGGCGAGCGCGGCCTGTTCGGCGGTGAGGGCACCCTGCCGCTCCAGGACGGCGACCAGTTCGGCCGGGGCGGGCCGGAGGAAGAACGCGGCCGGGCCGGCCTGGGAAACCTTGGCGATCACCTGGTGTCCGGCGTGCACCGTCCCGTCGCGGTCGCGGCGCAGCCCGGTGGCGCGGTAGCGGACCAGGTCGACGGTGGGCGTCATGAACGCCGACGCCTCGATCCTGGTCACCCCGAGCCGCAGGAAGAGGTCGACGGTCTCGCGTTCGGCTCGCGGATCGGCCGGGTTGTGGATGAGGTTGCATGCCCACGGCGCATCGGGCAGCCGCCGGTGGAGCTCGCGCAGGGCCCGTTCGACGCGTACGGTGCGCAGGCCGGCGGCGCCGTACGAGGCGAGGCATCCGGCGTCGGCCAGGGCGACCACCAGGTCCTCGGAGGAGATGCCGCCCGCCATCGACCCGGCCATGTACGGAGCCCGCAGCCGGTGGCGCCGCAGGAACGCGGCCGACCCCAACTGCTGGGCGGCCACCGGCGGTACGGTGGCCAGCACCTGGGCCCCGGAACGGGTGCGCGGCGGCTCGTCGCCCACCCCCACCCGTCCGTCGGCGAGGACGACGTAGCACGGCCGGTCCAGCGCGGCGACCGCGTCGCGGATACCGGCCCGGTCGAAGCGCACGGTGGTCACGGCGCCTCCCACGGGGTGTGCAGCGCGATCCCGTCGACGGCGTAGATGCGCAGCCCGTCACGCCAGACGCTGCCGTCCGCCACCGCGACCAGCCGCCCGTCCGCCACGCGCACCTCCCGCAGGTGCACCTCCGCCTGGACCTCGCGGTCGCGCGGCAGGATCTGCCCCCGGTACGTCCAGCGCAGCACCTGCCCGGGGACCGGCACGAGCCCGCGCACCGCCTCCTCGGACAGCCTGCCGCCGTGCAGCAGAAGGAACTTCAGCGCCTGGAACAGCGTCTCCACCCCGCACGACCCGGGCAGCACCGGGTCGTCGAGGAAGTGGTGGGCGAAGTACCAGTCGTCCGCCCGCACGGCCCTGGTCACCAGCAGGCACCCCAGCCCGTACCGCCCGCCGTCCGGGACGAGGACGCACTCGGCGCCGGACAGCAGCGCGAGGCGGCCGTGGCCGAGCGGCGGCCCGTCGTCCGCGTCGAGCCGGCGGGCCGAGGGCGGCGGCGCCTCCAGGCCGAGCAGCCACGGCGGGACACGGCGACCGCCGTCGAGGCCCTGCTGCCGGGCGAGCACCGGCCGGGTGAAGAACCCGTGCACGGTCTCCCCCTGCTGGAACACCTCGTCGTCCACGGCGAGTTCGAAGGCGTACCGCTGGAGCACCGCACCCGGCAGCGGGGTGTGCGCCAGCAGCGTGGTGCGCTGGCGGACGGTACGGCCGCACAGCCGGACCGGGCGCAGCAGATGGCTGTGGCCCTCCAGGTTGCGGACGGTGAAGTCCTCGCCGGGGTGTTCCAGGCTGGTGCCCAGTGCGGCCCCGACGAACGCCGTCGCCTGCAGGGCGCTCTCCAGATGCGCGAACCAGGGGAAGACGCCGCCGTTCTCCCGTACGTACCAGGGGACTTCGGGGACGTCGTACTCGGTGGTGTGCACCGAGCCGAGTGGCCGGTCGCGGCGTGGCGCGGTCAGCAGGCGGTCGAGCATCAGCATGTCGCCGCGGGGCAGCCGGGGGCGTACCCGGGCCGCCGTGGTGTGGGCGGCGGGGCCGTAGGTGACGGCGAGGTCGCCCTCGGCGGCGTGGGCCATGTGGAGTTCGTCGGCGTGGACACGTTCGCCGCGGCTGGAGCGGCGGACGGTGCCGGTGGCCGGGTCCGGGGCGACGCGGGAACCGGGCGCCTCCCGCAGGGCCACGCCCGGACCGCGTACCCAGGCGACGGTGCCGCGGGCGTCGCAGACCCGTACGTCCGCCACGAGATGGGGGCGCGGCACCAGTCCGATCGCCGTGATGTCGGCGCCCAGCGCCAGCGGGCCGGCGAGCCGGGCGACGTCGCGGACGTGGACGGTGAGCGGCGCCCCCCGCAGCGGGTGGACGAAGGGGGCGGGCAGGCACAGGTGGAGCCCTTGGTGGAGGGCGTGCACCCCGAGCAACTGCCATACGGCACGCACCAGTTCGGTCCAGCCACGGTTGCCGGCGGGGGCGGCCGGCACGGTGGCCGTGACGTGCCCCAGCCCGTGCCGGCCGGCCCCGGGACCGGTCGGCACGGCCGAGGCGAGCAGGTCGAGCCCGGTGTGGCGGCACCAGTCGGGGTGGGCGCCCGGGGCCTGGGGACCGTCGAAGACCTCCTGGATCCGTCCGGCGGCGAGGGCGTCGAGACCGGCCCGGGACAGCACGTGCCGGGAAGCCCGTCGCAGGGGCCGCCACTGTGGCGGTACCGGGGGTACGGGGGAGTGGCAGTCGTGCGCGTCCGGTGGCGTCGCCCGGTGGGCCTCGGCCAGGATCCGTCCGTTCTGCCGGACCGTCCAGCCGGGCGGATCGGTGACCGCGAGCCCCAACAGCCGGGCGGCGCCAGATTCTTGACACCACGTCAGCTCGATGTGGACGGCTCCGGCCGGACCGGCGAGAGCGAGGGCACGTTCCCCTTCGGCGAGGACCGCGGCCGTGGTGGCGGACGGCCGCTCGGCGGCGCGCCGGCCCGGCACCGGTGGCGCGTCGGGGGCCAGCCCCTGCAACTGCGTCAGGAGCAGGTCGCCGAGGGCGCGGTGGGCGTTGAGCACGGTGGAGTGGGCCGGGACGGCAGCGGCGGGGTCGCCGAGCGCCGGATCGTCCATGGTCGTCGTCCCTTCGAAAGGCGGGGGTGCCGTGGGGTCACGCCGGGTCGGGGTGGGGGACGGGCCAGGCGGCGCGGCTGCCGAGCTGCGGTGCGGCGACGATGCCCTTCAGGCCGCTCCAGCGTTGCAGGACGGTGCCGTCGGGCAGGCAGGCCGTCACGGCGCAGGTCAGCTCCAGCGGGTTGTGGTCGAGCAGTTCCGCAGTGATGGTGAAGGGCTCGCCGTCCGGCAGCGGCGCGAGGAGTTCGACCCGTTCCACCGCGACGGGCAGGCAGCGGTGACCGCAGACCCGCCGGCCGAGCAGCGCGGCGGCCTGGAGGAGGAGATCGGCCAGCGCCGGGCTGTGGTACGCGCCCGCGTAGGCGCCGCCGGCCAGCGGGGGATCGGGCAGGCACGCCTGGACGGTCAGCCGGGCGTCGTCCTCGTGGAGCACCGGTCCCAGCCCGCGCAGCAGCGGCCCGTGGAAGAGGAACCCCTCGTCGTAGGCCGGGTGGAACAGGAACGGCGGCGGCGCAGCGGCGGCCGGGGCGGCGGGCGCCGGACGCGGGACGCCGGTGTCCTCGGCCGTGCGGAAGACGCCCTCGTAGCGCGGTACCGCGGGCGCCGCGTCGTCGTGGACGGTCACCGTGGTCCCGCCGTCCGGACGCGGGCGCAGCACGACGCGGGCGCGCGCCGGGTGGGCGCCGTTCAGCACCAGCCCCTTGCGGACCCGGAAGTCGCGGACCTCGGTCACCGCCCGGCCGCCCGCGGTGCGCTCCACGGCGCCCAGGCACCAGCCGATCGCCGCGGTCATCGGGAGCACCGGGTGGCCGTCGATGGTGTGGTCGCGCAGCACCGGTTCGGCGGCGAGACCGGTCAGGTCCCGCAGCAACTCGGCCCCGCCGGACGGCAGCGGGGCGGGCGGCACCGGCGGGGTGAGCGGACCGAGCACGGCGACCACGTCGTCACCGCGCTCGGCGGCGAACTGCTCGGTGAAGTAGGCGCACCCCTCCTCCCGTGACAGCACCGGCACCCCGAGCCGCCGGAACAGGTCCTGCGTGTGCTCGGTCGCCATGCCGCCACGCCACGGCCCCCAGGCGAGCGCGGCGACCCGGGTCCCGGGCCGGGCGGCCTTCCAGGCGCAGGCGAAGCGGTTGAGCGCCTCGTTGGCCATCGCGTAGTCCGTCTGCCTGCCGTTGCCGAAGACCCCGGAGACCGAGGTGAACAGGACGAGATGGCGCAGCCGTTCGGCCGGGAGGACATCCGCCACGTTGAGCAGACCGGTGAGCTTGGTGGCGACCACCCGCTCGACGTCCCGCGGGCGCTTCGCCGCCAGAGGCTGGTCGGCCAGGACGCCGGCCCCGTGGACGACGCCGGTCACCTGGTCGGCGTAGGGGGCGAGCGCGGTGCGCAGCGCGTCGGTGTCGCCGACGTCGACGCCGAGGTAGTCGGCCCGGGCGCCGAGGCCGCGCAGGGCGGTGAGGGTCGCGTCCAACTCCCGCTGCCGGTACAGGAGTTGGGCCTGCGCCTCGACGGCCTCCTGGTGGTCCGGGTGGCGTGGGTCCCGTCCCTCGGCACGGGACCGCGCGGCGCACGCCTCCCGCAGCGCGGGCAGGGTGTCCAGGCCGGCGGCCCAGTCGGGCGGATCCGCCTGCGGGGTACGCCCCAGCAGCAGCAAGCGGCACGGCCGGCGGGCGGCCAGCGCGATCAGGCACCAGGCGGTGATGCCCCGGGCCCCGCCGGTGACCACCAGGAAGTCGTCCGGACCCGGCTCGTCCACCGCGGGCCCGGACGGCAGCAGCCCCGAAGGGCGGGGTGACAACGCCAGGGCGCGGCGCGACACACCGTCCCAGGCGACCTCCGGGACGGGCGCGGCGTCGGCCGCCTCGCGCACCACCTGCCCGGCCGACTCGGCCGGGTCGAGCCCGGGCGCGAGGTCCACGGTGCGGCAGAACACGTCCGGTTCCTCGACGGCGACCGCCTTGGTCAGCCCGCCCAGGCCGCCGTGGAGCGCCTGGGCGAGGTCACCGCCGGAACCGGCCAGCCCCAGCGCGCCGTCGAGCTGGGTGACGGCGAGGAAGCCGGCCCGGTGTCCATCGGCGGCGGCCCGTTTCAGCGCCGGCACGGTGTGTTTGGCGACGAGCACGGCGTGCCGCAGCCGGGTGACGGCGTCCCGCGCGCCGACCGCCGTTCCCCGGCCGGCGACCAGCAGGCACAGGTCGAGCCGTTCCTCCGGCGGCACCAGGTGACCGATCTCCTTGCGCAGCGTCCCCTCCCGCCAGTCGGGCAGGCACCGGCCGGAGGCGCCGTCGGCGGTGCCCGGGATCCCCAGGCGGCGCACGTTCCACCCCTCGGCGGTGAAGGCGGTGGCCAGCGCGTCCGCCAGGGCGCTGCCGTCCGCCACGAGGAGCGCGGTGGGCCGCGGCCGGTAGGGGTCCGCGAGCGTGTCGACCGGGGGCAGCGGACGCAGGCCCACGCAGGCCCGTCCCGCGGGGCGCACCGGGACCGGCTCGCCGGGTGCCGCCGGTGCCGCCGGGGCCGTCGTGCTGGCGGCGAGCAGTCCGGCCAGCTCCCGTACGGTGCGGGCCTGCGCGAAGCGGTAGATCTCCTCGCGCGGCAGGAACGGGTAGCGGCGCCAGGCCTCGGAGGCGATCTCGACCTGCTTGAGGGAGTCGATCCCCAGGTCGGTCTGGATGTCGAGGGACGGGTCGACCATCTCGACGGTGTAACCGGTCTTCTCGGCGACGAGTTCACGCAGGATGCGTTCGACCTCGGCCGGGTCGGTGGGCGGGGTGCCGGGCGCCTCGACGGGCGCGGGCGCTTCGGCCTGGTTCGCGGAGGTGTTCATGGTGGCTTCCTCGTCGGGTTCGTGCCTACAGGGGGCGGGGCGGCGGGGACGTCGGGGGCTGGGGGGCGTCGGCCGGTCCGGGCGCGGCGGAGCGGTCCGGCGGCGGTCCGGTGGGCGTGCACCGGTAGGGGACGGCGAGCCCGGCCTCGTACGCCGCCCGGCGCGCCCGCATCGCGAACACGGGTCCGGCCAGCCGCCGGGCCACGGGGGACGGCGGGGCGGGGGGCGGTGGGTCCGGCGCGTCGTAGCGGTTGATGTGCCGGATGCCGAAGCCCAGGACGGCCAGCCGCAGCGCCGCGTTCTTCAGTGCCGCCGCGCTGTCCGTCCCCGGCCCGGTGTCGGCGGGCACGGTCTCCACGGTGGCGTCGCCGAGGGTACGTCGCACCAGCCGGCTCAGGATCCCCTTGGGGCCGCACTCGACGAAGACCCGGCAGCCGTCGTCGTACAACTCCCGTACCCGGCCCGCGAAGTCGACCGGGCGCGTGATCTGCTCGGCGAGGACGCGCCGGTCGGCCTCCGGGTCCGTGCCGTACCGGGCCCCGGGGGTGCAGGCGAGCACCGGGTGGGCCGGCGGGCGTACCTCGGTGCGGGAGACGGCCTCGGCGAAGACGGGGACCGCGTGCGCCATCAGCGGGGTGTGGAAGGCGGCGGCCACCGGCAGGCGGCGCACGGCCGGTCCGCCGTCGCGCAGGCAGGCCGCGGCCAGTTCCTCGACGGCCGGGGTGGGGCCGCCGACCACGATCTCGTCCGGGGCGTTGATGTTGCACAGCGCCAACTGCGGGAAGTTCTGGGCACGTTGGCGCCATTCCTCGGCGGACAGCCGTACCGCGGCCATCGCTCCCGCGTCGCGGTCCGTGCCGCCCGGTGCCGGCCGCATGGCCTGACCGCGCCGCCGGGTGAGCAGCAGGCAGTCCGCGTCGGACAGGCTCCCGGCCGACCACAGCGCGGTCACCTCGCCGCAGCTGTGCCCCAGCGCCGCCGCCGGGGCGAACCCCAGCTCGGCGAGGTAGGCGTAGTGGCCCATGGCGAGCGCCCCGATCGCCGGCTGCGCGTACGCGGTGCGACGCAACCGGGCCGTATCGGCGGCCGGGTCACGCCGCCCCGGCTCGGGGTGGACGACCTGGGCCAGCGTCTCCTCCTCCCCCTCCCACAGCGCGTTGGCGTCGTCGAAGGCCCGGCGGACCGGGGGGACGGCGAGGAGCGCGTCGGCCCCCATGCCGACGTACTGGCTGCCCTGGCCGGCGAAGAGCACGGCGGCCCGCGCGTCGGGCGGCAGCCCCGAACGCCGGTAGTGCGCACGTCCGGCGAGGGTCCAGCCGTCGGCGTCCGGGGTGTCGGACAGCCGTGCCGTCGCCGCGGCCAGCAGCGCCTCGCGGTCCGCCGCGTCGTGGACGAGGACGCCCAGCCGGGCGTGGTGCGGCGGCACCGGGCCGCCGTCGGCCGGGTCCGCGCCGTCGCGCACCAGGGCGAGCAGCGCGGCCGGGTCGGGGGCGTGCCACACCAACGCCCGCGGGGTGCGGTGCAGCGTCCGGGGCGGGGTGGGCGGGTGTTCCTCCAGGACGGCGTGGAAGTTCACCCCGCCGAAGCCGAACGAGGAGACCCCGGCGCGGCGCACCGGACGGGCCGGGTCACGGATCCAGGGGCGGGCGCGGGTGTTGACGTACAGGGCGCTGTCGCGGAGCGCGTCGTTGGGTTCGGTGACGTTGATGGTGGGCGGCAGCAGGCGGTGGTGCAGGGCGAGCGCCGCCTTGATCAGCCCGGCCGCGCCGGCCGCCGCCTTGGTGTGCCCGATCTGGGACTTCACGCTGCCGACGGCGATCCGCGGCCGGTCCGGGGCGGGGCCGAGAACGGTGCGCAGGGCGCCGAGTTCGACGGTGTCGCCGACCCGGGTGCCCGTGCCGTGCGCCTCGATCAGCTCCACGGAGGCGGCGGGGACCCCGGCGTCGGCGTAGGCCCGGCGCATCGCGGTGACCTGACCGTCGGCGCTGGGGGCGTAGATGCTGCCGGTGCGGCCGTCGCTGGAGCCGCCGAGTCCGCGCAGCACGGCGTAGACGCGGTCGCCGTCCCGTTCGGCGTCGGCGAGGCGTTTGAGCGCCAGCATGCCGATGCCCTCGCCGAGCAGGGTGCCGTCGGCCTCCCGGTCGAAGGGGCGGACGGCGCCGCTGGGCGACAGGGCCGGTGTCTTGCTGAAGCACAGGAACGTGGTGACCGAGTTGTCGGCGTCGCAGCCCCCGGTGATCATCAGGTCGGCGCGGTGCTCGACGAGTTCGCTCACCGCCATCCGCAACGCGGCCAGCGAGCTGGCGCACGCGGCGTCGACCACGCAGTTGGCGGCGCCCAGGCCGAACCGGTTGGCGATGCGCCCGGCGACGACGTTGGCCAGGATCCCGGGGAAGCTGTCCTCGGTCCACTCCGGGGACTCCGCGAGGAACCTGCGGGCGATCTCGTCGGCGTCCCGGGGCGACAGACCGCAACTGAGCGCCGCCCTGCGCACGGCGGGGGCACGCAACCGGGAGGCGAGCGGCACCATCGTGCTGTTCTGGCCGCACACCCCGAGGACCACCCCGGTGCGGCCCGGGTCGTACCACGCCGCCCCCGGGCACCCGGCGTCCCGCAGCACCTCACGCGCCACCCGCAGACTCAGCAACTGCACCAGCCCGATGGAGTCCAGCGTCGCGGGCGGCATGGCGAACTCCACGGGGTCGAAGACGACCGGCGGCAGAAAGCCACCACGCCGGGCGTACGTCTTGTCCGGCGCCCGCATGTCGGGGTCGTAATGGTCGGCGACGCTCCATGACGTCTCCGGCACGTCGGTGACGCAGTCGCGGCCGGTCACCACGTTGTCCCAGAACTCCCGCACGTCGTGCGCCTGCGGGAACATCGCCGCCAGGCCGACGATGGCGACGGGGTGCCCGGAGGGCTGGTACGCGTGTGAATCCACCACTGATGACCTCGGTTTCCTTGACGTTTACGGAGGTTTGACGCGGCGCGCGGCACGGGCCGCGATCGCGCCGCCCGACCGGATCCGGCGAGGCCGGGACCGCGCCGGATCCGGTGCCGCGGCGAAGCGGGCTACCGCGCCGGTGTCTTCGACGGCGCCCGCCCCGTCACCGCGTCCAGGAGCTGGCGCATCCGGTCGAACTCGGCGCGCAGCGCCTCGATCCGCTCGTCGTCGGGGCCGCGTTCCCGCTGGGCACGGGTGGCTTCGTCACGGACGTCGCAGCCCGCGGCGCGCTGCCTGCGTACGGCGGACGGCGACTCACCGCCGCCCTCGACCATGTCCAGGGCGTCGATGACGTCGTCGAGGTAGTCCTTGATGTCCGCGACGAGCTCGTGCAGCACGCGGGCGAGGTGGAAGCGGTGCAGTGGCATGGGGGTTCCTTCCGCTGGAGGGTGGAGGACGGCGCCGGAAGACACGGGCGACCGCAGGCGCAGGCGCAGGAGCAGGCGAAGGCACGGCCACGGCACACCGGGCACGGCACGTCCGGGAACCGCGCCCGGCCGTGCCCGGGGGTGTGGGCAGGCGGGGCGCCGGCTGAGGGGTGCGTGGACGGGCGTCACCGACGCGGTGACGGTGAGCCGTGGTGTGGTGTGCTCGGTGAGCTGCGGATGCCGGGTGCCGGTGGCGAGTGGTGCCCTGGTGGGGGCGGGGAACCGATCAGGTCCGCGCGGCCGATGCGTCGTCGGACCTGGCCGAGCCGGGCCGCGGATGCGGCCACCTCTTCCGGTACCGCCGTCGTCGCGCATCCCTGGTCACCCGGGAGTGCGTCGTCCTCTTACGTTGGATCGGGACCGGTGATTTCCGCAATACCCCGAATGACGTACATCCGGTACAGACGTTCGCCGGTTGTCTTCCGTGTGCCATCGGAAGGGGAGGCCCGGACGCCGGCACGCGGGCCGCGTTGTGTTCTCCGGCCGGGCCGCGTCGAGTTCACAACACGACGATCCCCCCAACGGGCGGTTTCCCGGGTGTGTGCGGGTGCGAGTGCGCCGCCGCGTGACGGCACTTCGCCGTTGCTATGTTTCGGCCCCCCGCGGTGTGGCCAATGACGTAACGAAGGCACGCTTCAGCGCGGAACCGCGGCCCGGTGCGCGCCCGAGCCCGAGTGGCCCGTGCCCCATCCACATCGAAGACCCCCGGCACGGGGCGCGCCATGCCACGGCAGGCGGCGGCGCCCCGCGCCGAAGTCACCGTGCGGTGCCGTCCGGAAGGGTGCGGCGACCGCACACCCACCGGTGTTGTGACGTGCCCCGTCACAACACCAGCCCCCTCGCCCGCCTGCCGAAGACGTCCCCGACCGGAGGTGCCGGTGCTTGCTGAACGTGGTCGGCTGCTGCTCACCGTCGTCGGTGAGCTGCTCGCCGCGGAAGTCTGTGCGGCCGGCACCCGGATACGCGGCCCGGACGAACGCGCCCGCCGGGAACGCCAACGCGCGCTGCGGATCCGCACCGCCCTGGAACGGCTCGGCCCGCTGTACGTGAAGGCCGGCCAGGTGCTCTCCACCCGCGAGGACCTGGTGCCGCCCGCCGTCGCCCGTGAGCTGGAGAGCCTGCACGACCGCGCGGCGCCCTGCCCCTTCGACCGGATGTCCGCCGTCCTGGAGGCGGAACTGGGCCCCGACTGGCGCCGGCGCTTCCGGCACTTCGACACCGAACGCCCGCTGGGCTGCGCCTCCATCGCCCAGGCCTACGCGGCCGTCCTCGACGACGGCCGGTCCGTGGTGGTCAAGGTCCAGCGCCCCGGCATCGCGGCGCAGATGACCACCGACATGCGCCTGCTGCGCGGCATGACCCGGACCCTGGCCCGCCGCACCCCCGTCCTGAGCGAAACCATCGACTTCGAGGCCATGCTCGCGGTGATCTTCGAGGCGGTACGGAACGAACTCGACCTCACCCTCGAAGCGGCCAACATGGACGAAGCACGCGCCGCCGTCACCGCCGTCCCCGGCATCGACGTGCCCGGCGTGGTGCACGCCACCGAGCGGGTCCTGATCCAGCGGCGCGCCCCGGGCACCAGCGTCCGCGACGCCGACCCCGCCGCCTTCGACGACGCCGAACGCGAACGCGTCGGCACCGGCCTGCTGACCGTGATGTACCAGGGATACTTCATCGACCACCGCTTCCACGCCGACCCCCACCCCGGCAATGTCTTCGTCTGCCCCGGCGGCCCGACGACCCTCATCGACTGGGGCATGATCGGCCGCCTCGACCGTCACTTGAGCTCCACGCTGCTGATGACCCTGCTCGGGCTCGCCAACAACGACGCCCACGCGGTGGCCCGCGCCTGGTCGGAGATGGGCCGGCCGACGCCCTGGGCCGACATCGGCGCCTTCGAGCAGGACATGTCCGTCGTGGTGCCGCGCCTGGCGTCGATCCCGCTGGACCGGCTGCGCTTCGGTGCCTCGCTCGCCACCTTGCTGCGGCTGTCCACCCGGCGGGGCATCCGTACCAACCCCATGATCGGCCTGCTCGGCAAGTCCTTCGCCAACATGGAAGGCACCGTCCGCCACCTCGCCCCCCACCTGAGCGCCACCGACGTCCTGGTCCGCCAGACCGGCCGGGTGCTCGGCGAGTACGCGGCGCAGTCGCTCTCCCAGCAGCAACTGGGCTTCACGGCGCTGCAACTCCTCTCCGGCCTGGAGACGTTGCTGCCGCACGCCCGGGCCGTCGGCCGCAGCCTGTCCGGCGGCGACCTCACCCTCCAGCACACCGCCGTCACCCGCCCCTTCTCCCTCGTCGACCACCGCTCGTCCGCCCGAATAAGGCGTGCCGAACACCACTTGCTCGGCGCGGCGGCCCTGGTGTGGCTGCTCCGGCGCCGTGGCCGGGGCTGACGGTCCTGGCCACTTGTTCCACGCCCGCGCTGCCGTCACCGGAGGAGTTCCTACCCGGTGGGTGAGGAAACCCGGCCGGCACGGCAGCCGCCCTCACCGGCGAGAACCGCCTCGTCCGTCTCGACGCGGTCGGCGGTCATGGCCACCCCCTGCGCCTCGACGTCGGTCAGTTGGATCCACGGCACCGGAACGCCGGGCAGCAGGCGGGTGGAGAGGGTGACCGGGAGGTGGCCGAGGAGGAGGCCGGACAGCCGCTCGGCGCGGATGCGCACCGGCCCGCCGATCGTCATCCGGCTCGCCCGCAGGCACATCCGCGCCGGACCGTCGTACCTGACCACGACGTCGTCGAGCACCACCGAACCGGCCGCGCAGACACCGTCACCGAGCGGCACCAGCGGACACATCAACCCGGTGACCGTCATCGTCCGCGCCGTGACGCCGACCTCGGCGGGGCGGAGCGCCGGTGCCGTACCGGCGTTCCGCCCCGCCGCGCGCAGACAACCGGCGAGGGCGCTGACCGGCACCGGATCCGCGGCGGCCGACGCGTCGGCGGGAAACCGGTCCGGACGGCATTCCGGCGGCGCCGGAGGCACCGGCCGCGCGGTGGGCGTGGGCGTCGCCGCGGCCGGGCCGGCGGGGCCGCCCGCACCGGTCAGGAACCCCGGGACGAGCACCGCCAGCGCCGCCCAGCGCGTGCTCCGCGATGCCATCACGCCGTCGTGGGCCCACCGGACGCGGGCGACCACGCCAGGGCGAACGCACCACCGAGCACGGCCAGCACCATCCCGACGACGAACCCCCCGAGGTTGGCCATCGGACAGGAGACGAGCCCCAGCACGACGGCGGCCACCCCGATGACGGACGCATGGCGCGGTCGGCACAGCACCAGCACCCCGCACCCGGTCAACGCGGCGGCGATCAGCAGGGCCGACGTCCCGCCGAGCCCCTGCAACCCGAGGAACTCCGGGTGCCGCAACGGCGGATACGCCAGCTCCACACCGGCCGCGGTCATCAGCGCGGACGCGGCGAACGGCCGCCGTGGCAGGCGGCGCGGGAACCCCCGCCGACCGGTACGCGGCCCCGGGACACCGTCGGTCACAGGCATGGGTGGTCCCCCGGCTCGATGGACATCCCGGCGTTCTTCAGGCTGAACGTCCCGGCCGCGATGGACCAGGCGTGCAGCCGCATGCGGTCGATCTCCAAGGTGCCCGCCTGCTGCCCGTACGCGCCCGGCAGGCCGTGGACGCCCTCCACGGCGTCCAGCCGCCCCGCGTCCCGTCCCATCACCACCTGGCCGAACCGCCAGCGGCCCTCCAGCCGGTCGAGGTCGATGACCAGGTGGTCGGCTTCCACCGGGTTGTCCCCGACGGAGCGGATCCTCAACGTCACACTGCCGAACGGGGTGCGGGCCACCGAGGACTGGCACATCCGGTAGATGCGCGCGTGGTTCACCCCGGCGACCGCCACCGGTCGCTGCTTGCCCGAGTTGTCCTGGGCGAAGGCGGCGAACTGCACCGCTCCCGTACCGGTCAGATGGTCGGCGGCGACCTGGAACGTACTGCCGGAGACCGCGAACGACACCGGCGCCCCGACGGCCGTCGAGGCCCAGACGGTCCCTGCGGCCAGCGCCAGCGTCACCGGCGCCACCATGGCGAACCGCCGCCAGTTGGTGCGCGCGGGGGTCGAAGGGTGTGGGCCGGTCCGGCCGGTGCCCGCGGTCGGGGTGGCGGTTCTCGACGTCATCGGTGGTGCTCCTGGAGGACGGGGGTGGCGGGGCTCTGTTCCGGGACGACGGCCACGGTGCCGTCCGGTGCGGTCGTCCGGGTCCGGCCGAGGGCCTGGTGCTGGACGTTGCCGAGCGCCCGGGCCAGGTAGGCGCTGTCGACCGGGCCGGGGTCGGGGAGGTCGCCCACGGCACGGCCGAGGTTGGTGCGGTCGTAGGTACGCCGGTGCGCGCTCAGGCTGAGCAGGCGGGTGCCGTAGGTGGCGAGCAGGGTCTCGTACCGGGTGGGGGCCGGGACGGTCGGCATCATGGTGACGGTGGCCCCGGGATAGAGCTCGGCCAGGGCCGGTTCGATGGCGTCGGCGCTGGTGTTGCGCGGATGCGTGAGGTGCACGGTGTGGACCCCGGTGCCACCGGCGCGGGCGGCGGCGACCCGTACCGCGGCCTGTGCCGCGTACTCGACCTGGACCATGTTGGCGGTGCCCTCCGGATCCCCCCTGGACCCGGAAGACCAGGCCGCCGCCGTGGGCGGTGGCCTGCGGGTCGTCGAGGAGTTCGGCCAGCGCCTCGTCCTCGGTGGCCATGACGCGCACCCCGTCGGCGACGAGTCGCGCCAGTACGCCCAGCGGCTGGTCGGGCATCCCCTCGGGGATCGGCCGGTCGGTGACGAGCAGGCTGGGGCGCAGGATGGTCGCGGGCCGGCCGGTGCGGTGGGCCCACGCGTGGACGAGGCGCTCCGCGGTGTACTTGCTCTCCTCGTAGTAGGTCTGGAAGCCTTCCGCCTCGCTGAGTTCGTCCTCGCGGACGTGGCCGGTGGCGCGGCGTCCGGCGACGTACACGGTGCTGATGTGGAGCAGCCGCGCTCCCGGTGCCTCGTCGGCGAGCTCCAGGACGCGGCGGGTGCCGAGGACGTTGGTCTTGTACACGTCGGTCGGGTCACCGTCGAGCGCCAGCCGGGCCGCGCAGTGCCACACCGTGGTGACGCCCTCGGTCACCCGGGCGCGCAGTCTGGGCCCGAGCCCGAGGTCCGGCTCGGTGAGGTCGGCGCGCAGGTAACGCAGCCGGCCGAGCGAACGGGCGCCGCCCTCGGGAAGGCCGAGCCAGGTCAGCGCGGACTCCACCCGCCGGCGCAGCTTCCTGGGGGTGTCGTGGCCCAGCACCGTGATCACCTCGTCGCCGCCGTCCGCGAGGAGTTCGCGCAGGATCCGGCAGCCGAGGAAGCCGGTGGCGCCGGTGAACAGCACTGACAACACAGTCTCCTTGGGGGATGCGGGCGGCGCGCCGCCGATGCACGGCGGGCGTTGTCCTCATGGCGCCGGCTCCTGATGCCGGCCCGGACCCGGAACGGCCGCGATGTGGTGACCGGCCGCACTATGCCGGACAGCGGTGACCGGCTTGCCGTGCCACAGCGGCGCGGCCGGACTTTCACCCGAAAGCGCAGCTCCGAACACCCGCCGAGAATCACACTATGTGTGTGCCTCCCACGGGGGGGCGAGGGGTCGATGAACCGCAGCCGGTTTGACGACGGCGATCAGGACCGTCGGATCGCCGTCGTGGGGGTCTCCTGCCGCCTGCCGGGCGGCGTGGACGACCTCGGTGCGGTGTGATGCCACCGCTGGTCGAACCCCGCGCCTGCCCGCCCGTGTTGCACCCGGACGGCACCTACGTCGTCACCGGCGGGTTCGGCGCCGCCACCGCGGGCCGTCTCGCCGACCTCGGCGCCCGACACCTCGCGCTGGTCAGCCGACGTGGCGCCGACGCCCCGGAAGCCGCTGGCCTGATCACCCGGCTCGCCGAACGCGGGGTCACCGCCACCGCCCACGCGGCCGACCTCGACGCCACCCTCGCCGACTTCGACCGTGCCGCGCGAGCAACTGCCGGCATCCGTGCCGGGAGCTATCCGCACCCGGCCGTGAAGCCCCACCCTCCGTGCCTCCGCTGCCTCAGCCGTGCATGTCGCAGCAACTGTCGCGGCGCAACTGCCGGCTCACCATCTGCCAGTGCGCGTCGTGGGCGTCCGTGCGTGTTCCGTCGGCGAAGGCGGCCACCAGGTCGGCCTGGCGGAACGGGACGCCGCCGCGCAGGACGGAGGCGGTGCGGACCAGGGTGGAGAAGTCGGTGAAGGGGTCGCCGTCCACGATGGTGAGGTCGGCGAGTCTGCCGGGGCGCAGGGTGCCCAGGTGGGCGTCGACGCCGAAGACGCGGGCCGGGGTCACGGTGGCCGTGCGGAGGGTTTCGGCCGGGGACAGTCCGGCGCGGTGGAGCGCGCGCAGCGCGAGGTGGAGGTGGAGGCCGACCGGGACGAGGGGGGAGTCGGTGCCGAGCGCGACGAGGGCGCCGTCGGCGAGCAGGCGGCGGTAGATGTCGGTTTCCGTGGTGAGCGCCGCCAGTTGGGCCGGGGTCGGCGGGGCCGCCGCCTGGGCGCGGACCACGGCGGTGTCCCAGGGCGGCATCAAGGTGGTGACGCGGGGGTCGGCGGCGAGCGCGGGGTCGGCGCCGAGCAGCGGCAGCGCGGTGAACGGCGTGGCGATCATGTGGAACCGGTCGCCGGCGTAGAGCGCGGTCACGTCCTGGTAGGCGTGGCCGGTGGCGGTGGTGGCGTGGCCGTACTCCAGGCGTTGCGTCGCCTGGAGATGGGTGGTGAGGTCCTGCCCGGTCTGGATGCCGGGGGTGCACAGGTGGCCGCCGGAGCGTACGCCCAACTCCTCGTGGGCGAAGCGCGCCGCCTCCGCCATCAGCCAACCCGGCGCCCGCACATAGGTCTTGACGAAGTCCCAGTCGAGCGCGGCGCCCCGGGCGAGGGAACGGCGCAGTCCCTCGGCGGTGCGGTGGGCCCGCCCCATGCTGTAGGCGACGCGGGAGCCGTCGAGGAGTTCGCCGGTGGTCAGCAGCCGGGGTCCGGCGAGTTCGCCGGCGTCGACGGCCTCGCGCAACCGGGCCTGCTCGTAGGCGAAGCCGCCGAGGGAGACGGCCGTGGTGATGCCGTAGGCGAGTTGCAGCGCGGTCTGCCGGCCGCCGTAGGTGCTCTGCCAGGGGTGGGTGTGCGCGTCCCACAGCCCGGGGACGACCGTGGCCGCCGAGGCGTCGACGTGGCGTACGGCGGCCCGGGGCCGGGCCCGGTGCGGTTCGACCGCGGCGACGCGGCCCCGGCGTACGACCACGTCGACGTCGTCCCGGACCGTCTCGCCGGTGCCGTCCCAGAAGCGGCCCGCGTGGACGACGGTGTCGGCGGGCTCGGGGCGCCGCTGGTCGAGCGGGATCCGCAGGGTACGGGCCTTGCCGGTGGCCACGTCGAGCAGGCGCGGCCGGCCCGCCGACAGGTACAGCAGCGAACCGGAGTCGCCCGACCACGACGGATGGTCGGCGCTCTCCTCGGTGACCTGCCGGGCGGGGCCGTCGGGCGTACCGTCCGGCCGCACCGGCAGCAGCCACAGCGCCGACTCGACGATCACCGCCATCCACCGCCCGTCCGGCGACCACACCGGGCCGGAGTCGTAGCGGTCGGAGAGCGAGGTGTGCGGGGCGGCGGTGTGCAGGCGGGAGGTGCCGTCCGCGGTGTCGACCACCCGGATGAGGTTGTATCCCTCACGGAAGCGCTGGTTGAGCCGGTTGCGGTCGCACAGGGCGACGTACCGTCCGTCCGGGGACCAGGAGGGACGGCCGGGCAGGCCGCCGCCGCCCATCGGTGCCGCCAGCACCCGTTCGGCGCCGGTGGACAGGTCGCGGACGAGGAGGCGGCCGGCCATGTCGAGGCAGGCGAGCCGGGTGCCGTCGGGGGAGAGCGCCGGATGCACCCGGCCGCCCGGGGCCAGGACGGTCTCGGCGCCGGTGGCCAGATCGTGGCGGCGGACGGCGTGCAGGCCGTCGCGGTCGTCGGTGTACAGCAGCGACCGCCCGTCCCGCGCCCAGACCGGACCGAGCAGATAGCGCGTGGGGTCGGCACGGGTGATCCGCCGTGGCGTACCGCCCGAAGTCTCCTGCACCCACAGCGAGTTGAGTGCGGCGAACGCGATCCGCCGCCCGTCGGGGGAGAGCGCGGGCAGATGGATCCCGCGCACCGGACGCACGGCGCCGCCCGCCAGGTCGTACGACTTGACGCGGTAGGCGGGGCGGGCGACGGACATGGCGGCGCGGAACGGGATGACCTCACCCGTTCCCCGGCCCGGGCGCAGCAGGCGGAAGTGGCCGTCCACGGTGAGCAGCAGTTCCTCCGGCGAGACCCAGCGCGGCGGCACCGGCGCGAGGTCGCCGTCCACCGGTACGTCCCGGCCGTCCACGACCAGGGTGCAGGAGGCCGCCGGGGAGGGCGTGGTGCGCAGGTAGGCCAGGCGCCCGTCCGGGGCGACGGCGGGCACCATCAGCTGTCCCGCGGCGGTGTCGGTGTGGGCCACGGTGACCGGGCCCGAGCCGTCGGCGGCCACCGCCGCGATGGTCCGGGCCTCGAGCACCGTGCCGGCCGGGCCGGGGTCGGGGACGGTACGGCCGCGGACGAAGAGCACCCGGCGCCCGTCGGGGGACCACGTCGGGTCGAAGTCCTCCCAGGGGCCGTCCTGCGACGGCCCGTCCTGGCCGGGCAGCCCGGTGAGGCGCAGCAGCCGCCCGGTGGCCACCTCCAGCACCCAGATCCGGTACGGGCTCCCCGCTACCGGGTCGCCGCCGCGCTCGGAGGCGAAGGCGATCCGGGTGCCGTCCGGCGACCAGGCCGGCCCCCGGTCGTCCCACGGCCCCTCGGTGAGCTGCCGGACCCCCGAGCCGTCCGGGTCCAGCGACCACAGGTGGAACTGGCCGCCACGGTAGGCGCAGACCACGAGCCGCGAGCCGTCGGGGGAGAAGACCGGCCGGGTCGGCTCCAGGTCCGGGGTCGTCAGCGGCACCGCGTCACCGCCGCCGCGCGGCACGGACCACAGCACGTTCTGCATCTCCGCGACGAGGCGGTCACCGGCCGGGGAGAGCGTCGCCGCGCCGTTGGTGGCCGAGGTGAACGACAGCGTGACGTGTTCCGGCGTCGCGGCGGTGGCGGACGCGGCCGGGGTGAGCACCGCCCCCGCCGCCGCGGTCCCCGCCGCGGCCTGGATGAACCGGCGCCGGGACAGTCCGGAAACGTGCGGTGCGTTGTCCATGCGGTGGCCTCCCCGAGGCTGACCAGGTGACGCTCCATCAGATGTCTGGCACGCAACCCGCCGATCATGGCACAGTCCACCGCCGGATGAGGTGATGTGTGCGCGAATCGGCCGACCGGCCGGTGTCGGCGACGGACGGTCCGGTTGCGGAGCCCGGTCAACACCCGCCTCGGCGGCGGCGATTGGCGGCCTCGTAGACTCGTGGGCATGTCCGATCACCACGTCCCTCGCGCCCGCCGGGTGGCGGTGAACCCGGCCGGTGCCCATGACGCGTCGGCGTTCGCGCTGCCGGCCGCCGCTCTGCCGTCCCTGACGCCCGAGGAGTGGGCGCGGGCCACCTTCGAGGGTGCGCCCGGTCCCCTGCGGCAGGTGTTGCGGGCCGGGTGGACCGCCGGGCTCGGACTGCGGCTGGGACCCGGCTCGTCCCCCCGCCACGTGCTGGGCTGGCCGATCACCGGGTCCGGGGCCGACGCGGTCACGCTGGAGGCGCGTTCACCACTGCTCACCGCGCGCAACGTGGTGACGGTGGAGGGGTCCCGGCTGGTCTGGGCCACCTTCGTGTGGTTCGAGAAGCCGGCGGGCCGCGCGGTGTGGTCGGCCGCCGCGCCGGTGCACCACCGCACGGTCCCCTACCTCCTCGCCCGCGCGGCCCGCCGGAGAGCCCCGACCCCCGGGAGCCGGCTCAGCCGACCTTGATGGAGTTCCACACGGTCAGAAAGCCCCAGCTTCCGTAGCGCGAGGCGAGGTCGGTCGTGCCGGGCGGGATGACCACGCCGTCCGTGGCCGACCCGGTGCAGTCCTTGCTGAAATAGGCCGTGACGTTGACGTTGGTGTTGTTCGTGACGCTGTGCGCGCCGGGGTAGCCGTTGCTGCCCAGCAGCTTGGTGTAGCACGTCCCGTTCGGCGAGTTGGTCAGCACCTGCGAGCCGTTGTCGATGACCACCGTTCCCGTCGCGGCCTCGGCGGAGCCCGGGACGGTCAGGACGGCGGCGGCCGACAGGGCGGCCAGCACCCCGACGCGGCCTTGGATCTTCCTACGCATACGCATGTCCTCCAAAGGGTCCTCGGAGAAATCCGGGAAAGACGTTTCCGTCACTTCGGCGAAGGTGTCCCACGCCAGCCAACGGACGCTAAGCAGGCCGGTTATCGGCCGACTATCCGCCGCCTATCGGCGAACGGCAGCCTCGTACCGGACACACCACGGGGCGTGCCCGCTCCCCGTGGTGCTCCGGTGTGCGCCCTCGTGTGCCTCCGCCCGCGCCCGAACGGTACGAGCGGTCGCCGCCGGCGCGGATAGATTCGGGGAACGGGAACGTGGGCGGCGGGACGCGGCACGGGCTCGGGGAGGGGTCGGGTGGAGATCACGGTACGGCCGGGCTGGCGCCGGTACTCTCCACGGCTGTTCCGGTCCTTCGACGACCCGGACGGTCCGCTGTGGTCCGTCTACGACCGCCAACTCCGCGCCGATTGCGCCCTGCCCGACCCGGACGGAACCCCGCGCCCACTGCTGTTCACCACACCGGAGCAGGCCGACCGCTGGCTGGAGGGGTGCTACCGCGCGTGGGGCCGGATCCCGCTGGTCGAGTAGGCCGGCGCGATGCGGGGGCGGGGGGACGCCTTCCCCTGACACCGCTCGTCCCCGCCCACTCGGCTTCCCGCCTGCGGGGCATGGTGTGTTGGCCGTAGCATGACCCGGCACGGAGTCACGGAGGGGACGAGTCAGCATGTCGGACGAGCAGTACAACCCTTATGCGGCGCAGCCGGATCAGCAGCAGCCGCAGCAGCAGCCCGGGTACGGATACCCGGCTGCCAACTACCCGCCGGCCCCGCCCTACGGCGCCCCGGGGTACGGCGCTCCGGGGTACGGCGTCATGCCGATGCAGCCGAGCAACGGCATGGGGACCGCCGGCCTGGTGCTGGGCATCATCGGTCTGGTCATGAGCCTCACCTTCGTGCTGACGGTCATCGGCATGATCCTCGGCCTCCTCGCGATCATCTTCGGCGGCATCGGGATCAGCAAGGCGAACAAGGGCGAGGCCACCAACAAGGGGGCCGCCATCACGGGACTGGTCACCGGCATCCTGGCCCTGGTGCTGCTCCCGCTGCTGTTCACACTGTTCCTGGGCAGCGTGTACAGCAGCATGTAGCCCGGCACGACACGGCCTATGGGCGGGGCGGCCGGTCGCCGGTGACCGCTCGGCGGGCCTCCGCGACCAGTTCCGCCGCGGGGCCCACCAGCCGGCGTCCGGTGGGCCAGACCGCGCGCAGGTCGCGGGTGAGGTCGACGCCCGCGACGTCGACGCCGACGAGCCGGCCCTCGGCGATGTCCCCGCGGACGGCGAGTTCGCTCAGGACGGACGGCCCGGTACCGGCGATCACCGCACCGCGCACGGCCGCCGTCGAACCCAGTTCCACCAGCGGCCGGACGCGTTCACAACCGGCCAGGTACAACGCGCGGTCCAGGGTCTGCCGGGTACCGGAACCGCTCTCCCGCAGCACCAGCGGCGTACGCGACAACTCCCGCGCCGACAGCGGCTCCTGCCGCCGCGCCCACGGGTGGCCGGGGTCGACCACGACGACGAGCCGGTCCTCGGCCACCTGCCGGGTGGACATCACACGGGACAGCCGCGGCCCCTCGATGAACCCGATGTCGGCCTCGCCCGACTCCACCAGCTCGGGAACGTTCTCGCTGTTGGTCACCTGAAGCCCGATGTACAACTCGGGCCGCCGGCCGCGCAGCCGGCTGATCCACACCGGCAGCAGATACTCCGCGATGGTCAGGCTCGCCGCGACCCGCAGCTCGGCCTCCCGCCGGTCGCGCAGCTTGCCCGCCCCGGCCAGCAGCTCGTCCAGTTCGTCCAGCACCCGCCGGGCGTGGCCGGCGACGACCTGACCGGCCAGCGTCAACCGGGACCCGCGGCGGGTCCGGTCGACCAGCACCAGCCCGAGCCCGCGTTCCAGCGTGGACAGCCGGCGGCTGGCGGACGGCTGGGAGATCCGCAGCCGCTCGGCCGCCCGGCCCAGACTCCCCAGGTCGGCCACGAGCACCAGGAGCCGCAGCGACTCCAGATCCGGCGTGCGCGGCGGGAGGGGAACGGTACGGGGGTCGGGCACGCGGGGCACAGTCACAGCTCCACCGTATGACGAGCTCATACACCTGCGCTATGACCTCCTGCTCGATCAAGGGCTACAGGACGGACGCCGGGCCGCCCACAGTGGTGATCATGAAGAACGCCAGCCTTTCCCGGCCAGGGACCACCCGCCGCCCGTCGCGCCTCGCCACCGCGGGAAGACCGGGCACCGCCCGGCTGCCCGGGCTCGCCCTCGCCGTCGCGGTCGCCCTCGTCGCCACGGTGCTCGGCCGGCTGGTCCCCGTGGTCGGCGGGCCGGTGAGCGGGATCGTGCTCGGGGTGCTGGTCGCGCTGGTGGTGCGGCCCGGCGAGCGGACGCGGCCCGGCATCGCCTTCGCCGGACGCGGAGTGCTCCAGGCCGCCGTGGTGGTCCTGGGCGCACAGCTCTCCCTCGGCCAGGTGCTGCGGGTCGGCGTCGGCTCGCTGCCGGTGATGATCGTGACCCTCGCGGTCTGCCTGGCGGCGGCGTACGGGATCGGACGCCGCCTCGGTGTCGTACGCGACCTGCGCACCCTGATCGGTGTCGGCACCGGGATCTGCGGCGCCTCCGCGATCGCCGCGGTCACCCCGGTCATCGGCGCGGCCGAGGCGGAGGTGGCCTACGCCGTCTCCACGATCTTCGTGTTCAACATCGCCGCGGTGCTGACCTTCCCCGCCCTCGGGCATCTGCTGGGGATGGGCCAGCACGCCTTCGGCCTGTTCGCCGGAACCGCGGTCAACGACATGTCGTCGGTGGTCGCCGCCGCCACCACCTACGGCGGCCCGGCGGCCGACTACGCGGTGGTGGTGAAGCTGGCCCGCACGCTGCTGATCATCCCGATCTGCCTGGGCCTCGCCGCCCTCGCCCGCCGCCGCGCGCGGACGGTGGACGCGGCGGCCGACCCCGGCCAGGGCCGCGCCGGTGCGGTGCGCGTCGGCCGGCTGGTGCCGTGGTTCCTCGTCGGCTTCCTCGTCCTGGCCGCCGTGAACACCGCCGGTCTCGTGCCGTCCGCCGCGCACGCCCCGCTCAGCACGCTCGCCGTCTTCCTGATCACCGTCGCCCTGTCCGCGATCGGCCTGTCCACCGAACCCGCCAGGCTGCGCCGCACCGGCCCGGCGCCGCTGCTGCTCGGCGGTTGCCTGTGGCTGGTGGTCTCCGCCACCAGCCTGGGCGTCCAGTTCCTGGCCCGGTACGTGTGACCGCCGCGCCGATCCAGCCGTCCACCTGCGCGGCCTTGCGCGCCCGGCGAGTTGGAGGTTGGCGGCCGGCCCGGACGTGAAGTCGTGATGGCCGGTACGCCAGTCGTCGGCGGGCGGCCCGGCCACCCGCTCGACGGAGAAGGCCCCGGTGAGCGGGCCGGACCGGAGCGGTGAGCAGGCGATGACGCCGGTCCCGTGCGCACGGGACCAGGCGATCTCGTCGGCGGACGAGCGGTTGGCCGCGGAGAACGGCCGAGCTGGACCACGCCGACGTGGGCGATCCGCTCGGCGGCCTCCAGCAGGTCGGGCGTGTCGCAGTCATCAGTGATGCGTTCCTTACGAATCGGAGAGCCGGAACCGTTCCGGCGGGCCACGACTCTCCGCGTTCCGCCCGGACCCAGGCAGTGGCCGACGTTGCCCAGGCACGCCATGACCACCCGGACCCGGCCGGTCAGATGCCGTACGACGGCGACGCGCCCACCGCGCCGGGGCGGACGGACTCGCGCAGTTCCGCGAAGTCGAGCGGCGGCAGTTGTGACAGCGCGGCGTCGGCGGCGCTCATGGCGGCGCCGTAGCGCGCGGTGCCGAGGAGGTCCGTCACGGCGTCGGCGATCTGGTCGCGCGCCGCCCCGATGTCCAGCGCGCGGCCCAGGCCACGGCGGGCGAACGAGGCGGTGTTGTCGGGCTGGTCGGCGAGAACGCCCATGCCGAGCACGGGGGTCGCGCCCTGCACCGCGTCGAGCAGGGAGGCCCGGCCGCCGTGCGTGACGAACAGGTCGGCGCGGCGCAGGAGGGCGGGCTGCGGGACGTGCTCGACCACCGTGACGCGCGGGTCCGCGCCGCGCAGGCGCTCCGCGAGGTCGCCCGCGGACACGATCACGTCGCAGCCGATTCCGGAGAGCGCGGCCATGATCTCCCGGTACGCGCTCTCGACGACGGTACGCAGACCGGACATCGCGGTGGTCAACGTGCCGAGGCTGACGTAGACGAGCGGGCGGGAGGAGGGGGAGCGGTCCAGCCACTCCGGGAGGACGGTCCGGTATTCCGCGACGGTGCGCCGGACGGCGCGCGCCGAGGGCGGAGGGGTCCGGTAGAACCACTCGACCGGCGCGGGGGTGAGCATCGCGGGGAGCGTGGGCGCGTCCAGCTCGTACCGCTCGCACAGGGGGGACAGGGCGGGCGCGATGTCGGTCTCCCAGAGATCCAGCAGCAGCGGGCCGAGGCCGTTGTCCGCCGCGAGCAGGGGCAGCCCCAGGATCCTGGCCGCGAGGTGGGCGCCGTGATCGCCGCATTCGGCGACCACCAGATCGGGCCGTTCCCGTGTCCACGCGGTGAGCAGGTCACGCGCTTTCGCCTCGGCCTGTTCCGGCCACAGGTGACCGAAGACGTACCGGTTGAAGACCGCGTTCCCCGATCCGCTCCAGATCGCGCTCACCGTTCGCTGAACGGTCGGATCGCACGTCCAATTCGTTCCGGCACCGTGGAACTCCACCCCGCGCCGCCGGGCGTCGCGGCGGAACATCCCGGAGGCGTGGAGGGCGACATGGTGGCCCTGTTCACGGGCCGGACGGATGACGTGATCCAGCGCGGACACGTGCGACGGTATCGGCTCGGCGGTGATCGCCATCCGTAGGGCCACGAATACTCCAAGGGTTTTTCCGTCGATGGAGAACGCGGTGATCTGATCACGGCGTGATGAATCGCTTTCTTTCGGGCAGCGGTTTTCAGTCGTGATCGTTCAGGCGGTGCGGAGGTACGGCGGGGATCACGTCGTCGCTGCCGGAGGAGTCGGCGGATACACGGAATTCGGCGCCGCCTGTGTCGGACTTTGGCCGGAAACATTCTGAAAACGCTCCGGACGTGCCCGTTTCGGGCAGGGAGACGGTGTGCCCGGGGACACGAGGGGCGGGGTACGCGGTCCGGGGGGCGCGGGGTGTCACCATACCGGCAGGGCCGTCGTCCGACGGTTCGTCAGAAACGGGCGGAGGGTGATGCGCCATGGGGGAGCACACGGCGGACCGGCCGCGGATCGTGGTCGGGATCGACGGCTCCGCTCCCTCGAAGGCGGCGCTGCGCTGGGCGATGCGCCAGGCGGAGCTGTCCGGGGCCGTCGTCGAGCCGGTCCTCGCCCGCCGCGAGCCCCTGGAGAGCTGGTACGGCCTGGCCGAGAACCAGTCGTACTACGACGAGGCCGCGGGCAACTACCTGGCCGAGGTGGTGGACGAGGTGCTCGGGGCCGACCGGGCGGGCGAGGTCCGGCCCAAGGTGGTCCAGGGCCACGCCGCCGCCGTGCTGGTGGAGGCCGCCCAGGGCGCCGACCTGCTGGTCATCGGCCACCGCGGCCTCGGCGGGCTCGCCGGGTCGCTGCTGGGCTCGGTCTCCCGCTACTGCGTCCAGCACGCGACGTGCCCCGTGGTGGTCGTGCGCAAGCCTCGGGACTGACCCCCGCCGCATCAGGCACCGGCGGCACGCGGTCCGCCTCGGCCCGCCCGCATGGTCGCGTGGACCAGGGAGCGCGTGCGGACACCGACCCGGCCGGCCACGCCGCGATCGGCCGGGGCGCCAAGGCGCCGCTCGGCGGGCCGCGCCCGGAGGACGGTGGTGCGTCACGCCGGGCGCTCGCCGCGGCCGACCGTGGCCGGGACGCGGTGGTCCGCGCTCTCGGGCCGGGGCCGCTCGCGCGGGTCGCGGTGGATCGGGGAGTCGGAACCGGTCAGCGGCAGACCCGTCCCGCCCTCGCGGGCCGCGACGATCTCGGCCGCGATGGACAGGGCGGTCTCCTCCGGGGTACGCGCGCCGAGGTCGAGCCCGATCGGCGAACGCAGCCGGGCGAGTTGGGCCTCGGTCACCCCGGCCTCGCGGAGCCTGCGCTCGCGGTCCTCGTGGGTGCGGCGCGACCCCATCGCCCCGACGAACGCGACCGGCAGCCGCAACGCCTCGACCAGCAACGGCACGTCGAACTTGGCGTCGTGGGTGAGCACGCACACCACCGTGCGGCCGTCGGTGCGGGTACGCCGCAGATAACGGTGGGGCCACTCCACCACGATCTCGTCGGCCTCCGGGAAACGGGCCCGGGTGGCGAAGACCGGACGGGCGTCGCAGACGGTCACGTGGTAGCCGAGGAACGCACCCACCCGCACCAGCGCCGCCGCGAAGTCGATCGCCCCGAAGACGATCATGCGGGGCGGCGGCAGACTCGACTCGACGAACACCGTCAGCGCGGCGTCGCAGTACGAACCGTCCTCCGCGATGTCGAAGACACCGGTGCGGCCCGCCTCCAGCATCGCCCGGGCCCGCCCCGCGACCGCCCCGTCCAGCTCCGCGGCCACGCCGAAGCCGCCCTCGGCCGAACCGTCGGGGCGTACCAGCAGCGCCCGGCCCAGCAGATGCTCCGGGCCCGCGGCCACCCGGACGAGGGCCGCAGCCTCACCCCGGGCAGCCGCCGCCACGGCCGCCGCGAACACCGCGCGGTCGGCGGCGTCCGCACGCACCGGGGTGACCAGGACGTCCACCTCCCCGCCGCAGGTCAGCCCGACCGCGAAGGCGTCCTCCGCGCTGTAGCCGAAGCGTTCGCGCACCACCGTGCCGTCCTGGAGCGCCTGGACGCACAGCTCGTACACGGCCCCCTCCACGCAGCCGCCGGAGACCGAGCCGACGGCCTCGCCGCGGTCGTCCACGGCGAGGGCGGCGCCGGGGCCGCGCGGCGCGCTGCCGCCGACCGTCACCACGGTGGCGACGGCGAAGTCCCGGCCCTGCTCGACCCATCGGTTCAACTCGTCGGCGATGTCCAGCATCTCGAATCTCCTGTGGCCGTGCGGGGCCGGAAAACGGTGCGCGAACGGACGGCGGCGCGGGTCAGGCGTTCCGGGCCGCCGCCAGGACCCGGTCGGGACGGATCGGCAGGTGCCGGTGGCGTACCCCGGTCGCGTGCCAGACCGCGTTGGCGACGGCCGCCGCGGCCCCCACGATCCCGATCTCGCCCACGCCCTTCAGGCCGATCGGGTCGTCCTCGTCCGGGTCGTCCACCCAGTCCGCCTCGACGACGGGTACGTCGGCGTGCGCGGCGATGTGGTATCCGGCGAGGTCGGGGCCGACATGGGCGCCGGAGGTACGGTCCCGTACCGCCTCCTCGTGCAGGGCCATGGACAGGCCCCAGATCATCCCGCCGACGAGCTGGCTGCGCGCGGTGAGCGGGTTGACGATCCGGCCGGCGGCGAAGATGCCCAGCATCCGGCGGACCCGGACCTCGCCGGTGGTGACGTCCACGGCGACCTCGGCGAACTGCGCGCCGAAGGAGTGGCGTTCCTTCTGCGACAGCGCGGCGACCGCCTCGGTGGTGTCGGCCCGGGCGGTGATGCCCTGCGGCGGGATGTCACCGCCCAGGTCGAGCCGGTCCCGCAGTTCGCGCACCGCGGTGCGCACCGCCCACGCCCACGAACGGGTGCCCATCGAACCGCCGGCCACCATCGCCTGTCCGAAGTCGCTGTCGGCGATGCGCATCCGGATGCGTTCCGGCGCCACCCCGAGCGCGTCGGCGGCGACCAGGGTCAGCGCGGTGCGGGCCCCGGTGCCGACGTCGGCGGCGGTGATCCGGACCGTGAAGGTGCCGTCCGGCTCCGCCGTCATGGCCGCCGTGGAGGGGGCGACCCCGGAGGGGAACGAGGCGGCGGCGGTGCCGGTGCCCAGCAGCCAGCGCCCCTCGCGGCGCACCCCCGGGCGCGGGTCCCGGTCGGCCCAGCCGAACCTGCGGGCGCCCTCCTCGAAGCAGGCGAGCACGTTGCGGCTGCTGAACGGCAGACCGGAGACGGGGCCCGCCTGCGGTTCGTTGCGGGCGCGCAGCGCCACGGGGTCCACGCCGCACTTCTCGGCGAGTTCGTCGAGCGCGCACTCGACCGCGAACGAGCCGGGGGCCTCGCCCGGGCCCCGCACCCAGGTCGGGGTGGGCACGTCGAGGCGGACGACCCGGTTGACGGTGTGGTGCGCGTCGGCGTCGTACATGGTGCGCCCGACCGAGGCGCTCTGCTCGACGAACTCGTGGATGGTGGACGTCTGGTTGAGCGCCTGGTGGTCGAAGACGCGCAGGCGTCCGTCGCGATCGGCGCCGAGCCGGACGCGGTGCGCCGTGGGGCTCCGATAGCCGACCAGCGAGAACATCTGACGCCGCGTCAGGGCGACCCGGACCGGGCGTTGCAGAACGGTCGCCGCCATCACGGCGCACACCTGGTGCGGACGGATCCCCTTGGAACCGAAGGCACCGCCGACGTGTTCGGAACGCACCCGCACCGACGCCACGTCGAGGGAGAAGAGCTTCGCCAGCTCCTCCGCGACCCACCTGCTGCCCTGGTTGGAGTCGAGGATCTCCAGCCGGCCGCCGTCCCAGTGCGCCAGCGCCGCGTGCGGCTCCATCATGGCGTGGTGTTCTTCCGGGGTGGTGTACTCGGCGTCCACCACGGCGGCGGAGGCGGCGAGAGAGGCCTCCAGGTCGCCCTTGGTGGTCTCGGCGGGCATCCGCGGGTTGCCCTCGGGGGTGTACACCCCCGGCCGCCCGGCGGAGAACGCCACGTCGGGCGCCTCCTCGTCGTACCGCACCACCAGCGCCTCGGCGGCCTCCCTGGCCTGCTCCGGGGTCTCGGCGACGACCAGCGCCACCGGCCACCCCGCGAACGGCACCCGGTCGTGCTGGAAGACCGCGACGGTCGGATCGGGCTTGCCCAGCAGGCCGACGTAGTCCGCGTCGACCCGCGGCGCGTTGCCGTGGTGGAGCACGGCCAGCACGCCGGGCATCTGGAGGACGGGGCCGGACTCCACGGCACGCACCCGGCCCCGGGCGACGGTGGAGAGCACCAGCCAGCCGTGGGCGAGGTCGGCCGCGGGGAAGTCGGCGGCGTAACGGGCCGCCCCGGTGACCTTCTCCCGGCCCTCCACCCGGCGGTACGACGTGCCCAGCGCCCCGGTGGCACCGGCGGTCTTCGTGGGTGTGGTCATCGGCCGGCCTCCTCGGCGAGTTCGGTCAGGACGGCGACGACGAGGTTGCGCATCAGCGTCACCTTGTATCCGTTGTCGGGCAGCGGCCGGGCGGCGGCCAGTTCGGTGTCGGCCGCGGCGGCGAACGCCTCGGCGGTCGCCGGGCCGCCGGTGAGCACCCGTTCGGCCTCCGCCGCCCGCCACGGCCGGGAGGCGACCGCGCCGAACGCGAGGCGGACGTCGGCCACCACCCCGTCCCGCACCGTCAGGGCGGCGGCCACCGAACCGATGCCGAAGGCGTACGACGCCCGCTCGCGCACCTTGCGGTAACGGGAGACGGCGGCGACCGGGGCCGGCGGCAGGGTGACCCCGGTGATCAGGGCGCCCGGCGGCAGCGCGGTCTCCAGATGCGGGGTGTCGCCCACCGGCAGGTAGAAGTCCCGCAGCGCCAACTCGCCCGCGCCGTCGGCGGTTTCGTAACCGATGACGGCGTCGAACGCGGCGAGCGTGACCGCCATGTCCGAGGGGTGGACCGCCACGCACGCCGTGGAGGCGCCCAGGATCGCGTGGTTGCGGTGTTCGCCGGTGATCGCCGGGCAGCCGCTGCCGGGGAGCCGCTTGTTGCACGGCCGCGCCACGTCCGTGAAGTAGCCGCAGCGGGTGCGCTGGAGCAGGTTGCCGCCGACGGTGGCCATGTTGCGCAACTGGCCGGAGGCGCCGGCCAGTACGGCCTGGGCCAGCGCCGGGTAGCGGCGGCGCACCTCGGGGTGGGCCGCCAGGTCGCTGTTGGTGACCGTCGCGCCGATGCGCAGGCCCCCGTCGCCGGTGACCTCGATCCGGTCCAGGGGCAGGTGGCGTACGTCGATGAGCAGACCGGGCCGTTCCACCCCGGCCTTCATCAGGTCGACGAGGTTGGTGCCGCCGCCGAGGAAACGCGCCTCGGGGTCGCCGTCGAGCACGGCGACCGCGTCGGCGACGTCGTACACCCGCTGGTAGCCGAACTCCTTCACGCCGCCCCCTCGTTCGTGGTCCGCGCGCCGGTCTCCGCCGCGGCGCGGGCGACCGCGCGCACGATCGACACGTACGCGCCGCAGCGGCACAGGTTGCCGCTCATCCGCTCCCTGATCTCCTCGGCGGTCAGCGGTGGCGGCCCCGCTTCCGGGCGTACGTCGGCGGTGGCGGCGCTCGGCCATCCCGCCGCGTGCTCCTCGATCACCGCGATCGCCGAGCAGATCTGGCCCGGGGTGCAGTAGCCGCACTGGTAGCCGTCGAGGTCGAGGAAGGCCTCCTGCACCGGGTGGAGCCGGTCCCCCTCGGCGACGCCCTCGATGGTGGTGATCTCCTGTCCTTCGGCGGCCACCGCGAGGTGCAGGCAGGAAAGGGAGCGGCGGCCGTCGAGCAGCACCGTGCAGGCACCGCACTGCCCCTGGTCGCACCCCTTCTTGGTGCCGGTCAGGTCGAGCCGCTCGCGCAGCGCGTCGAGCAGGGTGGTGCGGTGGTCGACCGGCAGCGTGTGTTTCTCGCCGTTGACGTTGAGCGTGATGACGCCGGCCGTCGATCGGGCCATGCTCAGCCTTCTTTCACGTGTCTGGTGCGCTGCCGGTGCCAGGGCCCCGGCACCGGCGTGGTGGACCGGGGGCCGGGACGCCGGCGCCGCCCGGGAAAGGGGTGGTGGCCGGAGGGTCCCGGCGGTTCCGGAGGGGTGGAGCTGGACGTTGTGGTCGTATGGCGTGCGTGCGGTGCCGGCCCGCCCGTCGCGGACGCGCCGGTGGCCGACCGGGTACGGGCGGCCCCGCGGGTCCCGCACCGGTCGCGCCGACCGCTATGGTGAGCGCAAGCGGACAGCTGTCCGATCTATCCTGGGAACTTACCGGACAGCTGTCCGGTCAGCAAGGGCGATTCCGGCGCGACCCCGGGAGGAGGACGAGTGCAGGACAGGAAGGACACCCAACTGCGCTCGGACGCGCAGCGGAACCGTGAACGCATCCTGGCCGTGGCCCTGACCGAGCTGACCCGCTCCGCCGACGTGCCGCTCAGCCTCATCGCGAAGAAGGCCGGCGTCGGCCAGGGCACGTTCTACCGCAACTTCCCCAACCGCGAAGCCCTGGTGCTGGAGGTCTACCGCCACGAGGTCCAGCAGGTCCACGACGTCGCCGTCCACCTGCTCGCCACCCGCCCGCCCGACCTCGCGCTGCGCGAGTGGATGGACCGCCTCGCCCAGTACGCCATGGCCAAGGTCGGCCTCGCCGAGGCGATGCGCAAGGCCGCCAGCGCCCCCGGCGCCTTCGGACGGGTCGGCCGCGGACCGCTGACCAGCGCCGTCGAACTGCTGCTCGGCGCCAACGAGGAGGCCGGCACCATCCGCCCTGGGGTCACCGCCGACGACTTCATGCTCGCCATCGCCGGCCTGTGGCAGATCGACCCGCGCGGAGACTGGCAGCCGCGCGCCCGGCGCCTGCTCGACCTGGTGATGGACGGACTGCGGGCCGGCGCCCCGGGCGGTGACGGAGAAGTTCACCGTCACGGGTAGTGTTCGCGGTTTCCGTCCCCTCCCCGCCCGGTCGCCGGTGCATCCTGCTGGTAGGGGGCCGCGATCCGGTGGGCTCTACGGGGAGGAGGGAGAGCGCTCGTGCGCGCTGTGGTCAATGTCCACGCCAGACCGCTGCCGGTGCCTGCGGCGCGGGTCGGGGCGTTGCTCGACACGCTCGGCGGTCCGGACGACCGGCTGTGGGCGCACCGTTGGTGGCCGCCGGTCTGGTTCGACCGGCCCCTGTCGACCGGGGCCAGGGGCGGTCACGGTCCGGTGCGCTACACCGTCAGCCATTACGTGCCCGGCCGGTGGGTACGGCTGGGTTTCACCGGTCCGCGCGGGTTCTCCGGCTTCTGCGAGTTCACCGTCGAACCCGACGGGCCCGGGCGCACCGTGCTGCGCAACACCCTGGTGCTGCGCCCGCACGGGGTGAGCTGGACGGCCTGGCCGCTGTTCTTCCGCCCGATGCACGACGCCGCCCTGGAGGACGCCCTCGACCGCGTCGAGTCGGCACTGACCGGACGCGTCGCCCGGGCCCCGCGGTGGAGCGGGTACGTACGGCTGCTGCGCGCCCTCTGCCGGCCGTTCGCGGGGCGCTGGAACGTCCGGGGGTTCGCGGTCCCGCCGGACGGGGTCCACGCCATGGCCGCCGGGGAGGGCCGGACGCGGTAGCCGGCGACTACGGCCGGTCCACGCCCGGCTCCCGGGCCGGCAGCCCCCGCAACAGGGTGTCGAGGAACAGCTCGAAGCGCGGGGCGCCGTGACCGAGGTCGAGCGGGTTCTCCTGGGCGGCGAGCCAGCTGACGACGGAGGTGATGAAGATGTACCAGCTCTGCTCGGCCAGTCCGGGGCCGACCCCGGCGTTGGTGAAGGCGGTGACGACCTCGTGCCGGAGCCGTCCGAAGGAGTGCGAGGTGTGGCGGTGCGGCCGAGCGGTGCGGGTCGCGTAGCCGGGTACCGCGAGGAACTGGTCGTGCATGGCCCACCCGACCCGCGCGAGCCACGGCCGCCAGTCCTGGCCGGGCGGACCGTCGGGGGGCAGGATCCGCTTGACGATCACTTCGCTGACCAGGTCGAGGAGTTGGTCCCGGTCCTTCACCCAGCGGTACAGCGCGCCGTGGGTGACCCCGAGCCGGGCGGCCAGCTCCCGCATGGTCAGCGTGTCGAGGTTCCCGGCCGACAACGCGGCCTCGACGATGCGTTCACGGTTGATCCGCGCGGGGCGTCCCGGGCGCTGTCGGCTCGTCGCGGCTTCGGCCATGACCAGGACTTTACGACCTCGCCGGCCCCCGTCACCCCGGCGACCCCCGGCCGGCGGCGTGGTGGGCCAGGACGGCGTGCGGGTCGGAGCCGTCGGCGGGGTGGTCGGTGTGGACGGTGGCGGCGGTCAGGCGGGGCACGGCGTGGATGAGGGCGTGCTCCGCGGCGACCGCGAGGGAGTGGGCCTGGACGACGGTGAGGTGCGGCGCGACGACGATCTCGGCTTCGGCCCGCAGGGCGTGCCCGATCCACCGCATCCGGACCCGGCCCACGTCCAGCACACCGGCCACGCCCCGCAACGCCCGCTCGGCGGTGTCGACCAGCTCCGGGTCGACCGAGTCCATCAGCCGCCGGTAGACCTCGCGCGCGGCGTCCTTGAGGACCATCGCGATCGCCACCGTGATCAGCAGGCCGACCACCGGATCGGCCCAGCGCACACCGGCCCCGGCACCCCCGGCGCCGAGCAGGACGGCCAGCGAGGCCAACCCGTCGCTGCGGGCGTGCAGGCCGTCGGCGACCAGCGCCGCCGAACCGATCCGCCGGCCGGTGCGGATCCGGTACCGCGCCACCCACTCGTTCCCGGCGCACCCCACGACCGCCGCCGCCGCGACCGCCCACAGATGCGTGACCTCCCGGGGACGCAGCAGACGGTCGACGGCCCCGTACACGGCCGGCACCGCCGACACCGCGATCACCACCACGACCGCGATCCCGGCCAGGTCCTCCGCCCTGCCGTACCCGTAGGTGTAACGGCGGTCGGCCGCCCGCCGTCCGAGCAGGAACGCGACGGCCAATGGCACGGCGGTCAGCGCGTCGGCCGCGTTGTGGACGGCGTCACCCAGCAGCGCCACCGACCCCGACAACGCCACGATCACACCCTGCGCGACGGCGGTCGCCCCCAGCACCCCGAGTGACAGCCACAACGTACGCATGCCGACGCGGGAGGTCTCCATCGCCGCGTCGACCTTGTCCACGGTGCGGTGGCTGTGCGGGGTCACCAGGTGCGCGATCCGGTGCCGCACCCGCCGCCACCGTCCGCCGTGCCGGTGTCCGGATCCGTGCCCTGGCCCGTGGTGGCCGTGGGCCGCGTCGTGCGTGGAGGAGTGGTCGCCTGCCATGGCGTCCACCATGGCACGGGACGACGATCGCGGCTATAACGGTCATACCGCCCACAAGTAGGTGAGAAGCGTTGGCAGTTGCGGCCGACGCGCCGCCGCCCGGCCGTGTTGACCTTCGAGTTGGTCGAAGCCCGATGCTTCCGCCGGTGCCGCCGGTGCCCGACCCCGGCACCTCACCCGACCGGGACGAGGAGGAACCCATGACCGCCGACCCCACCATGGACGCCATCGGCCGAGCCGTCGCCGAGGGGCGGGCCGGTGACGCCGCCTCGGCCCGCCGCCAACTCCTGGAACTGTGGGCCGAGACCGGGGTCACCGGCGACCCACTGCACCGCTGCACCCTCGCGCACCACCTGGCGGACTTCTACCCGCACCCCGCCCGGGCCCTGGTGTGGGACGTCCGCGCGCTGGACGCCGCCGACGCGGTGACCGACCAACGCGTCCAGGCACACCACGCCGGCCTGCGCATCGCCGGCTTCTCCCCGTCCCTCCACCTCAACCTCGCCGACGACCACCGCCGGCTCGGCTCCTTCGACGCCGCCGCCGAACACGTCGAGGCGGCCGAAGCGCACGCCCCGGCCTTCCCCCGGGCCCGTACGGCGACGCGATCCGCACCGCCGTACGGGAGGTGGCCGAGGCCATCACCCGGCGCGACACCGCCGCACGGGCCTCCGCCCCCGGCCCCGCCTGACGGCCCCTACTGACGCCGCTGACCGAGGACGCAGAACTCGTTGCCCTCGGGGTCCGCCAGCACGACCCACGACTGGTCACCCTGGCCGATGTCGACACGCCGGGCCCCATGGGCCACCAGCCGGGCCACCTCGGCCTCCTGGTCATCGGGGCGGAAGTCGAGATGCAACCGGCTCTTGGCCTTCCTCTCCTCGTCGATCCGGACGAAGTCCAACCCCGGCAGGCGATCCGGCGCCGGGCGGATCTCGAACTCGTCGTCGGAGGAGTGGACCACGACCCAGCCAAGGGCTTCGGCCCACCACCGGCCCAGCGCCGCCGGATCCACCGAGTGAACGATCACTTGTTCCCATTCCAAGGGCATGCGGGGATCCTAGATCAGCCGGGTCTGGCCCCGCGCGACCCACGGGAGCATGATGACCGGGTGATGTCATGGGGGGAGCGGCGGCGCCGCGCGTCGGACGAAAACGCCCGTTCCAGGGGCAGTTGACCGCGTTCGGCGAGATGCTGGCCGGGCATCCCTTCGCCACGGACCGCCCGGGGGCCACGCACGAGATGGCGGTGGAGTACGCGCGGGCCCTGGACGCCTACGAACGGGCGACGCGCGAGGCCGTCCGCGACCCGGCGCTCGCCCGCCGGGAACTGGACGACGGCCTCGCGGCGCTCAACCGCCTCAACGTCCTGCTCGTCGGAGCCCTGCCGGGAGACCCGCCGCCACCCCCGAAGGACGCTCGGCTGGACAAGCCCCCACCGGCCGGAACCCCCCGGCCACCGGTCGCCGCCGTCGGCCGGACGAAGCCGGGGCTGCGCGACCGGTACACCCGGGAGCAACTGCTGCTGCGGGCAGGGCTGTCGGGGCTGGCCTGCTACATCACGCTGGTGGGCGTCCTGGGCAGCTGGCAGTATGCCGTCTTCTGCCTCGTCGGGACGAACTTCGGCGTAGGGCTCGCCGCCGGCGGTGGCGTCTTCACCGGATGGCCGGTCGCCCAGCTCCGCGGTGCCCTCAAAGGCGGCCGGGTCGTCGCGGAGTACACGGGCACCAAGCGTTCCGGGAGCGGCGGCACGTCGTGGCAGCAGCACTACGTCCATGTCCGCCCGGACGGAGGCGCGTTGACCTACCGGCGCGACGTTCCCAGCGAGTCACGCGCCCCGCTGCCGACCCGCCGGCTCTGGCTGGTGGCGGGGGCGAAACCCGAGATGTTCCTCACCCCGCTGGCGCTGCTCCTCGGCGTCCCCCTCCTGCTGGGCGGCACCGCGCTCACCCTGGCCGCCGTGCCCGGCACCCTGATCCTGGCGTTGGCGCACCACCACGGGTGAGGCCCCGCCCGGCCGGCCTCAGCGGCGGGCGAAGAACTCGACCTCGCCCAGGGCGATGTGGCGGCCGGGGGCGGTGCCGGCGGCGGAGCGGATGACGAGTTGGATGCGGGTGACGTCGCTGATGCCGGTGGGCACGGTTTGCTGGCCGGGGCGGTCGTCGAGGGTGAGGTGTTGTTGGTGGCGTCGTCCGTCCTTGGTGGTGGTCCACATGTCGAGGGCGATGGGGCGGGCCTGGCGGTGGAACTCCTGGGGGTCGGTGGAGGCCCCGGTGTGGATGACGAGGTCCACGAGGCGGAAGGGGTCACGGAAGGTGAAGGTGACCGAGTCGCCGAGGGCGGGCGCGCCCCAGTAGCGGTTGGTGAGGCCGTCGGCGGCGGCGGACGCGGGGTGACCGGGCACGGCCGCGTCGGCCGAGACACCGGCGGGGGTGATCTGCTTGGCGCCGCGCAGTTTGTCCTCCGTGTCCTGGACCGTACCGCGCAGCGCCAGGTACGCCACGACGGCCCCGGCCACCACGCAGGCCGCCACGAGGAGCATGACGAGACGGCGCACGGCGTTGCCGGAACCGCCGAAGCGGCGCCTGCGGCGGGTGAACCACCGGCGCCACCACGGCAGATCGGCGGCGGCCGGACCGGAGGCCGTCAGCGGCTCGGCGCACCGCGCGCAGAACCGCCTGCCGGGCGGGTTGGGGGTGCCGCAGTGGGGGCACGGCGCGCCGTCCCGCGGAGTGTCGGCGACCACCCGGCGCACCTTCGGCCGCTGTGCCACGGGCTTGGCCGGCCGCACGGCCACCGGATCGCCCGCGGCGTCCGCAGGCGTGGTCGGCGGCTCCGGCGGGCGGTCGGCGGGGGGCGGGGCCGGGGCCGGGGACGTGGCAGGGCCGGTCCCCGCCGTACGCGACCAGCCCAGGTACGCACCGCAGTTGGGGCAGAAGTCCTCGCCGTCGGCGACGGCCGTGCCGCAGTCGGGGCAGCTACGCATCGGTCACCTCTCCTTCGTCGGGGGGCGGGCCGGGGAGGACCTCGACCCGGCACGAGAGGTGGACCGGGCAGCTCGCCCGGACGACGGCGAGCACCTGCGCCGGATCCACCTCGGCGACCCGTTCCGGCCAGACCCGTACCAGCAGTTCCCCGGAGGGCGCGGGCGGCAGGGGCGCGCCGGGGGTGGTCGACCAGTACACGCCGCCGCCGTCCGTGATCCGCGCGCCGACCCCGAGGGCGAGCCGCAGCAGCTCCCGCAACCCGCGTCGCGTCCCGCGCAGGCGGTGCAGCTCCACCGCGCGCGCGACCACGGTGCGGCGTACCTCGTCCGGCCACGAGGGGTCGTCCTCCACCCCGAGCCACCGCGCCAGCCAGGCGAGGAAGTCCGGCGGCGCCAGCCGTGGCTGGAAGTAGGCGGGCAGGTTGTCCAGCGTGGCGAAGACCGGCGCGAGGACGGTGTCGAGACCGGCCGTGAACCGCTGGGCGAAGTCGTCGTCCGCGTAGAGCGCGGGCAGCAGGCCGCCGATCGGGTGCGGCGTCGGCAGTCCGGGGACGGCGGCGCGGCTCATGCCGTACCCCCCGGCGCCGGGGGCTCGACGGCGACCTGGTGCTGGTAGGAGAAGACCAGGGTGTCCGGCGCGAGGTCGATCCGCTCGGCCGGGGCGCCACGGCGTCCGGTGACCGGATCCGCGGGGAAGAGCCGCAACTCCTCGACGGAGGCCACCCCCGCCACCCGTTGCAGCAGCGCGAAGACGTCGCCGTACCGCACGGCCAGGCCGAACGGCCAGCCGGTCCCGTCCGGTCCGCCGCGCAGCGGGTTGAGGTGGCGGTACAGGGCGGCCAGCGCCGACTGCCGTACCCGGTCCGTCCCGTCCGGGCGGCCGGTGAGCCGGGCCACCACCGTCACCCCCTGGTAGTCGGGGGGCCGCACCACCAGGCGGGTGCCGACCAGACGCCGTTCGTCGAGGGCCGACGCGATGGCGGCCAGCATCGGCTCGCCGGGGATCAACTGCTCGAAACGCAGCCGGTCGCCGTCGTCCGCGACCGCGTCCGGCGTCACCAGCACGCGCACCGCGCCCGGCTCGTCCGCGACCGCGGGCAGACAGGTGACCCGCGCCGCGGACGGGGCCGCCTGCCGGGCGATCACCTCGAAGTCCCGTGCCGTGACGGCCCGTTCCTGGAGCCGCAGCACATGCGGGGCGCGCAGCCGGGCGTTCTCCACCGTCTCGCCGTCCACCCCGCCCCGGGCCGCCTCGCGGTTGCCGACCCGGGCCACGTACGGCACCGAGCTGCGCAGCAGCGAGATGGCGCCGCGGGCCACGTTGCCCGCGGTGCCGCCGCCGGTGCGGTAGGAGGGGACGCGCAGCCGGGCGCCCTTGGGGGGTACGGCACCGAAGGCGCGCAGGGCGCCGTCGGGCTCGCGGACGGCGGGCGGGAAGGCGAACTCCCCCGTGGTGGCGTCGATCACCACGTGCCGGTCGGCGGGGCCGGAGTCGCCGAAGTGCTCGACGGCCGTCCAGGTCTCCCATCCGTCACCCGCCGACACCTCCACCACCGGCGGCTCCCCGTCCAGCAGCACCGGTGCCTTGGCGAGCCGGAAGCGCTGCCCCGCGACGCCCTCGGAGGTGCCCAGGGGCGCGTCGGTCACGGTCTCCGCGTGGGTGACGGTGGCCGTGCCGCCCACCGTGAAGACCTCGGCGCGCCGGATCGTCGGCGACTCGGAGTAGAACGGCTGGTCCGGGGCGGGCTCGGTCACCCGGCAGCGCAGCCAGCCCGCGGTGCGGCCGAGGACCGCCGACGCGGTGTGTCCGTCCGGCACGAAGACGACCACCTCACCGGCCCGGTTGAGGCCGCCGGTGGTGTCCGAGCCGGTCTCGCAGCCGATCCACCGCGCGCCGTCCCACACCTCCCACACCAGCGGCGGCTGCCGTGGATCGACCCCGACGCCCTCGACCCGGCTGTCGAGGCGCACCACGAGGATGCACCGGGGCACCACGGCGGGCAGGCCGAAGAGCATGGTGTCGCCCGGCTCCGGACGCGTCTGGAAACACGGCACGTCGGCGCCCTCGGCCAACCGCCCGGTGCGGTCGGTGTGTTCCCCGGTGGCGGAGACGGTGACCAGCCGGTCCAGGGCGCTGGGGACGACGGCGAGGTCCTCGGTGGTGGCGAAGACCACGGCCTCCTCGGTCCCGGTGCGCACCGTGGAGACCTCGGTGCCCGCCCGGAGCGGCACCGTGTCGGGCTGCGGGGCGGAGAGCCAGAAGTCCACCTCGGCGGTTGCCGCCGCCGGGGGGAAGAGCCGGATGCCCAGCAGGTCGAGGAAGGCGGTGTAGTTCTTCTCCGGCACCCGGTTGAGCCGGTACAGCAACTGGTCGACCAGGTAGGCGAAGGTCTCGATGAGGGTGACCCCGGGGTCGGAGACGTTGTGGTCGGTCCACTCCGGGGCGCGCTGCTGCACGTACCGCTTGGCCTCGTCGACGAGTTGCTGGAACCGGCGGTCGTCCAGGTTGGGGGAGGGCAGCGCCATCAGTCGTCGTCTCCGTCCTCGGGGTCCGGCGAGACCGGAATGGTGTAGAAGGGGAAGACGAGGTTGCGCCGGTCGTTGGTGGAGCGCACGGAGTAGCGCAGGTCGATGTAGAGGGTGCCGAGGTCGACGGTGTCGAAGGCGATCAGCACGTCCTCGACGTCGATCCGCGGCTCCCAGCGCTCCAGCGCCGCCCGCACCTCCCGGGCGATACGGCCCGCGGTGGAGCCGTCGCCCGGCGCGAAGACGTGCTCGTGGATGCCGCAGCCGAACTCCGGGCGCATCGGCCGCTCGCCCGGCGCCGTACCGAGGATCAGCCGGATGGACTCGGCGATCTCCCGGTCCCGGTCGACCATGCCGATGCCGCCGGTGGCGTTGACGCGCAGCGGGAACGCCCAGCCGCGGCCGATGAACCCCCCGCTCACACCACGCCTCCGATCAGCACGTCGAAGGCTCCGACGACCACCTGGGCGCCGCAGGCCGTCCTGTCCCGCGCGCGGGCCGCGGGCAGGCCGCCGATGAGGACCAGCCCCGGCCCCCCGGTGGCCGCGCCGGGCAGGATGACGTTGGCGGGGCCCAGTTCGGGGTGGGCGGGGCAGACGTGCAGGCTGCCGGTGACGGCCGCCGGCCGGCCGCCGATCAGTACGGTCTCCACCGCGACGGCGCCCGGCGGCGGGGTCGTGATGACACCGCCGTGATCCGTGGCGTCGCCCGTCCTGGCTGCGGGGGGCATGTGCGTTCTCCATTCCGAGGGTGGTCAACGGCGCCCAGCGCCGGGTCAGTTGATGCGGATCTCGTCGGCCTTGAACACCGCGAGCACACCGCCGTCCACGGTGACCCCGGTGGTGCCGCCGACGGTCACCGACCCGCCGCGCAGGTCGAGCGATCCGGTGCCGGCGTCGACGGTGATCCCGGAGCCGGTGACCCGTACCGAACCGGCCGCGCGCCGGCCGCCCGCGCCGAAGACGGTGAGCGTGATCTCGCCGCGCTGCTCGTCCAGCCTGACCTCCAGCCTGCCGTCACCGCTGGCGAGGCGGACTCCGGACGGGCCCGCGGGGGCGTCCAGCAGCTCCACCCGGTTGCCGGAACGGGACACCAGCGAGCGGCGGTTGACCTTCCCCGAGGCGCCGTCGACCAGCGGCACGTCGTGCGGGGAGGGCCGGTCCACCCCGTTGTACAGGCCGCCGATCACGTAGGGGCTGTCCAGCGAACCCTGCTCGAAGCCGACCAGCACCTCGTCGTTGACCTCGGGGCTGAAGACACCGCCGCCGCCCTGGCCGCCCCACTGCACGGTGCGCGCCCAGTCGGAGACGTAGTCGTCGTCCAGCCACGGGAACTTCAGCCGCACCCAGCCGCGTTGGCCGCCGTCGGGTTCGTGGACGTCGGTGACCACGCCGATGGCCAGGCCCGGTACGCGTGGGGCGTGCGGGGGCGCGGCGGCGCCGGTGACGAGGCCGGTGAGGGAGCGGTCCGGTGCGGTGCAGACCGTCACCGTGGTGCGGTAGCCCCGGTGGGGTTCGAGGAGGTGGCGCACGGCGGTGGCGGTGTAGCGGCCGGAGAAGGCCGGCCCGACGTTGCCCAGCGCGACCGGGGTGCCCGCCTTGATGTCCGGGTTGCCCTCGGCGACCGCCTCCAGCTCCGCGACGCCGGCCCCCACCGACGAGGCGAGCGCGTCCGCCGCCGCGTCCGCCTCCGCCTGCGTGCGGTACGGCGTGTCGGTGACCGTCGTGCGCGGGCTGCCGGGGAAGGCGGAGACCACCGTGGCCGGACTCATCCCCGGCCGCACCGCCTGCGTGGACACCGGGCGCCCGGTGGCGACCAGCGGGGTCTTCGTGGTGACGTCCCACCCCCGAACCTGCACGGTGTCCGCCGTGTCCGCGCCGGTGAGCGCGCTGCTCAGCTCCAGCAGGTTGCGGCCGTACTCCAGCACCAGCGGGTCGCGCGGCGCCGGGGTGGCCGGGTCCGGGGCGCCGGAGGCCGGCCGGGGCCGGACGAACTCCAGTCGGCCGTCCTCGTCCACCCCGGTCCACGCGCCGCTCTCCCGCGCGAGGTACCGCAGGAACTCCCAGTCCGAGACGTTCGCCTGCGACAGGTGCCGGTGCACCACCGGGAACGCGTCGACCCGGGCGCACTCGACACCCGCGTCCGCCGCCACCCGGCGCACGATGTCCGAGGTCGTCATGTTGCGGAACGCCTTGACCTTCCGCCCGCGCATCAGACGGTGCGTCACCGCCGACGCCCGCACCACGGTGAACGTGCCGGTGGTGTCCACGTCCAGCTCCAGCGCGGTCACCTCCCCGGAGAACAGCGGCACTTGGGCGTGTTCCTGCACCGTGACCACGGAGACCTTCAGCCGGGTGCCGATGGTGATCCCGGTCTCGGTGAGGAAACGGTGGTCGGCGTCGCGGAACGTCAGCGCCACGGCGTCGGGCAGGCCGACGCTCTGCTCGATGTCGCAGGAGACCAGCTGGGTCGCCCACACCGGCGGCAGCCGGCCCGGCGCCTCCACGACCGGCTCGGCGGCGAACGCGCGGCCACCCCGCGCCTCCGGGGCGCTCACCGGCGCCCCTTGGCGCCCGGCTGGTGCGTACCCGGCACGATCAGCTCGGTGCCGGGCACCAGCACCATCGGGTCGTCGATGTCGTTGGCCTCCGCGATGGTGCGCCAGGCCGTCGCGTCGCCGTACTCCCGCCAGGCGAGCAGCGGCAGGCTGTCGCCGGCGACCACCTGGTGGGTGCGGCGTGCCTCCGGCGACCCGGAGGTCGGGTTCTGGCCCGGCGGATCGACGCTCGCCTCGTCGATGGTGAGCGAGCAGATCGCCCGCAGCGGCTTGCCGTCCACGTCGAAGAGCGTGTACCGCACGGACAGCCCGGTCAGCACCCCGTCGAACGACGTGGTCTTCGCCGTCCCCCAGTCGAACCGCACCCAGGGGCTGGCCGGTGCCTTGCGGGCCAGGCTGGCCGGGGTGGGCACACAGGCCGTCATCAACTGCTCCACGGCCCGCTCCACCGAGTTGTCGTGGCGTGCCGTGGCGTCCAGGAAGACATCCAGGGAGAGCGAGCGCGGCCCGCTGCCGACGAATTCCGGCAGCGCCGACTGCCCGGCCATGCGCGAGGGCGTGCGCCGCCACTCGGTGGTCTTGCTCAACGACAAGGTGGCCGGGTTGAACTGGAGGGGCAGCCGGGTGATCGTGCCGCCGGGAGGGGCTCCCACCATGGACGGCGGTTCCATGATGGTCAGTTGGGCACGGGCCTGGCTCGTGGGAACGGCGGACGCCACCTGCTGCCTCCTTCCGGGACGGGGTCGGCACGACGGAACGCGGTCAGGACGGGCGCAGACCGCAATGGGCTATCTCCAGGGACTCCACGGCCGCCGCGGAGTTCGCCGGGTCGAACGAGGGCCCCTGCCACCGCACCGGCACGATGCCGAGCACCTGCCAGCTGACGATCGGCGTCAGGTTGGGGCGCAGCGCGACGATCTCGCCGTCCTTCGGCTCGACCCGCCGCACGATCTCGTCCAGCCAGCGCGCGATCTTCGTGGTGTCCTCGGTGACCGCGCGGGTGAGCGTGATGTTCGACCAGGTGATGCGGCCCGGCAACTGCCAGGAGAAACCGTTGTTGCCGCCCTCCGCGTAGCTCTCGATCTCCACCTCGGCGCCGAGCCCGGAGCAGGTGGAGAAGTCCCCCAGGTCGTTGCCGCCGATCGTGAGCTTGAAGAACACACTCGTTGCGAAGATGCCGTCGGTCATTCCCGTCTCTCTCCGTCACCCTGCCCGCCGATGCCGTCCACGCGCTCACCGCCGGCCGTCGTACGGCCGTCCGGCGCGCTCCCTTCCCCTGCGCAGTTCGGTGCGCAGCAACCTTCCGACGGGCTCGATCAGCCGGCGGGCCAGTTCGTCGATGTCGAGCCCGGCGACCGGCCCGCCCGACCCCTCCGCCCCGGCCGTCCCGGTTTGGCGGGTGGCGTCGGGTGGCGCGGCGGCCGGCTCGCGCGGCGGTACGGCGGTCACCTCGACCTCGGGCACCCCGGACGGCACCGATCTGCGCTGCACCGCCTGCGCCGTGGCCGCCGGTGGCCGTACCCGCGCCGGCGCCGGACGCCCGCCCGCCCCCGCCCGCCCGGAGAACACCGCCGGTACGGCCGGCGGCCCGGCCTCGGCCACTGTCCCGCTCCCGTTCCCGACGGGCCGCGGACGCACCACGGGCATCGCGGGCCGGGCCGCACGCCCGGAGACGGGGGCCGGCGACCGGGCGATCGTGAGGGGATGTGTGGTGCCGGGTGCGAAGTCCGTCGGCACGGAGGCTGGTTGGGCCACCGCGTCGCGGGTCGGGCGCCGGTACGGGGTGGTGGGCCCCGGACGGGCCGCGGAACGCTGGACCGCCGGGCCGGACGGCTCCGGGTGCGGGGCTTTGGGCGCGGCCGGGCGAACGCTCCGTGCGCGCCCCGGCCCGCCCGTACGCCCTCGGGGACCCACCGCACCGTCCGGCGCGTCGCTGTCCCGCACCCACACCGCCCGCGCGACGGGTACGGCGGCACCGGCACGCGACGGCCCCGCCCCGCCCTTCGGCGCGGCGTGACCGGTGCGCAGCCCGAGCACGGGGCGGCGTTCCCCCAGCAACGGGCGCACACGCGGTGCCGTTCCGCCGGAGCGCGCCGCCAACCGTACGACCGCCGGACCGCCCGACGAGGCGCGGCGGTCGGTGGACGGACGCCCGGTCGGCGCGTGGTCGCCGGATCGCGTCAACTGGACGTCAACGGGCCGGTGTTCGCCCGCTGTCGCGCAGGGGCGGGCGGACGGACTCGTACGTGACGTGTCGTGCCCGGAGGCCGTCGGCCGGACGAGCGGACCCGTCGCGGGCGTGGTGCGGCTGGACCGCACCGGCCGGGCCGAAGCGCCGCCGCTCGCCGTGGCGGACGGTCGGGCGGACGGGACCGCGCTCGACGTGCCACCACCGGCGCCCGTCCCGCCGTCCCGCCGACCGGAAACCGTGCCGGAGACACCCGGGGCCGCGGATCGGTCCCCCTGACCGGAAGGACGCGGCACGACGGTGCGAGGCTCGCTCGGTGGCGGGGTGTCGGGGCGGTCCCGCCGCGCGCGTTGGACGGCCGGGCCGCGACCGGGCGCGGCGTACGGCAGGTCCGCCCGGGGGCTGAACGGGCCCGGAACGTTCCCGGCCGGGGCGGCTGTCGGGGGAAGGGCGTTGAGCGGTGCTCCGAGTCCGCCGTGGGCCCGCGCGTCACCGGGGCCCGTGCGGGCGCGTTGGACGGTGCCGGACGCTCGGTCCGCCGCCGTACCCGGAACCGCCGGGGCGCCACTGGCCGGCAACGTGGTCAGCGGCGCGCCGAGCAGGGGCCTGCGCGGCGCGGGCGTAGCGGCACCGTTCGGGGAAGGCGTGTCGGACACGCCCGGGACGGGGCTGCGCGAGACGGACGTAGCGGCATCGGCCGGGGGAGACGTGTCGGACGCGTCCGGGGCGGATCCACGCAGGACGGGTGTGGCGGCATCGTGCGGTGGAGCCGCGTCGGCCGCGCCTGGAACGGGCTCGCGCGGCGCGGGCGTGCCCGAATCGGCCGCTCGCCGGGTAGGCGTCTCGGGCGCGGGTGGCACGGGCCCGCGCGACACGGGCATGGCCACATCGGCCGGTGCCGTGGGACGGGCAGGCGCGTCGGGCGTGCCCAGGACGGGCCCACCGCTGTCGGCCGACCGCTGCACCAGTGTGTCGGGCGCGCTCAGGACAGGTCTGCGCGGGGCGGACGGACCGGTACCGGCAGGCGCCTCGGACACCTCCGGGGCGGACGTACCCGTACCGGCCGGCCGCTCGGCAGGCGCCTCGGGCGCGCCCGGGACGGACCCGCGCGGGGCGGGCGTACCCGTACCGGCCGCTCGCTCCGCAGGCGCCTCGGACGCGTCCGACACCGGCGCAGCGCCATCGCTCGGAACAGGCGCCTCGGACACCCCCCGGACGGACCCGCGCGGCACGGACGCACCCGCACCCGTGGACCGCTCCACACGCCCATCGGGCGTGACGGCCTTGAGCCGGCGCACCGGGAGCGAGGCCGGGCGCCTCGCCACGACCAGCGGGCGGGCCGTGGGGCGTGGGGTGACCGGGCGGGGGCGGGGCGGACGGGGCGTGTCGTCACGCGTCGGCTCGGCCTCGCCCGGGGAGGCGTCGGCGTGCGGCGGCGCGGGCGTGGCGTACGGCAGGGGCGGACCGGAGTCGGCGGCCACCGGCGTACCGGGCGGACGGACCACCGCCCGCAGCACCCCGGCGGGGGCCGACGGCAGCACGGCGTGGCCGAGGGCGCCACCCACCGAGGGGTCGCGCCAGGCGGCGAGCCGGGCTCGGAACCGGAGCCCGTCGCTGACCCCGGTCACCGACCGCAGGACGGTGACCGCCGGGGGCGTGACCGCCCGCCAGCCGCCGTCCCAGGGGTCGCCGGCCCGTTCCGGCGCCGCCACGGCGGCGGTCGCCACCTCGTCCGCCGTGCGGGCCGGACGCTTCCAGAACGCCATCGCGCCTCACCCGCCCTCGTTCACCCGGGTGTTGATCCGGGCGATCTCCCGTACCCACTGGCGGCGTTCGCGGTGCGAGAGGTCGAGGATGTCCTCCCGGGCCCAGTGGAAGTGGTAGGCGACGTACGCGATCTCCTCGTACAGCCGGGGAGACGCGTACGTCACGATTCCCCCAGGCGCCCGCCGGCGAGGTCGACTTCGAAGGCCCCGTCGCAGTGCGGGCAGGTGACCGCGGCCCGGGTGTGGCCCTCGCTGTTGATGCGTTGGTAGAAGTCCTGGAGGAAGGCGACATCGGTGGCGTACATGCGCTCGATGACACCGGTGTGGACCTCCGGGACGGTGCCGAGCCGGGTGATGACGTGGCTCAGCAGGACGACTCCGAGGTACGCCGGGTTCTCCTTGACCCGCAGGTCGATCTGGGGCATCAGCTCGTCCCGCGCGGTGGCCAGGCGCATCGCGCCGTGCCGGTGCACGGTGCCCTCGTCGTCGACGTACCCGCGGGGCAGCTCGAATTCGAACTCGGTCAGCGGCGCCGCGCCGCGCGGTGGCCCGTCGGCGCGGTGGGGCGCGGCGGGGCGCTGGGCCGGCGGCGGTGCCTGCGCCACGAGTTCGTCGATGCCGATCCGTCGCCTCATTCGACGGTGATCTCCTCGAACGTGATGGTCACCGTCTCGGTGGCGGCGTTGGACTCGCCGGCGGTGAGCGTGGGCCCTTCCCACCTGCTGGCCCAGGCGTTCGCCAGCTGGATGCGGCGCAACGTGGCGCCGGTGGTGTCCTTGATCTCGATGGTGAGGTTCTGCCGGGCGGTGTTCACCGCGCCGTTGTTGATGGTCTCCTTGATCCAGTTGGTGAACGTGCTGCTCTGGTCGAGCCCGCGGGTGATCGTCACCTCGCCGGGCAGCCGGGAGCCCGGCTGCTTGCGGACGATGAGCTTGCCCTGCTCGGTGACCTGCTTGTACTCGACGACGTCCTGGTCGACGGTGAGGTTGCTGATCTCCTTCACCGACTCGACGTTGTACCCGCCGAGTTGGACGCCGAATATGTGTGTGGAGAGCGGATCGCCTTCGGCCATGGGGAGGTTTCACCTTCCGGGGTGCGGACCGGGTCGGGTCACTCGTTGACGAGACTGGTGCTGTCGGAGAACTGGGCCAGCCGGAACACCACGAACTCGGCGGGCTTCACCGGGGCGACGCCGATCTCGCAGACCACCTGGCCCAGGTCGATCGATTCCTGCGGGTTGTTCTCCTGGTCGCACTTGACGTAGAAGGCCTCCGCCGCCGTCCGGCCGAACAGCGCGCCGCGCCGCCACTCCTCGGTGAGGAACGCCGTGATGTTGCGGCGGATGCTGGACCACAACCGGTCGTCGTTGGGCTCGAAGACCACCCACTGGGTGCCGAGGAGGATCGACTCCTCCAGGTAGTTGAAGAGCCGCCGCACGTTGAGGTAGCGCCAGGCCGGGTCCGAGGAGAGGGTCCGCGCGCCCCACACCCGGATGCCGCGCCCGGGGAAGGCCCGTACGCAGTTGACGCCGATGGGGTTGAGCAGGTCCTGCTCGCCCTTGCTGAGGCGCACCTCCAGGTCGACCGCGCCGCGCACCACCTCGTTGGCGGGCGCCTTGTGCACCCCGCGTTCGGCGTCGCTGCGGGCCCACACCCCGGCGATGTGCCCGCTCGGGGGCACCGCCCTGTTGCGTCCGGTGGCCGGGTCGAACACCTCGATCCACGGGTAGTACATGGCGGCGTAACGGGAGTCGAACCCGGCCTCGTCGTTGCGCCAGGTGCGCACCTGCTGCGCGCTCAGGCCGGGCGGGGTGTCGAGCACGGCGACCCGGTCGCCCATCTGCTCGCAGTGCGAGACCACCGCGAGCTGCACCGTCTTCACCCCGGTCGCGTCGATGTCGCCGCGGTCGAAGGCGCTCATCAGGTCGGGGACCGCCACCATGGTGATCTCGTCGATCGCCTCCAGCCCGGCGAACCCGGTACGGGCCGCGGCGTCGCCGACGTACTCGGCGGGGTCCAGGCGCGCGGCCGGGGCGGGGGATCCGGCCGCGGGGGCGGCGGCCAGCGGCAGCGTCTGCGGCTCGGGGCGGCTCGGCGCGGCGCCGGGCTGCTCGGTCACCTTGACCAGCTTCGACTCCCGCAGCTGGGTCACCAGGTACCCCTTGACGTTCTTGCGGATGGTGACGTCGTACGTCTCGACCACCTTGCCGCCCTGGCGCACCACGAGCCGGAAGCGGTCCTCCGGGACGTTCTCGCCCTCCGCGTCGGCGAACTCCACCGTGACGTCGGGTCCCGCGCCGGGCAGCGCCGAGAACAGGAAGCCGGCCGCCGCGACGGCCGCGGGGGCGGCCTGCGCCGTCTCCTGCCCGCGACCGGCGTCCTGGCCGGCGGGTCCGCCGACGCGCACCACGTAGACGGCGCCGCCGCCGTTGGAGAAGAAGCCGTACACCGCGTGCGGCAGGTAGGCGCCGTCGACGAAGCCGCCGAACTGCTGGACGTACTGATCCCAGTTGGTCACCAGGGTCGGGGTGTGGAAGGGTCCGGTCTCGGCGAAGCCGACCAACGCGGCGACGGCCGTGCCCACCCCCTCGATGGGCCGGGCACCGGACTGGACCTCCTCCACGTAGACACCCGGGGTGAGGTACGACGGCATGCGTGCTCCTTCGAGGTGGGCGCGTCATTCGCGTCACCGAGTCTGCTGCCCTAGGCGCCCGTGGCAGCAGGTCTGCCGGTCCCCTGCCAGGGGCAACGACGCTGCCCCCGCGGGCCATCGGCGGTGTCCCCGGCCGTCAGGCGCCGCCGCGCTCCGCCTCCAGCCACGGCCCGAACTCGCCCTCCAGCACCAGGCGGCCCAGCTTGCGGTACTCCTGGAGCACCGCGGAGACGACCTGCCGCATGGTCACCGGACCGCCCGCCTCGGCGGCCAGGTAGGCGGCGGTCACGGCGCACGCGCGGATGGAGCCGCCGGACAGCTCGAAGCGCCCGGCGCACCACGCGAGGTCCAGGTCGCCGCCGCGCGGGATACGCGGCCCGAGGCAGCGGTCCCACAGCGCGAGCCGCTGCTCCTCGTCGGGCATGGTGAACTCTGCGATGACGTCGAGCCGCCGGATGAACGCCTCGTCGAGGTTGGCGCGCAGGTTGGTGGTGAGCACCGCGATCCCGTCGAAGGACTCCATGCGCTGGAGCAGGTAGGCCGACTCGACGTTGGCGTGGCGGTCGTGGGCGTCCTTCACCTCCGAGCGCCGCCCGAAGATGGCGTCGGCCTCGTCGAAGAGCAGCACCCCGTTGACCCGGGACGCCTCGGTGAAGATGCGTTCCAGGTTCTTCTCGGTCTCGCCGATGTACTTGTCCACCACGGTGGCCAGGTCCACCACGTACAACTCCATGCCCAGCGCCGCCGCGACGACCTCGGCCGACATCGTCTTGCCGGTGCCCGACCCGCCGGCGAAGAGCGCGGTCACCCCGCGGCCCCGGCCGCCGCCGGGCCGCATCCGCCAGTGACCGAGCACCTGGTCGCGGTGGCGGGCCCGCAGGACGAGTTCGCGCAGCCGTCGCGCGACGGGGGCGGGCAGCACGAGGTCGTCCCAGCCGACCGCCGGTTCGATCCGGCGGGCCAGCCGGTCGAGCCCCGCGGCGTTCTGCGCGCGCACCGCGGCCCGCAGGTCACCGGCGTCCATCGGGCGTCCCGATGCCGCCGCGGTCCGGGCGGCCAGGCCCGCGGCCCGTTCCATCTGCTCCTCGTCCAGCCGGTAGGTGGCGACGGCCTCGGTGAACTCCCCGTCGGCATCGGCGAGTCGGTGCGGGCCGCCCACGGCGTGGCTCAGCGCCCGCGCCCACCGCTCGGCGCGCTGCCGGGCGTCCGGCGGCGGCACCACCACGGACACCGGGCTCTGAGCCGCCCACGAGGGGTCCCACGCCAGGGTGCCGTGCACGACCAGCGGAAGACCGGCGAGCCCCGCGCACAACTCCCGCAGCGCACGGGCGCCTTCGGGACGCCGCGGATCGAGCCGGTCCAGCGGGCCGAGCACGACCCCGCCGCCGGTCAGCCGCGCCTCCCGGGCCAGCGCGCGCACCGGCGCCGCGCCCGGTTCCGTGGCGAGCGCGGCGGGCTCCACCACCAGCGGGGGCGCACCGCCCGCGGCCAGCGCGTCGACCGCCAGCCGCCCGGCGCCGCCGCCCTCGTCCAGCAGGTAGACCAGACCGCCGCCCAGGACCGCGGCGCGGACCCGCTGCGCCGGCTCGGACGCCTCCTCCGGGCCGGGCCGGACGCTCCGGAGCAGACCGTGCAGCGCGTCGTCGGCCGCGTCGTCGCCGAGCAGATGGGCGGTGACCCGGTCCGGCACCCGCAACCCCCGGGAGAGCAGCGGGCGTTCGGCCTCGGTGACCTCCAGCAGCCCGTGCGCGATCAGCGGGGCCCGCGCCGAGAAGCGGAACCGTCCGGCCCCCGCCCCCGGCAGCCCGCACAGCTCCAGGGCGAGCCCGATGGTCGGCCGGCCGCGGGTCAGGTCGTCGTTGAGGTAGCCGTAGAGCCGCTCGAAACGCGGGTCGAGGTCGGGCGCCATCGCCACCAGCAGGATCTCGACGTCCACCGGCGGCAGACCGAACGCGGCGGTGAGCCGGCCGAGCGCCGACCCGGGCGGGGCCGGCGGCGGTTCCCCCAGAGCCGTGCCGGGGTGGAACGCCGTCCCGGGCGCCGCCAGGATGCGGTCCACCTGCGCCGGGGTGAGGTACTGGCCGCGGTACGGGTCGTCCGGCTCCGGATCGGTGGCCCGCCGCTCGTCGACGGCCGTCCTGACGCGCTCTTCGACATGGCGCAGCCGGGTCCACAGGTGGTGCGGGTCCGTGGGCGGACCGGTCGGGGCGGCCTGCGTCCCGACGCTCACCGGGGCGCCCCGCCGCGTCGGCGCCGGCCCGGCGGCAGCGGGCGTTCCCGGGGCGCGGCGAAGCCGTCGCGGCGCGGTTCGGCGCCCTCGTACCGCAGCCTGCGGGCGGGGCCGGCCTCCGCCCGCGCGGCGGCGGACTCCGGCGCGGGAAGGTGGTCCTCGGTGCGCAGCAGCAGGCCGTCGGTGACCGCGGGCGCCGCGAGTTCCGGGTCGGTGGCCAGCGGCGCGACCACCCGCAGGTCGACCGAGGGCTTCATCTCGCCGCCGAGGGCCGACCACACGTCGGACACCGATGGGGCGCCCTCGCCGGGCCCCGCCGTCCGCAGCCCGACGGTCAGCCCCAGCCGGGCCAGCGTGCCGGTGAGCAGCCGCCCGGGCAGCGCGTCCGAGGCGACCAGGCAGCGCAACGCGGCCGACAGCAGCCGGTGTTCGTCCTGCGGGCGGTTGGTCCAGGCGGTCACCAGGTAGGCCAGCTCGAACCAGTGGGGCGTCGAACGCCGGGCGACCACCAGCCCGTCCGCGTCGTACTCCTCGGCCCAGCCGACCTGCCTGCGGGCGGCGTCCTCCCGGAGCGCGTAGAGGAAGACGCTGATCGTGGGGACGTTGCGGCGCGCGGCCCAGTCGCGGGTGGGCGGGTCGAAGACCAGCTCCACCCCGCCCTCCTGCACGCCGCCCTCGACCAGCAGCAGCCGCAGCGCCTCGTCGACCTCGTGGATCACCGGCGGTCCACCTCCCCGGGCGGGCCGATGCCGCCGGCGACCACCAGGAACGGCGTGGTCACCGGGGAGAACCCGGGGCCGTCGGCCGTGATCACGCGCGGTCCCGTCTGGTCCTTGGGCAGGATGAGCAACTGCCCGGCGAAGGTGCCGTCGGAGCCCGGGACCGTGGGCGCCGCCGCGGCCGTGATCCCCGGCAGCCAGGTGAACCGCACCGGCACGCCCGGCGGGAAGTCCCGGCCCCGCACCGAGGTGACGAACCCGGGCTTGCCGATCGGCGGCACCGCGACGATGCGCGGCTGGAGGACGCGCAGCACGGTGGCGGCCACGTTGTCGCGCGGGTCGGCGTCGCTGCCGGTGGTGGTCAGCCGCGCGGTGATCACCACCCGCGTGGCCGCCTTCGGCGCGAGCACCACCTGCACCACCGACCGCCCCGACGGGGCCAGGTCACCCAGGTCGCACTGCGTGGCCGAACAGCCGGCCGGCAACGGCCCGGCGGGGATCCCCGGGGGCAGCCCCAGCGCCAGCCGCAGCCCCGTGGCGGGCGACCGCCCCCCGTTGCGCACCGTGTACGTCACGGTGACGTGCCCGCCGACGTACCCGGGGTCGGGCTGCGCGCCCACGGTCACCCCGGGGCCGGCCGGGGGCGGGGGCGGCGGCGGTGACGGCGTGGGCGGCGGGGACGGGGTCGGGGTCGGCGGTGCGGGCGCCACCGGCACGTCGGTCCGCGCGGCGTTGTCGCCGGGGGCCGGGTCGACCACCGTGCCGCCGACGGACCACTCGAAGCGCTGGTCGCCCGGTTGTGTGCCCTCGACGACCACGGTGATCCGGACGGTGCCGCCGGGTGGCAGCAGGCCGAGGTCGCAGCGGAGCGCCGTGATGTCGCACCGGCCGGCCGTGGTGGTGGCCCCGGTGATCCGGGCGCCGGACGGCACCGACACGGTGAGCGCGGTCCCGGGTGAGGGCGACGGGCCGTGGTTGGTGACGGTGACGGTGACGGCGGTGCCGGAGCCGACGGTCACCCGTGGCGTGGTGGCCGGGGCGCTCAGCGACAGGTCGACCGTGGCCCGCAGAGCCGGCTCCTTCTGCCGTCCCGGCAGCCGGTCGCCGACGGGGGTGAGCCGTCCGGTGCCGACGTCGTAGACCGACAGCTCCTCCGGCGAGTTCGGCGGCAGGGCGCGGCGCGAGCTGAGCACCAGCTGCGATCCGTCCGCGGACCAGGCGACGTCGCGGGGCTGGAACGGTCCGGTGGCGGAGGTGTCCGGCAACTCCCGGCGGCAGGCGTCGCGTTGACCGCTCAGGCCGGCGGGGAGGACCACCTGGCAGTCCGCTCCGGTGGGCGAGGTGACCAGGACGCCGTCGCGCTCGTTCACCTGGCCGTCGCCGCCCTTGCGGTTGAAGGCGATGTCGCGGCCGTCGGGGGAGAAGGCGGGGCTGTCGTCGATCACCGCGCAGTCGCCGGGGCAGATCGCGCGGCTCAGGTCGCTCTGCCGGTCGAGCGCGTCGGCGGGCACCGTCCAGATGTGTTTGTTGCCGCCGTTGCCGTAGACGGTCTCGGTCCTGGTGAAGGCGATCAGCTTGCCGTCCGGGGACCAGGCGGGCTGCGCGTCGGAGGCGCCCGGCCGGCCTGCGGGGGGCTCGATGGTGCCGGTGATCGCGCCGGTGGCGACGTCCGCGATCAGGACGCGTCCCGGCCCGGAGGCGCCGCCGACCCCGCCGGGGGAGGTCCGGGTGAACGCGATGCGGCGGCCGTCGGGGGAGAAGGCCGGATCGGTGTCCCAGTCGCGCGGCCCCCGCCCGGCGAGGTTCATCGGACGGGCCTGCCCGCCGTCGGCGTCGGCCAGCCAGACGCGTTCGACGCGCCCGGCCGGCGCGTCCTCGAAGCGGGTCACCACCACCTGCCGCCCGTCCGGGGTGTAGCTCTGCCGCTCGGTCCACGGGTCGTATCCGGGGCGGGGGTTGAACAACGGGTCGGCGGCGGGGTCGGTGACGGTGTCGGCGGCCGGGTCCTCCCGCAGGATGCTCAGGCCCAGGTCGCGCGGGTCCACCCCGTCGGGCCGGATGTCCTCCAGATCGGCCACGTTGGGCGCGGCGGCGCTGGTCTGGGCCACGATCAGCGCGCCGCACGGGCAGGTGGCGCCGGTCAGCCACGCCGGCCTGGTGACCGCGCGGTCCGCGGAGTACATCAGGCCGACCGAGTCGGTGGCGCCCGGCGGGGCCTTGAAGACCTTGGGGACGGGGGTGTCGTCCGCCCCGCCGGGGCTGAGGAAGAGCAGGTTGCCGCCGTCCGGCAGCCACGTCGGCGCGCTGGTGTGCCAGTCGCCCAGGGGGCCGGTGAACACCGGCCGGTCGCCGCCCTGCGGGGTGATGATCCGCAGCCGTGGCCCGGTCTGCCCGCCCTGCTGCCAGGTGTAGGCGATCAGGTCGCGGTGCGCGTCGTCGTTCACCGGGTTCCACGCGGGGTCCACGGCGTCGCCGGCCGTCACGTCGGTGATCCGCCGGGAGCCGCTGCCGTCGAGCCGCTGGAGGTAGATCTGGGTGTGCTGCGGATCGGCGTCGCAGACGTAGGCGATCCACTGCCCGTCGGGGGAGACGGTGGGCTGCGTCTCGTTCGCCCAGGTGTCGGTGAGCCTGCGCAGCCCGGTGCCGTCGGTGCCCACCAGCCACAGGTCGCGCTGGGTGGCCCCGTTCCGGCCGCCGGGTTCGACGGCGTCGAAGACCACGGTCCTGCCGTCCGGGGTCAGTTGCGGATCGGCGGTGTCCATGCCGGTGGTGAGCTGGTGCACCGCGCCGGCCGTGTCGCGCAGGTACACCTGGGGTTTCGCCTCGTCCCGCAGGCTGGTGAAGACGAGTTGGGCGCCGCGTGCCGAGGGCTCCTGGTCGAAGTGGACGGGGCCGGCGCCGAAGAGCGGGTCGGACGTCTTCGTGCCGGTGACCTTCGCGAGGCCGAGGTGCTTGGTGCCGGCGAACAGGATCCGCTCGGCGGCGGCCGTCGCCCGCGGTGCCCGCACGTCCCCGGGGCGGCCGTCGGACCGCCAGGTGCCGAGCACCACCAGCGCGCTCACCATCGACAGCAGCGCGACGCCGACGAAGGCCCGTCGCGCCGCCCGCGGTCGGGACCGGGGAGTGCCGCTCACGCTCAACCTCGCAGACCGGAAGGGCCTGGGCCCTGTCGTCACAACCTCGCCCCTCCCGCGACGTCGGCCCGCCCGCCTGTCGGCGCGGTCGCGGACCGGTCACCAGCCTGACGCTCCCCGCCCGCCCGGCCCAGACCCGCGCATACCCCAACCGGGGGTAGACACCGGTGCCCGGGAGGGCAACCGGCACCGGCTTCCCCCGGCCACGGCACCGGACGGGCCGGGGCGCACCGCCCCGTCCGGCACCGCGGCACGACCCCGCGTCAGATCAGACCGTGCCGCATCGCGTACCCCACCGCGTGGGCCCGGTTGCGCAGGCCCAGCCTGGTGGCTATCTCGTGCAGCACGTTCTTCACGGTGCGCTCCGAGTACGAGGTCCGCGCCGCGATCTCACTGGTGTCCAGGCCGTCGGCGACCAGGCGGAGCATCTCCGCCTCCCGGGCCGTCAGCGTCGACAGGGTCAGCCCGCGCGGATCGAGCATCGTCCGCTGGAGGTTGCCGACCCGGTCCAGCAACTTGCCCAGCAGATCACCCGGCATCACCCCCTCCCCGTTGGCCAGCGCGGTGACCAGGCGGACCAGCCGGTCCTGATCGGCCTCCGAACGACGCATCACCGCCGCCACCCCGCACTCGATCACCGTTTGCAGCCCGCCGGTCTCGAACTGCCCCACCACCAGTCCGAGTCGGCTGGAGGTGCTGCGGTGCAGCCTGCGCAGGACGCCGACCACGGTGTCGTTGAGCCGGTCGACCACCATCAAGGAGACCTCCGCCTTCCCGCCCTCGTCCTCGGTGAGCAGCTCCACCTCCGGCCGGTGCCGTAACTGCTGGACGACGCCGGAGTGCAGGATGATGTCCTCCGCGTACACCGCGACCGCCACCCTGCCCGGCCCGGCGTCCCGGCCGTCCCGCCCGGGGGAGACCGGCGCCCAGTCGCGGCCGTACTGCGGCGGCAGCGCCTCGGCCTGGATCATGTCAGTAGACGTCATCGACCATCCGATCTGTGCGTGCAAACGTGCCATCGACGAACCGTGCTCCGTGCTCACCGGGGCTCCGGGACCGGACGCCCCGGGGACCGGCGGCCCCCGGTCGCGCCCCGGTCGTCCCCGGCCGTGCCACGGGGGCAGGGCGCGTGCCCGCGCGCTGCCCCCCCGTCTCTACGCGGCCCCCGGGGCCGCCCCTTACCGTCGGGGTGTGACCGCATCTGCCGAACTCGGCCTCCCCGCGCTGACGGTGTCGCCCGGGAGCGAGGCGACCACGGACCTGACCGTGCGCAACGAGACCGACATCGTCGAGGCGTACACCTTCGAGGTGGTCGGCGACTGCGCGGCGTGGACCACGGTCGAGCCCGCCCGCATCTCCCTGTACCCGGGGACGTCCCGGACGGTGACGGTGCGCCTCGCACCGCCGCGCTCCCCGGACGTGCGCGCCGGCGAGGTTCCGCTGGGCATCAAGGTGCTGCCCGCCGAACACCCCGACCTGGTCTCCGTGCCCGAGACCACGGTCACCGTCACACCCTTCCGGGAACTGCGCGCGGAGCTGGCGCCCCGGCGCCGCCGCGGCTGGCTGCGCGCCCGCTACCGCACCTCGGTACGGAACGCGGGGAACGCCGAGGCCGGGATCACCCTCGTCCCCGGCCAGGCCGGCGAGGAGTTGCGCTTCGCGTTCCAGCCGGCCGCGCCCCGGCTCGCCCCCGGCGAATCCGTGGACGTGCGTACCAAGGTCCGCACCGGCAAGCCGATCTGGTTCGGCAAGCCGGTCACCTGGCCGTTCCGGATCACCGTGGGCCACGGCGGCGGGCCGGAGGACGGCGAGGCGGAACGGACCGGCCAGGAGGAGGTGCTGGAGGGCGAGTTCCTCCAACTGTCCATCTTCCCCAAGTGGTTGCTGGCGCTGCTGGCCGCGATCATCGCGCTGCTCCTCGCCTGGTTCGCCCTCGTGCGGCCCGCGGTGCAGAGCTCCGCCAAGCAGGCCGCGGCGGAGGCGGTCGGCAAGAAGGCGGCGGCGCTCGGCCTGGACGGCACCGGGCAGCACACCGGTGCCGCCGGCGGCGCGTCCGGCCAGGGCACACCGGGCACCGGAGCGCAGCCGGCCCCCGGGGGCGGCACGGGCGGCACCGGCGGCGGACCCGGCGGCACCGGGCCGGGGCTGGCCGAGCCCGGCACCGGCCGGCAGAGCTCGACCACCATCGACGTACGCACCGGCGGCGGGGGCGCCAACGTGGGCGTCTACCGGGTGCCGGCGGGCAAGGTCTTCGCCATCACCGACATCGTCGCCGCCAACTTCCAGGGCGACCAGGGCCTGCTGACCATCAAGTTCGGCGACCAGACCATCACCACCATCGCCCTGGAGACCTTCCGCAACCAGGACTACCACTGGGTCACCCCGATCGAGGTCCCGGAGAAGCAGACCGTGTCGGCGAGTGTGACGTGCCAGAAGCCCGGCACCCCCGCCTCCGGCGAGCAGGCCTCCGAATGCCACGAACTCCTCAACGTCAGCGGCGAGTTGAGCACCCTGCGGCGCTGACCCGCCCCGCGTCCCACCGGCGGCCACCGCCGGCCACGCCGTGCCACGGGCGGGGTCGGTACGCCCGGCCACCACGGCCCGCCATCCCGTACCCCGGCCCCTCCGGCCCACCCCGCCGGTGCTCACCCGGGCGCCCCCGTGCCCCCGCACGGAACACCCGACGGGCCCGGACCGGCCCGCCCCATACCCTTCAAGCCCACCCCGCCCCTGGTGCCGCCCGGTGACGCGACCCGAACGGCCGCTCACGCCAAGGGAAGAATCGACGCCGGGCCTCCCCGGCGTCAACGGGGCCCGGGCGTGGCGCGGCCCACGTCCCGGGCCCGCCCCCGCACGGTGCCCGCGCGGTGCGCCCCGACTGCCCCCACGGGGAAGGAAACCATGTCCCCGCGACGGCTGCCGGCCACCCGGACCCCGTTGGTACCGTGCCCCATGCGCGCGCCGGGGACCGGCCCGCGCGTTCCAGGCGGCCGGTACCGGTGCCGAAGCGGCGACGGAAGGGGTCCACACCACCATGCGCGCTCAGCAACCGGCCCGCCGCACCCCGGACAGCGACACCCCCGCCCGGGCCGACCGGCCGGCCCGTGGCCGTGCCCCGGCACCGCTCGCCGGCGCCGCCCGCTCCGGCCGCCCGCCCGGCTCCCTGCGCGCCCTGCAACGCACCATGGGCAACAAGGCGGTGGCCCGCCTCGTCGAGGACGAACTGCGGCCGCGCGCCGACGTCGGCGACGGCGGACCGGCCGTGCAGCGCTCCTCGGTGCACCAGGTGCTGCGTTCCTCCGGACGGCCGCTGGACGCGTCCACCCGCGCGGAGATGGAGTCCCGCCTGGGCGCCGACTTCTCCGACGTACGGCTGCACACCGGCAGCGCGGCCCGGGAATCCGCCGCGCGGATCGGCGCCCGCGCCTACACCAGCGGCAACCACGTCGTACTCGGCGAGGGCGGCGGCGACCACCACACCCTCGCCCACGAACTCACCCACGTCATCCAGCAGCGCAAGGGCCCCGTCGCCGGCACCGACAACGGCGACGGCCTGCGCCTGTCCGACCCCTCCGACCGCTACGAACGCGAAGCGGAGGCCAACGCCACCCGGGCCATGGCCGCCCCCCTGGACACCGGCGCCGCGCCGTCCGGACCCGGCACCACGGCACAACGCGCCACCGACGGGGCCGCCGTCCAGCGGATGCCCAAACGCACCAAGGACGACGCGGGCATCAAGGGCGACAGCCCGCCGCCCCGGCGCGCCACCCGGTCCAGCACCAAGGAGTACGACCTCGACAAGCCCGTGCTGGAATTCGAGTCGTCCTACGACGGCCCCGCGAGCCAACGCCTCCACACCGAGCAGAGCATCGGGTTCCAGCAGGTCGCCCGGTTGAGGAACCCGGCCGGCGCCCCGCTGGCGGTGGCCACCAACTACCACTTCTGGCAGGAGGTGACCGACTCCAACGTGCAGATCGTCGAGGAGGACGGGCTCGACAACGACCAGGCGTCCTCCCGGGGTTGGGCGCAGGACGGCCCGTACCACCCGCCCTACAACAACCCCGTCATCACCAACAGCCAGAACAGCATCGAGTTCAACGACAACCCCGGCTTCTCCACCTCGGAGAGGTTGTCCTCCGGATACTGGCTGAAGCGCTACTCGATCTCCTTCCGCTGGAAGGTCGCCAGGAACAACGGCGCCTGGAACCGCAACGTCCCCTGCTGGACCAGCCCCGTCGTCACCCACACCCTCAGCTCCACCCTCGACCCGGAGCACCCGGACGAGCCGGTGCCGATCACCGCCAACGCCGCGGGCGACCGCACCTGGACCGTGGACCTGTCGGGGCTGGGCACCCAGTAGGACGGAGGCGGGTGGCGGCGCACGGCTTGCCCGACGGGGCTCCCCGGCCCACCATGGACGGCATGTGCCGTCTTTTCGGGATGAGCAGCGCACCACACCGGGTACACGCGGTCTTCTGGCTGCTGGAGGCGCCGGACAGCCTGCGGGTGCAGAGCCGCCGGGACCCCGACGGCACCGGGCTGGGCTTCTTCGACGCCGACGGGCGCCCCCAGGTGCACAAGGCACCGATCGCCGCCTACCGGGACCGGGCCTTCGCCCAGGAAGCACGGCACGTGGAGTCCGCCACCTTCGTGGCCCACGTCCGGTACGCCTCCACCGGCGGCCTGGAGGACCGCAACACCCACCCCTTCACGCAGCACGGCCGCCTCTTCGCGCACAACGGCGTCATCGAGGGCCTGGACCGGCTCGACGCGCGGCTCGGTGACGCCCTGCACACCCTGGTGCACGGCGACACCGACTCCGAGCGCTTCTTCGCCCTCATCTCCCGGGAGGCGGAGGCCAACGGCGGCGACGTGGGCGCCGCCATCACCACGGCGGCCACCTGGATCGCCGACAACCTGCCGGTCTTCGCGCTCAACCTGGTGCTCATCACCCCCGGCGAACTATGGGCGCTGCGCTACCCCGAGACCCACGAGCTGTACGTGCTGGAACGCCCGCCCGGCGGCCAGCACGGCGCCCGCCACCTGGAGCAGCACGGCCGCCGCGGCCGGCTGCGGGTCCGCAGCGAGGACATGGACACCCTGCCCGCCGTCGTCGTCGCCAGCGAACGCCTCGACGACAACCCGCGCTGGCGCCCGCTGGCCCCGGGCGAACTGCTGCACGCCGGGCCGGGCCAGGAGGTGACCTCGCGGATCGCCCTGGCCCGGCCGCCCGCCCATCCGCTCACCCTCGCCGACCTGCGGCCCGAGGCCGCCGCGTCCCAGAAGGCGGCCTGATCGCACCACCCCGGGCCCGGCCCGGTACCCTGCCGGCCATGACGGAGTGGCGGATCCGGCCGGCCTCCGGCGCGGACGCCGAGGCGGTGGCCGAGGTGCGGGCCGTGGTGCTGCGCGCGGATCTGGAACGGCTCGGACGGTACGACGAGCGGCGGGTACGGCAGCGGCTGCGGGACGGGTTCGCCCCGGAACACACCTGGGTGATCGAGACGGGCGGCGCGTTCGCCGGCTGCGTGGCGCTGCGCCCGGCCGAGGACGCCCACTGGCTGGAGCACTTCTACCTCGCCCCGCGTCTGCACGGCAACGGCATCGGCACGGCCGTGCTGCGTAGTCTGCTGGCCCGGTGCGACCGCGACGCCACCGTCGTCCGGCTCAACGTCCTGCGCGGCAGCCCGGCCCGGCGGCTGTACGAGCGGCACGGCTTCGCCCTGGAGACCGAGGACCCGGTGGACGTCTTCATGGTCCGCGAGCCGGCCCCGCCCGTAGGCGGCTGACGCCCTCCGGAACCCGGCCCCCGAGACGGGCGATGAGGCGGACCTCGCGATGGGTCGCGGGGACGGTGGATGTCGCGGGCATGTTCTGACGCATCGTCAGTTGTGTTCGGTGGCAGCGGAACGGGGGATCGCCGCACTGTCAGGGTTCCTTGACGGCGCCCTTCATGTCAGGGCATCCTGACGGCATGAGTGCTGAGGACTCACCGGCCGCCGAACTGGCCGTCCAGGTCACCAACAAGGACCCCGCCATCGGGTTGCAGGCGGTCGTCGCGCTGCGGCGCCTGCTGGAGGAACTGGAACGCCTGCACGTGGACAACGCCCGCGACCAGGGCTGGACATGGCAGAGCATCGCGACGGCGCTGCGGGTGAGCAGGCAGTCCGTCCACGAGAAGCACGCCGGCCGGCGCAAAGCCACGGGCAAGGAGGACTGACCACCGTGTTCGACCGATTCACCGAACTCGCCAAGCGGGCCGTAGTGGCCTCGCAGGACGCGGCGCTGTCCATGGGCCACGACTTCATCGGCACCGAGCACCTGCTGCTCGGCCTGGCTCAGACCGCGGGGACGGCGGGCGAAGTCCTGCGCGAAGAGGGTCTGGAGCCGGCACGGGCGTGCGCGGAGACGATCCGGCTGCTGGAAGACGCCGGGGTGGCCGCGACCGGCGGCAAGCCGGCCAGGGACGCCCTCGCCTCGATCGGCATCGACCTCGCCGAGATCCAGCGCCGGGCCGACGACGCCTTCGGCCCCGGTGCCTTCCAGTTCCCCCGGCCCGCCTACACGGCGCACGCCAAGAAGGCGCTGGAGCTGACCGTCCGGGAGGCGACCGCCCTCGGGCGGGAGCACTTCGACACCGAAGACATGCTGCTCGGCATCCTCGCGGAGGGTGAGGGCGTCGCGATCAAGGTCCTCGCGGCCCTTCACATCGACCCCGCCGCCCTGCGCCGGTCGGTCCTCGACCGCGTCGGGTCCGGCGCCTCGTAGGCCGTTCCGGTCAGCCGCCGCAACGGTTCCCCGGTGCCGCCGTGCCGCCTTCCCGGCCACGTCGGCTCCGGTGACCGGTGACGCATCTTGCATGGTCATGCGTAATCATGCATACTCTTCCCATGTCTAAGGTCCTTACGTCCCTTCCCGTCGGCGAACGCGTCGGTATCGCCTTCTCCGGCGGCCTCGACACCTCGGTCGCGGTCGCGTGGATGCGCGACAAGGGCGCCGTCCCGTGCACGTACACCGCTGACATCGGTCAGTACGACGAGCCGGACATCGCCTCGGTGCCCGGCCGCGCCAAGACCTACGGCGCCGAGATCGCGCGCCTGGTCGACTGCCGCGCGGCGCTGGTGGAGGAGGGTCTGGCCGCCCTCACCTGCGGCGCCTTCCACATCCGCACGGGCGGGCGCACCTACTTCAACACCACGCCGCTCGGCCGCGCCGTCACCGGCACCCTCCTGGTCCGCGCGATGCTCGAGGACGACGTACAGATCTGGGGCGACGGCTCGACGTTCAAGGGCAACGACATCGAGCGCTTCTACCGGTACGGCCTGCTCGCCAACCCGCACCTGCGGATCTACAAGCCGTGGCTGGACGCCGACTTCGTGACCGAACTGGGCGGTCGCAAGGAGATGTCGGAGTGGCTGGTCGCCCACGGCCTGCCCTACCGGGACAGCACGGAGAAGGCGTACTCCACCGACGCCAACATCTGGGGCGCCACCCACGAGGCCAAGACGCTGGAGCACCTCGAGAACGGCGTGGAGACCGTGGAGCCGATCATGGGCGTGCGGTTCTGGGACCCCTCGGTGGAGATCGCCACCGAGGACGTGACGATCGCCTTCGACCAGGGCCGCCCGGTGACGATCAACGGCAAGGAGTTCGCCTCCCCGGTCGACCTGGTGATGGAGGCCAACGCCATCGGCGGCCGGCACGGCATGGGGATGTCCGACCAGATCGAGAACCGCATCATCGAGGCCAAGAGCCGCGGCATCTACGAGGCGCCCGGCATGGCCCTGCTGCACGCGGCCTACGAGCGCCTGGTCAACGCGATCCACAACGAGGACACCCTCGCCCACTACCACACCGAGGGGCGGCGCCTCGGCCGGCTGATGTACGAGGGCCGCTGGCTCGACCCGCAGGCGCTGATGGTGCGCGAGTCGCTCCAGCGCTGGGTCGGCGCCGCCGTCACCGGCGAGGTGACGCTGCGGCTGCGGCGCGGCGAGGACTACTCCATCCTCGACACCACCGGGCCGGCGTTCAGCTACCACCCGGACAAGCTCTCCATGGAGCGCACCGAGGACTCCGCGTTCGGCCCCGTCGACCGGATCGGCCAGCTCACCATGCGCAACCTCGACATCGCCGACTCGCGCGCCAAGCTGGAGCAGTACGCCGGGCTCGGCCTCATCGGCACCGCCAACCCCGCCATCGGGGCCGACCAGGCCGCCGCCACCGGGCTCATCGGCAGCATGCCCGAGGGCGGCGCCGAGGCCATCGCCTCCCGCGGCGAGGTCTCCGAGGACGAGATGCTGGACCGCGCCGCGATGGAATCCGGCACGGACTGACCGGTCCCGCCGGACCAGGCACGCACCACCGGCCCCGGCCGTGGACGACCGCGCTAGGGTGCCACGGTGATCGTGATACCGGAGGCCTTCGCGCGGAGCACCGTCGAGCGCGAGGGGGAGCCGGGGGCCGACTGGCTCGCCGCGCTCCCCGGGATCGTGGAGACACTGCTGGACCGCTGGGGGTGCGTGCCCGACGGCGACATGACGCACGGCGGCGTCGGCATCGTCGTCCCGGTGCGCCGGGCCGGGGTCGGCGCCGTGCTCAAGGTGTCGTTCCCGCACCCCGGCAACGTCCACGAACCGGAGGCGTTCGCGGTGTGGGACGGACACGGAGCCGTCCTGCTGCACGAGCGCGCCGACGCCGACTTCGCCATGCTGCTGGAGCGGGCCCACCCGTCGACCCTGGCGGAGGTCGCGGACGGCGACGAGGTGGTCACCACCGCCGCCCGGATCAGCCGCCGGCTCGCCGTCCCGGCGCCCCACGGCCTGCCCCGGCTACGGGACCGGGCCGGCGCCTGGGAGGAGCAACTGCGCAAGGACGCCGGGGAGTTGGCACACACCATGCCGCGCCGCGTGGTGGACGCCGCGCTGGCGACGGTACGCGAACTCGGCGCCGTCCAGCCCGACACCCTGGTCCACGGCGATCTCCACCCCGGGAACATCCTGCGGGCCGACCGCGAGCCGTGGCTGGCGGTCGACCCCAAGGGGTACGCGGGCGACCCCGCCTACGACGGCGGCACCCTGCTGAAGTCCCGCGCGCCGACCTTCCTCGGGGCGGACGACCCCCGCCGGGCCGCCCGCCGCGTCGTCGACGTCTTCGCCGAGGCCGCCGGGCTCGACCGGGTACGCGTGCGGCGCTGGGCCCAACTCCACGCCGTCCAGGCCGCGTTCTGGGGCCGCCGCCACGGCTTCCGCGTCACCCGCGGCGGAGCCTGGCTGGACACGCTCACCGAGTTCGCCGACCGCCTCGCGGAGACGCTCACCGAACCCGCCCGGCGATCCTGAGCAGCCGCGCCCCCGGCGGTCAGCCGGCCGCTGCCGCCGGGTTCGAGGCGACGCCGGCCATGCGCTCGTCGTAACCGGTGACCGGGTCGACGACCCGGCCGGCGGCCCACCAGTTCTCCCGGGCCGTTTCCAGGATCATCATCATCACGTCCTCCTCCGGAACGCCGGCCAGCTCCCGCAAGTTGGCGACGATCGCCCGGAACAGCTCGTCCTTCACCTCGGGGGTGCGCTGGTTCAAGTGCAGCGCGATGAACATGGCGCGTTCACCGCGCGGCAGGCCGAAGACAACCGGCTGGATGACGAAGTTGTCGGGCGTGACCTCGTGGAACACGTGGAACTGGTCGTCCTGGGGGATCTTCAGGACATCCACCATGGCCGTGTGGATGGCCGTGGAGACATCGCGGCGGTACTCGGGTGTGGTGCCCTGGCGCAGACTGATGGTGATCAGCGGCATGACGGTTCTCCTGGTGCGGGGTGTCTTCGGCGGAGGGGCCGGAACGGCGGGTCGCCCGTTCACGTCCGCCACGCTACGAACGGGTGGGGGCATTCGGCCAGCGAATGCTCGGCATGCCGGATATGCTGTTCGCTCATGGACATCACGGTGGCCGGAATGCGGGTGCTGCGCGAGGTGGCCGAACGCGGCACCTTCACGGCCGCCGCCCGGGCCCTCGGCTACACCCAGTCGGCCGTCTCCCGGCAGGTGGCCGCGCTCGAACAGGCCACCGGCGCCCGCCTCTTCGACCGCCACCCCGGCGGCGTACGGCTGACCGGCGCGGGCCGCGCGCTGCTGCGCCACGCCGTCGTCGCCCTGGACGCCCTCGACGCGGCCGACCGGGAACTGCGCGGCGCCGGCGCCGAGACGGGCCGCGTCCGCCTCGGCTGCTTCCCCACCGCCGGAGCGGTCGTCGTCGCCCGCGCCCTGGCCACGCTGCGCCGCGACCACCCCCGCCTCCAGGTGACCACCCGTGAGGCGACCACCCCCCAACTCGTCCGCGCGCTGCGCGCCGGCACCATCGACCTCGCCCTGCTGTCCTCCCGGCCCCCGCACCGCTCACCCGACACCGACGACCCGCCGCTGCACGTCGAACCGTTGGTGGAAACCCACCTCGCGGTCGCGGTGGCGGCCGACGGCACGTTCGCCGGGCGCACCCGCGTCGCCGTCGAAGAGATCGTCGGCGAACCGTGGATCGCCGGCCCGGCCGGCGCGGACGAACCCCTGCTCGGCGTCTGGCCCGGCCTGCCCGGACGACCCAAGGTCCACCACACCGCCCGCGACTGGCTGACCAAACTCCACCTCGTCGCCGCCGGGGCCGGCATCACGACAGCCCCACCCGTCCTGCTCCCCGCCGTCCCGCCCGGCATCCACTTCGTCGAGGTCGACGGTGTCGCGGAGGAGATCCGCCGCGTCAACCTCGTCCGCCTCCCCGGCCCCCTCCCCGGCCCCTCCCAAGCCCTGGTGCACGCCCTCCGCCACCAAGCCGCCGCCCTCGCCGACGGCCCGGGGTGAGCGTGCGGGCGTCCGGAGGGAGAATGACTCCCGGCCCGGTGTGGATCCGGGTGGCGGGACGGCGACGTGGAGGGGCTTACGGTGGCGGTCGCGGGGCGAGGCGGTGCGGGTGGGAAGCGGGTTCCCTTGCTGCTGGCGGTGGCGGCGGTCGCTTACGGGATCGACCTGGGCAGCAAGATGTGGGTGGTCGGTCATCTGGAGCACCGCGCACCGGTCGAGGTGATCGGTAGCTGGCTCGAACTGGACGTGACGCGCAACTCCGGGGCGGCGTTCAGTTTCGGTGCGGCGGTGACGATCGTCTTCACGGTGATCGCCGCCGCCGTCGCGGTGGCGATCTTCCGGCTGGCGCGGAAGTTGTACAGCGTCCCGTGGGCGATCGCGCTCGGCCTGCTCCTGGGCGGCGCGTTGGGCAACCTGACGGATCGTCTGTTCCGTGCGCCCGGGGATTTTCAGGGGGCGGTGGTCGACTTCATCGCCGTCCGCGGGTTCAGCGTCATGAACCTCGCGGACTGGGCGATCGTCTGCGGTGGCGTCCTGATCGTCGTCCTCTCCTTCTGCCGGCTGGAACTCGACGGCACCCGCAGCGCCCCCGGCGACCGCGACACCGCGCGGGAAGCCACACGCACGGGGGACCAGGCACCGCACGGCGGGGCGTGACCGGCCGGGCCCGCCCGCGCTGCGCGTCCTGTCGGCCGAGGAGCCCTGAAGCAGGGGGAGTTGGGGAAAGCGGCCGACTTCGACGGAACCGGTCCCTCCGGGGCCGGGGTGCCCGCATGCTGGTGCCTTACATCCATCGAGGAGGCCCCGTGCTCGTCCGCTCCCTGCTCGCCACCGTGACCACCGTCGCGCTCGCCGCCTGCGGCATGGCCGTCGCCACCGGCACCGCCGACGCCGCCACCACCACGGCCTCGGCGACCACGTTCACCGTGCCCGCCGGCGTCACCCACGCCACCGTGTCGCTCGGCACGGCACACGCCACCGTCACCAGATCCCCGGCCACCGCGCAGACCGGCGTCACCTGCACGCTGACCGTCAACACCCCCATACACACCAGCACCATCGTCTACGGCTCGGCGAGCATCGGCTGCACGGCACCGGTCTCCCAGCTCACCATGAGCGCCAACCTCTACAAGAACGGCGCGCTCGCCGTCGCCGGCGACCTCATGGAGACGTGGTCCTCCGGCAGCCTGTCCGCCAACGCGTACACGCCGTACGCGCCCGGCACCTACCAGACCGGTGCCCAGGGCACCGTCACCTACCCGGCCGGATACACGCCCCCCACCGGCACCATGCCGCTGACCTACAGCCCCAAGGCACTCCTCTGACCGGCACGGACGTCCGGGCCCCGGGTTCCGCCACGGCCGACGTGGCGGGAACCGGGGGCCCTTTGACTTCTTCGCCACTGTCGGGCGTATCGGTGCCGTTCCTAGGCTTTCGCACGTCAACCCACGACGAGAAGGCCGAACGACGTGATGGACAACAGCAACGAGCATAACGACGTCACCCGGCGCATGGTGCTGGGCCGCGGTGCCTCGATCGCCGTGGCCGGCGCGGTGACCGCGCTCACCACGGGTGCGGTGGCCGCCCCCGCCGCACGGGCCGCGACGCCGGGCCCACGCCCCGACGCGCTGCCTTCTTCGGTGGCCGGGGTGCCCATCCCGGACAGCCGGCTCGCCCGGGAAGCCGTGGCGTTCGCCCGGGGCGCCGCCCCCGAGGTGCTCTTCAACCACGTCATGCGGACGTATGTCTTCGGTGCCCTGGTCTTCGACCGGCGTGGGGTGCGCTACGACCGGGAGCTGGTCTTCGTCGCCTCCGTGCTGCACGATCTCGGACTGGTCGAGTCGTTCCAGACCCCGACCGAGCGTTTCGAGGTCGACGGTGCCGACGCCGCGCAGCGTTTCCTGCTGCGGCACCGGATGTCCGCCGACCGGGCGGCGCTGGTGTGGGACGCGATCGCGCTGCACACCAGCGTCGGGATCGCCACCCGGAAGAGGCCGGAGATCGCCATGGTGTCCGTCGGCTCCGGCCTCGACTTCAGCGGCAACGGCCTCCAGCAGATCCCGTCCGACGTCCTTGAGGAGGTGCTGACCGCCTTCCCCCGGGAGGGATTCAAGGAGGACGCGGTCGACCGCATCCTCTCCCTGTGCCGCACCAAACCCATGGCGGAGCTGATGCATCCCTTCGTCGAGGTCGGCCGACGCCACATCCCCGGTTTCCCGGTGCCCACCGTGGAAGACATGCTCCTCGCCGCGCCGTTCGACAGCTGACCGGCACCGGGTCGTGCGGGGGCGCGTCAGCCTTGCGCCGTCAGCCCGTGGCGGTCGAGTAGTAGACGGACCCCATGAGCTGGTCGGTCTCGGCGGTCAGATCGAGGTCGGCGGCCAACTCCCCGCGGGCCACGGCGCGTTCCGGTGGAAGACGGGGCATCGCCCTGCTCGACGGCTGGAAGGACCTGTGCCTGCCCGTGCTGCGCCTGCTCGAACCGGTCCTGAGCCCCGGCGCCCTCGTCATCGCCGACGACGTCGACCAGGGCGAGGGCGCCCCGCGACCGTACCTCGACCACGTACGCGACCCCGCGAACGGCTACCGGAACGTGACCTTCCCCGTCGGGGACGGCATGGAGATCAGCTGTCGCCTGTGAGTCGGACCTCCCCGTCTCCGTCACCGGTGGCGTGCGCCCGCCGACGTGCGCGGTAGGCCCGCAGGTTGGCCGCGTTACCGCAGGTCTTCACGTCGTGCCAGACGCCGCTGTTGTTACGGGAACGGTCGTAGAAGCCGACGCGGCAGCGTGGATTGCGACAGGTCTTCAACCGCCGCCAGGTATCGCCCAGTTGGGCCTCGAAGGCGGCGCCCAGGACGAGGGCGGCGAGGCGGTGCCAGCCGGTGCCGCGTGGTTCGAGGCGCACCACGCCGTCGTCACCGAGCTGGAGGGAGGCGGCCGTCGAGTGCAGGACGGCGGCGGGCCCCGGACCGTCCTCGCCGGAGGGCGGCCCCTGCGCGACGAGCTGGTGCAGGTCGTCGCGGAAGGCCCGCAACTCCTCCAGCCCGTCGGCGTCGAGCACGACCCCGCGCGGCTGCCGTCCGGTGACCGCCGACCACCGGGCCAGGGCCTGGTCCGCCCATGCCCGCGCGGCCTCCGGCGAGGCGAGCAGATCGGGCTCACGGGGGGCGCCCGCCGCCACGGTGTTGAGGAGGTCCTGGACGAGGCCGAGGCGTCCGGGGGCCGGATCCAGCCCGTAGCGGCCGGTGGCCGGCCAGTCCGAGGCCGTCATGGCGCATGCACCTCCCACGTGGGCCCGGGCCCGTCCGGTACCGGCCGCGCCCGCATCGCACGGCGAAGTGACCGGGCATCTGTCGGTGGACCGCTCGTCAGTGATCGCGGCCGATGGATCTCCGCTGTTGGCGACGGAGGTTCCGGCGAAGCCGTCGAATCCCAGGGTAGCAGCGGGTAAGGGCCGAAGGATGGTCGGTTGCTTCGCCGGGTGATGCGGCCCAACGGTGGTGTCCGGTCAGCCGGCCGGCGTCAGGTGTTCGCGGAACCAGTCCAGCGCCGCGGTGGACGCCTTGTCGAACTCGGTGGTGTACGGGTCGAAGTGGCCGCCGGGGATCAGCGCCAGGCGCTTGGGTTCCCGTGCCTTCTCGTAGGCCTCCAGGGCCAGGTCGGTGAGGGTGACGGTGTCGTCGCGGGCGACGACCATGAGCAGCGGGGTGGGGGAGACCCGCGGGACCCACACGCCGGGTTCGTACATGCGGGCGGCGCGGGTGGAGCGGACGGTGACCTCGTTGCGCCACCCGTCCCGCGGCGGCCACCGCAGGTGGAAGTCGATGGCCTCCCGGGTCCGGTACGAGGCCGGTGTCTTCGGGTCGTCGCCGACCAGGGCCTGCCGGCGGGCCGGTTCGCCCCGCAGCCGGGCCCTTTCGTCCTCGTCCAGCGCGGCCTCCAGGGCGGCCGTGCCCTCCGGCGGGACGCGTCGCAGGCCCTGCTGGTATCCGCTGATGGTGGGCACCTGGGCGACCACTGCCTTCAGGCGCCGGTCGGTCGCCCCGAGCACGACGGCGTGGCCGCCGGCGTAGCTGGTGCCCCACAGCCCGATGCGGTCGGCGTCGGCCTCCGGGCGGCTCTCCAGGTAGGAGACGGCGCGCCGCCAGTCGGCGATCTGCTGCCAGGGGTCGATGTCCTGGCGTTCGTCCCCCTCCCCGTCGGCGGCGCCGAACCCGCGGTGGTCGTGGGTGAGGACGACGAACCCGGCCCGGGCGAACGCCTCGGCGAACGGGAGCAGGCCGTGGTGGATCGTCCCGCCGTAGCCGTGCGCCATCGTGATCGCGGGACGGGGTGCGTCGTCCGGGGCCGCGTCCGGCGGCAGGTGGAGGATGCCGCGCAGGGTCGCCCCCCGGTCGGCGGGGAACGCGACGTGCTCGGTGCGCACGGGTGCCTTCGGTGCGTGGTCGGCCATGGTGACCATCCTTGGTGGGAACGCGTACCGCGCGGTCAGCCGGCGGGGTGGAAGTGGACGGGGGCGACGACGCCGGCCAGCCGCCGGCCCAACTCGGCGGAGAAGGCGAGCAGTCCGTCCAGCGGGCGGTGTTGTATCACCGCCCGGACGATACGGCCGTCGTCGCCGGTGGTGAGGATCGTGCAGCCGGACAGGGCGACCCCGCCGAGCGCGGTGGCCTCCCATTCGAGGTAGCGGCGCGTCCCGCTCGCCGTCTCGTGCGTGAACACCAACGACTCGTAGATGCCGCTGGCCGCGCCCATCACCCGGGCGACGTCCTCCCGCCCGGTGACCGGCACACGCAGCCCCGATGCCTCCAGCACCACGTCCTCGGCGAAGGCGGCGGCGAACGCCTCGGGGTCCTGGGCCGCGAACGCCTCGGTCCACGGCTGGACGGCGACCCCGTCCTCGGTGTTCCCGCCCCGCTGCTGCGCACTCATGGAAACCGGCTCCTCTCCCGCCCGCGCCGATCGCGGGCTCGGCTGTATGCCATCAACATAACCATAGCGTGATGGCCTCTGTGAGGTGTGTGCATTTACTCCAAGCGAACCGTGCCCGTCGAGGCTTCCGCGACATACCCTATAATCGTTTACAGATTTCGCTCTGTCGGAGGAGGACACCATGACCACCCCCAAGTCCCTGGCGTACTCGACCCTCGTCGTGGCGGGGGCGCCGCGTGCCGGGGGCAGCGTCTGCCGGACGGCCGCCCGATCGTCTCGTCGCCGGTGACCAGCACCCTGATCCACGGTGAACGGGACGCGGCGCTCGTCGACCCGCCCTTCACCCACGACCAGATCGCCGAGGTCGGCGACTGGATCGAGGCGTCCGGCAAGCGGCTGCGGTACGTCTACGTCACCCACGGCCACGGCGACCACTGGTTCGGCACCGGCGAGCTGCTCAAGCGGTTCCCCGGCGCCACGGTGTACGCCACCGAAGGCACCATCACGGTCATGCGGGAGCAGGCCACCACGGGGCGCGCACAGCTGTGGGACAAGCAGTGGCCCGGCCTGATCCCCGACAGCCCGGTGCTCGCCGAGCCGGTCCCGGCGGACGGGTTCGAGCTGGAGGGCGACGTGCTGCGGGCGGTGGAGACCGGGCACACCGACACCGACCACACCACCGTGCTGCACGTGCCCTCCACCGGCCTCGTGATCGCCGGCGACGTCGCCTACAACGGCGTCCACCAGTACTTCCTCGAAGGCGCGGACGGCGGGCTGGACGCCCTCGACCAGGTCGAGGCGCTCGACCCGACGGCCGTCGTGGCCGGCCACAAGAACACGGCACTGCCCGACTCCCCGGCCGTCCTCGACCAGACCCGGCGATACCTCCGTGACGTCGCCGAGCTGCTCGACACCTGCTCCAACGCCCGTGACTTCTTCGACGAGATGCTCCGCCGCCACCCCGACCGGCTCAACCCCGGCCCGGTCTGGTACGGGGCCGTCGCCCTGCTCGGCGAGTGACGCGCGCCCCGGACGCAGTCGGAGGTGACGGCCGCCACTCCCGCTATTTCTAACCAATGGTTACTAACTCTGCTAGCCTCGGACGTGCCCGGCGCGGGCCGGGCGACGCCTCACCATCGGGAGGAAGCCATGCCGGAGCACGACACGCCGCGGGGCACCGTGGCCGAGGGGTTCGAACCGGTACGGGACGCGTTCGCCGCGGCCGTGCGGCGGGAGGGCGGCGACCTGGCCGCGCAGGTGGTCGCGTACTGGCACGGCGAACGCGTCGTGGACCTGTGGACGGGGCCGGAGATCACCGGCGACTCGCTGCTGGGCGCCTACTCCGCGAGCAAGGGCGCCGCACACCTGATCGTCGCCCTGCTCGTCCAGGAAGGCGTGCTCGACCTGGACGAGCGGGTCAGCCACTACTGGCCGGAGTTCGCCGCCGAAGGCAAGCGGGAGATCACCCTGCGTGAACTGCTGGCACACCGGGCCGGACTGGTCGGCGCGGACACCGGCTTCACCCCCGACGAACTCGCCGACGACCGGGTCGTCGCCGCCCGCCTCGCCAGGCAGCGCCCGTACTGGCGTCCCGGTACCGCCTTCGGCTACCACGCGCTGGTCGCCGCGGCGCTCACCGGTGAGGTGGTCCGCCGCGCCACCGGCCGGACCGTCCAGGAACTCTTCGCCGAGCGGGTGCGCGACGTCTACGGGGTCGACTTCCACCTCGGACTCCCGGCGGACCAGGAACCCCGCTTCCTGACCGCGCAGCCCCCGCTGGCCACCCCCGAGCGGCTGGCCGCGCTGTCGTCACGCGCCACCGGCCCCCACAGCCTGCCCGGTATCGCGTTCAACCGGAACCACCCGGACAACCCGGAGCTGTGGACACTGCCCAACCTCCGGACCGTCCGCGCCCTCGGACCGGCCTCCTTCGGCGGCGTCGCCTCGGCGCGCGGCCTGGCCAGGATGTACGCGATCGCCATCGACTCGGTGGACGGCCTCCCACCGCTCCTCACGCCGGACACCACCGCCGCCTTCGCGCAGATCCACTCCATCGGCCACGAACTGGTCACCCGCGAGCACAAGGCGTTCACCGCCGGCTTCCACGCCACCTCCGAGCTGTATCCCTCGCTCGGACAAGGCGCGTTCGGCCACAGCGGCGCCGGCGGCCAGCAGGCCTTCGCCGACCCGCGCAACGCCATCGCCTACGGCTACACCCGCCGCCGCTTCCCCTTCCCCAACGGCCCCGCCCCCGAGAACGCCCCCCTCGTCCACGCCCTCCACACCGCCGTCGACCGCCTCCGCTGAGCCCCGCCCCCACGGCGCCCGCTTACGGGGACTCTCTCAGCCCCGCCCCTTCCCGACGCGCCACCATGGCGAACGGGAACCGGTCGGCCTCCAGGCAGAGTTCGACGTCGTCCCGGTGGACCCCCGCGTATCCGCGGCGCACCCCCGCGGCGAGATCGGCCGCCGCACGCGACCTCCGGGCGCGCCGCAGATACGGTTCCACCCCCTCGACACCACCGCCACCGACGCGCCGCGCGACGTACTCCGCACACGCCACGTCCTCCTCCGCCCGCCCCTCCTCACCGGTGACGACGAACGTCACCGCGCCGGAACCCGCCGCCCGCAGGAACCCCGCCGTCGCGCCGGCCACGACGAAGCTCGCGCACAACACGAGTGGCGCCTCCGCGACCGCCAGGACGCCCACGCTGCCCGCGGTCGTCTTCTGCACGACGGTGCGACCCGCCAGGTCGGTCTTCCTGACCAGACCGCACGCCGACCGGCACGGCCGGGCGCGGACGAAGGACGCGGCTACGCCTTCCGCAGCCGGGCGATGATGCCGTCGAGGTCGCGCAGGAACAGCGGGGTGCGCAGCACATGGCCGCCGGGTTCCTCGTGTGCCTCGTACGGGATGCCGGCCTGGTCCAGTGACGCGCGGAACTCGCGCTGGCCGGCGAGGACTTGGGCCTCGGTGACCTGGTTGAACCAGTCGACCGGCTGGCCGCCGGTGCCGGCCACCAGGAAGAGGCGTTTGTCGCGGTAGCTGTCGATGTGTTCCACCGGGTTGTCGGCGCTCACCCTGGCTTCGTTCCACAGTGGGGCGCCGTAGATCGTGCCGCCCGCGAGGTCGGCGACGGCGGAGGAGACGTTGGCCCAGTGGGTGACGAGGCCGAAGTCGCGGCGCAGGCTGGCCGGTCCGGAGTGGGCGCTGACCGAGGCGAAGTGGCCGGGGTACTTGGCCGCGTACTTCAGCGCGCCGAACCCGCCCATCGAGAACCCGGCGACGGCCCGCCCGTCGGACTCGGCGTAGGTGCGGAAGTTGGCGTCGACCCACGGCAGCAGCTGGGTCATGTGGAACGTCTCCCAGTCGCGCGGGCCGGTGTTGGAGCTGACCGGGTCGGAGTACCAGCCGGCGTGGCCGCCGTCCGGCATCACGACGATGATCGGCTTACCGGCCGTCCAGGCACGGATGCCCAGGCGGTCGTACCAGGTGAAGTCGGCGGTGAGGCCGCCGCCGTGGAAGAGATGGAGGACGGGGTAGGTGCGTCCGCCGGTGTCGTAGTCGTCCGGGAGCAGGACGTTGACGCCCGGGTTCCAGCCGATGGCGGCGGTCTGGAAGCGGTAGTAGCGCAGCCGGGGGTCGCGTTCGTCGCGGTCGACGACGCGCAGGCCGAAGCCGTCGCCGGGGGCGGTGGCCGCCGCGGCCCGGGCGGCCGGGGCGAGGGCACCCGTGGCGCCGAGGGCCAGCGCCGCCGAGAGGCCTCCGGCGGCCTTGAGGACGCCTCGGCGGGTGGGACGGTCGTCGTTCACCATGCTCTCCTGACGGTTGACGTGAGGCCGGGCTTTCCGGGCCGGTGGCGTGAACTCCCCGGCGGATGTTCAGTGGTGGTGGCAGGAGACCGCGAAGGACAGCAGCAGGACGATGACGAAGACGGCCTGCAGGCAGGCGACGCCGCCGCCCGGACGTCTGCGGTCGGCCTCCACATGGCCGCCGGGAGGGATGCCGGGATGCCGCTTGGCGTAGTGCTCGATCTGCAGCTCCACGCCCTCGGACTCGGTGACCCAGGGCGTCTTGTAGCCGCACTCGCCGCACCAGTAGCGGTATGCCATCTCGTCCCCTCCCGGCGCTCCCGACCCGTCGACGATGCTGGTCGGCGCGGGGCTCGCCGCACAGGCCAGACGACCGGCCAGATATGACCGGTGGCGGACGGTAGGCTCCTGGCCGGTCGGGCGCGTGAGGGGAGGGGGTGTCGCGGTGGCGGACCAGCTGGGGCCGCTGTTGCGTCGGCTGCGGACGGGGGCGCGGCTGACGCAGGAACAGCTCTCGGAACGGTCCGGGGTGAGCGTGCGGACCATTCGCAGACTGGAGACCGGCAACGCCGTCGACCACCGGCTGGGCACCGTCAACCGGCTGGCGGACGCGCTGGAGGCCGGCCCCGAGGAACGCCGGCGGCTGGCCGCCGTGGTCGGCGGGGCGCAGGACGCGCCGCACGTACCGGTCCCGCCGCCCCCGGTGCGCCCCGGCACCTCGTCGGTCCGCGGGGCGCTCGCCGACCACGCCGGCGAACTCGCCCGCGAGGTCGCCCGCCGCTGGCGGCGCGAGGAGGAACAGCGCCGGGTCCACGACCCCTTCCCGCTGCCGGTGCGCTGGCACGAGGCCGCCACCGAGCTGACCGACCACTCGGAGAACGTCCAGCGCCTCGAACCGGGCGCGACGGCCGGCCGGATCGACCTCAGCGGTGACCTGCGCGCCACCGCCGAGGTCTACCGCAGGATCCGCTCCGGGCGGCTGGTCGTCCTCGGCCGGGCCGGCTCGGGGAAGTCGATCCTGACGATCCGGTTCGTCCTGGACTTCCTGGACACCTGGGCCCCTCCGGACCCGGTACCGGTGATCTTCAGCATCGCTTCCTGGGACCCGACGGCCACCGCGCTGCGGGACTGGCTGATCGGCCGGCTGCTGCGCGACCACCCCCATCTGGCCCGCCGGGTCCCCAGCGGGGAGACGCTCGCCGCCGCGCTCGTCGACGCCGACCTCATCCTGCCGGTGCTCGACGGGTTCGACGAGATCGCCGAAGGGCTGCGGTGCGAGGCTCTGGAGGCGCTCAACGCCACCTCGCTGCCGCTGGTCCTCACCAGCCGCCGCGGCGAGTACGCCGAGGCGGTCCGGGCCACGGGCACCCCGCTGATCTGGGCCGCCGGCATCGAGCTGGCCGACCTCACCCTCGACGACCTGACGGCCTACCTGCCCCGCACCACCCGCCCCGCCGCCCGCGGCGACGACGGGTCCGGCGCCGGCTGGGACGCCGTCCTGGCCCGGCTGGGCGACGGGCGGACCCCCGTCTGCGCCAACCTGGCCGGCGTGCTGAGCACCCCGCTGATGGTCATCCTGGCGCGCACCCTGTACAGCGGGGCCCGCGACCGGGACCCGGCGGAACTCCTGGACGACCGGCGCTTCCCCACCGAACACGCCCTGGAGGAACACCTGTTGGCGGGGTTCGTGCCCACCGTCTACCGCGGCCGGCCCGCCGAACGGTCCGCCGCCGGCCACCCCGCCGGACGGCGCGACCCGGACCCGTCCCCGGAACAGGCCCAGCGCTGGCTCGGCTACCTCGCCCACCGCCTGGTGCTGCCCGACCGCGAACGCCACGACCTCGCCTGGTGGCACATCGCCGGCTCGCTGCGCCGCTCGACGCGCCTCACGGCCGTCCTGCTGGCCTCCGCGCTCTGCGTCGCCGTCGCCGACTGGATCGTCGACCTGCTCGCCACCCCGCTGCGGCCGGTGGAGGTCCTGGTGCAGGGCGCGTTGATGGGGCCGGTCGCGGGGCTGGCCTTCGCCGCGGTGTACGGCGTGGTGGACGCGCTCGGCGGCGGCGTCCTCGAACCGTCCCGGGTGCGGTTGCGGCTGACCGGGGCGCGTGACGGCGTCGGCCGCCGTCCGGCCCGCTCGTTCACCACCCGCTCCGCGGCGGCGCTCGGCGGGTTCGCCCTCGGCGCCGGGTGCGCGTGCGCCTTCGCCCTGGAACGGGCGCTCTACAGCGGCGTCCCGCTCACCGACGACGGCGCGCTCACGGTGACGCTCGTCAACGTGCTCGCCTTCGGACTGATCTTCGGCCTGGCCGCGGGGCTGGTCTTCGGGCTGATGTCCGTGCTCGAAGCGCCGCTGGACGTCACCTCCGCGGCCACCCCCGCCAGCCTGCTGGCCGCCAACCGCGCGGCGGTCAGACGGCAGATCGCCGTCCTGGTACCGCTGCTCACCCTGGCCATCGCCGGTGGCGGGCGCCTCGTCGTCGGCCTGCTGCGGGGCTTCCTCGGACCGATGAACTGGGGGCTGACGGACGGCCTCGTCATCGGCGCGGTCGGCGGGCTCGGCGGCGCCTTCGCCTACGTGTTCTCCTTCACCGCCTGGGGCCACTGGGTGGTGCTGGTCCGCCTCTGGCTGCCGCTGACCGGGAAGCTGCCGTGGGACACGGCCGCGTTCCTGGACGACGCCTACCGCCGGGGGGTGCTGCGCCGGACCGGCGCCGTCCACCAGTTCCGCCACACCCGGCTCCAGCACCACCTCGGCCGCCTCCACCGCGAGCGGCGGCCCGAATACGCGCGGGCCCGGCTGACCGGCCCACGCTGACCCGGCCTGGAGGACGGGGCGTCTCCGCCTTTCGGCAGAGAGACGGATCGCCCCGAAGGCGCACACCTCCGCCGCGCCCGGGCGCCGATACTGGTCCATATGTCGCGTCCCAGCATCGTCCGCCGCCTCGCCCGGTACCGCCGGCCCGCGGGCACCGGACGGGCGGTGGCGGAGACGGCCGGGGCGCTGCTGGCGTCCTTCGCCGTGTACGCGGCGGTGGGAAGGCTCGGACTCCTGCCGCACCCGCGGTTCCAGGCGCTCACGCTCGCCGTCGGCGCCGGGATCTTCCCGCTGCGCCGCCGTCTCCCCGACGCCGTCCTCCCGGCGCTCGCCGCGCTCACCGGCCCCGCTCCCTGCCTCGCGCCGATGACGGCGGTGGCCGCGTACACGGTGGCCCGCGGGACGGACCGGACACGCCGTCTCATCTGGCTGCTGGGCGTGGCCGCCGCGCTCGTCGTCACCGCCGCCACGGTGACCGCGCCCTGGCTCGGCCAGGGGGCGGTGGCGTACGGGTTCGCCCTCGGCCTCGTCCTCGCGCCGACCGCCGTGGTCGTCCCGGGCCTGGTCGGCACGGCGTACGGACAGCGCGGCCGCCTGGTGCGGGCGTTGCGCGAACGCGGCGACGCGGCCGAACGCGCCCGCCGGCTCGCCGACAGCGAGGCCCGCACCCACGAACGGTCCCGCATCGCCGCCGAGATGCACGACCTCGTGGGCCACCGGCTCAGCCTCGTCTCACTGCACACCGGAGGGCTCGAACTGGCCCTCGCCGACGCCGCCCCCGAACTGCGCGAGGAGGCCGCCCTGGTCCGGCGGACCACCCGCGACGCCATGCGCGAACTGCGGCAGACACTCGGCGTCCTCGGACCGCCCGGCCGCGACACCGGCCCCGACGCGCTCACCGACGCGACCGGCACCCGCGCCGACATCGAGGCCCTGGTCGCGCAGTCCGGCCGGGGCGGGATCGCCGTCCGGCTGGAGTGGACGGGGCCCGACCTCGACACCCGCCCGGCAGCGGTACGCCGCGCGGTGCACCGGGTCGTCCGCGAGGCCCTGACCAACGTGCACCGGTACGCGACGGCGGCCCACGTCACCGTCTCGGTCACGCACGACGACGCCACGGTACGGGTCCGCGTCCGCAACGGCGCCCCACCCGGGCCGCCCGTGTCCGGCGAGACCCTGGGCACCGGTCGCGGCCTGACCGGGCTGCGGGAACGGGTGCACCTGCTCGGCGGCGCGTTCGACGCCGGCCCGCTGCCGTCCGGCGGCTTCCAGGTCGACGCGCTGGTACCGGCCGAACCCGGCGACGCCGCCAGCCCCGGACCGCCCGGCTCCGGCGCCCCGGGCCCGGACGACCTGCCCGGCGCGACGGGGCAGCGCGCCGCCCGCGAGCCGCCTGGACGCCGCACCGTCGAGGCGGCCACGCTCGCCTTCGGGCTGGTGGCGCTGTGCGTGCTCATGGTGCTCGGCGTCTCCTTCGTCTACGCCGTCCAGCCGCACGGGCGCGCCGGCCCCGCGCCGCTGCCCCGCGTCGGTATGACCTACCAGGAGATGGCGGCGACCGGCGTGCTGGACAACGCGGCGGTCAGGGCCGCGGCCACCGGTCACGAGCCGCCCCGCCCCGCCGGTGCGGCCGGCTGCGTGTACCCGTTCAACGGCGGCACCGTGAGCCGCCCCGGCGGCCTGACGATCGCCCGCTACTGCTTCGACACCGCTCAACGCCTCATCGCCATCGACCGTTTCACCGTCCCGTCGGTCCGGGACGCCACGCCCTGGGAGACCCCGTGACCGAACCCACCCGGCCGATCCGCGTCCTCCTCGCCGACGACGAGGCGTTGATCCGGCACGGCGTCCGCCTGATCCTCCGGCACGCCGAGGGCATCGACGTCGTCGCCGAGGCCGCCGACGGCCAGGAGGCGGTCGACCTGGCCGCCGTCCACCACCCCGACGTGGCCCTGGTCGACATCCGGATGCCGGTCCGCGACGGCCTCGCCGCCATCGCCCCGCTGCTCGCCCTCGACCCCGCGCCCCGGGTGGTCGTGCTCACCACGTTCGGCGACGAACCCAACGTCCTGCGGGCGCTGCGCGAGGGCGCCGCGGGCTTCCTGCTGAAGGACGACGGCCCCCAGGAGCTGATCACCGCGGTACGGTCGGCCGCCGCCGGCGACTCGGTGCTCTCCCCAGGCGTGACCGGGACGGTCATCGCCAGGATGCTCCGCTCCGGTGCCGCCGACGACCCCGCCCAGGCCGCCCTCGCCGACGAGCGCGTCTCCCGCCTCACCGCCCGCGAACGCGACGTCCTGGCGATGCTCGGCCAGGGACTGTCCAACCAGGCCATCGCCGACCGGCTCGCCATCGGCGTCGGCACCGTCAAGACCCACGTCGGCGCCATCCTCGACAAGACCGGCTCGTCCACCCGCGTCCAAGCCGCGCTCCTGGCCCACCGGTTGGGTCTGTCCGGCTGAACGACCCCCCCGGCCGTCCTCTGCCGAAGGTCGGAGACCCACCGCGCGGGCCTCCGCCCCACGGCCGGGGCGGGACGCCGGGGCACCTTCCTCCGGCAGAGGCCAACTCCCGCCTCCGGGGCGACGTTCGCGCAGGTGGGGGACGTGAGGATGGAAGGGTCCCCAGGTCCGCGACGCTTGCCGCGGCGGACCGTCGTCGCAGTCGCAGGTGGAGTACCCATGCCGCGTCCCTTCCCGTCCTCCGGCCCCTCCGGCACCGCACCGGCCGCCTGTGCCGTCGGTCTGACCAAGGTGTACGGGCGGGGTGAGACCCGGGTCACCGCGTTGGACGCGGTGTCGGTCGAGTTCGCGCGCGGTCGGTTCACCGCGGTCATGGGCCCGTCCGGGTCCGGGAAGTCGACCCTGATGCATTGTGTGGCCGGGCTGGAGCCGGTGACCTCGGGTTCGGTCCGGATCGGGGCCACCGAGCTGGCGCCGTTGGGAGAGCGGGAGCTGACCCGGTTGCGCAGGGAGAAGGTCGGGTTCGTGTTCCAGGGCTTCAACCTGCTGCCGACGCTCACCGCGGCGGAGAACATCACGTTGCCCTCGCTCCTGGCCGGACGGCGGCCCGACGCGGGGTGGATGGAGACCGTGGTCGCCACCGTCGGGCTGACCGGCCGGCTCGCCCACCGCCCCGCGGAACTCTCCGGCGGTCAGCAGCAGCGGGTCGCGGTGGCCCGCGCGCTGGTCTCCCGGCCCGAGATCGTCTTCGCCGACGAGCCGACCGGCAACCTCGACTCACGGACCGGCGCGGAGATCCTCGGCTTCCTGCGCGACTGCGTACGGGAGTTGGGGCAGACGGTGGTGATGGTGACCCACGACCCGGTGGCCGCCGCCCACGCGGACCGGGTGGTCTTCCTCGCCGACGGCCGGGTCGTCGACGAACTGCGCGAACCGGCCGCCGAGACGGTACTCGAACGGATGCCACGGCCCGCCGCCCAGGGCCGCACCCGCTGACACCGCCCCGTCCCCGAACGCCTCCCGAAAGCCCCGCCATGCTGACAACAGCCCTGCGCAACCTCCTCGCGGACAAGGCACGCCTGGTCATGACCGCCCTCGCCATCTGCCTGGGGGTCGCCTTCGTCTCCGGCACCCTCGTCTTCGCGGACTCCGCCGCCCAGGCCCAACGCGCCGCCGCCTCACGGAGCTTCGCGGACATCGCGGTCACCGTGACCCCGAAGGACCCGCCGCCCGGCACCGCCGCCACCCCGCGCACCGCAGTGCTCGACGACGCGCTCGCCGGGAAACTGGCCCGGGTCCCCGGTGTCACCGCCGTACGGCCCTCGGTCGACGGGACGGCCACCCTCGACGCGGCGGACGGCTCCCCACTACGGGCCGGCTCGGCGTGGGCCAACCCGGCCGCCGCCTACCTGCCGGGCCCCGACGGCACGGACAGCCGCTACCCGCTGGCCGAGGGCCGCGCCCCGGGGAACGGCGGCGAACTCGCGGTGGACTCCGGCACCGCCGCCGCCGGCCACCTGCGCCTCGGCGACCCGGTCACGCTGGCCACCGACGGACCGGTCATGACCAAGCGGCTCGTCGGCATCGTCACCACCAAGGACCCCCGGGTGACCGCCGGCGGCACCCTCACCCTGTTCGACAAGGCGACCGCCCAGCGGCTCTTCGCCTCCCCGGGGCGCTACACCGCGATCGACCTGTCCGCGACCCCCGGCACCGACCCGTACCAACTCCAGCGCCGGGTCACCGCCGTGCTCCCGGCCGCCGGGGCCGAGGCCGTCACCGGCGCCGCCCAGGCCGCCCAGCAGGCCGCCTACGTGGACACGCTGACCCGGGGGTACGTGAAGCTGCCGCTGGTCCTGGCCGGTGTGTCGCTGTTCATCGGCTCGTTCCTGATCGTCAACACCTTCTCCACGCTGGTGACGCGGCGCGCCCGGCAGATCGCGCTGCTGCGGGCGATCGGCGCGTCACGCCGCCAGGTGGTCCGTTCCGTCCTCGCGGAGGCGGCTGCGCTCGGCCTCGCCGCGTCGGGCGCCGGTTTCCTGCTCGGCCTCGGCGTCGCCGCCGTGCTGCCCGGTGTCCTCGGTGACGCGCGACACGCCCTGCCGAGCGGCCCGTTGGTGATCGCGCCGCGGTCGGTGGTGGCGGCGCTCGGGGCCGGGGTGGGGGTCACCGTGCTCGCCGCGTGGCTGCCCTCGCGCAGGGCGGCGAAGGTCGCGCCGGTCGAGGCGATGCGCTCGGCCGAGCAGCCGCCCTCCGCCGTCCGGTCCCGGATCCGTGGCGTGGCCGGGGTGGCCGGGCTCGTCCTCGGCGTCGGCCTGCTGGCGTCGCTCACCGGCGCGAAGGACGCCTCGGTGGCCAACCTCCGTGCCGCGATGCTCGGTTGCGCCCTCCTCGTCGTCGGTCTGACCGGGTCGGCGCCGCTGCTCGCCGGTCCGGTGATCGGGGTGGCCGGGCGGCTGACCGGGCGCTTCGGGGTCGCCGGCCGGCTCGCGGTGCGGAACGCGCTGCGCGACCCGCGGCGTACCGCGGCCACCGCCTCCGCCCTGATGGTCAGCACGGCACTGGTCGCCGGGCTCGCCGTCATCGGCGACTCCACCGGGCGGGCCCTCGACCGCCAGGCCGCGGCCGGTCTCACCGCCGACTACGTGATCGGCGCCCGCACCCCCACCGTCGGCATCACCCCGTCCACCGTACGGCGCGTGGCCAAAACCCCCGGGGTGCGCACGGCGGTCCCCGTCGCCGACTCCACCCTGCTCACCGGCGGCCGTCTCCGGCAGATCTCCGGCATCGACCCCGGCGCCGTCGGCACCGTGCTCGCCCTCGACTTCGTCAGCGGCTCCCCGGACCGCCTCGGACCGGGCCGGATCGCCGTCTCCGCGACCATGGCCCGCGAATCCGGCCTGCGCACCGGCAGCGGCCTCGTCGCCGGCCTGGGCCGCGACCACGCCCCCGGGCGGTACACCGTCGTCGGCGTCTACCAGGACAACCCCGTCGCCCACGACGCGCTCGCCACCCGCGACGAGGTCTGGCGGCACGGCTTCACCCCCGGCTCCGCCCAGCGCGTCCTCGTCCGCACCACCGACGGCGCGACCCCGGCCACGCAGCGGCGGCTGCGCACCGCGCTGGGCCACAACCCGCTGCTCACGGTGGAGGACCGGCGGCAACTCGTCGACGAGGCCGCCGGCGTCATGGGCGACCTGCTGACCCTGATGTACGGGCTGCTCGCCGTCGGCACCGTGATCGCCGCACTCGGCGTCGTCAACCCCCTTGCCCTGTCGGTCTCCGAACGCACCCGGGAGATCGGCGTGCTGCGCGCCCTCGGCATGGACCGCGCCGCCATCCGCCGCATGATCCGCCTGGAATCGGTGACCGTCGCCGCGTTCGGCACGCTGCTGGGGCTGGCCGGCGGGCTCTTCGCCGCGTGGGCCGTCGGCGCGCTGGCCAACGGTGCCATGGCGCACTACACGCTGGTGCTGCCCTGGGGAACGCTGCTCGCGGTCTGCCTGCTCTCCCTCGCGGTCGGCGTGCTCGCGGCGGCCGTCCCGGCCCGCCGGGCCGCCGCCCTGAGCCCGCTGGAAGCCGTCGCCAAGGCGTGACGGACGGGGGGCCGGCCACCGACCCCCCGTTCAGATCGCGGTGAAGCCGCCGTCCGCCGCGACGACGGCGCCGGTGACGAAGCTGGAACGGGGCGAGGCCAGGAAGCAGAGCACCTCGGCGATCTCCTCGGGCCGGGCCACCCGGCCCAGCGGCTGCGCGTCGGCGAAGGACGCCAGGTACTCACGGCTGTCGGAGCGGAACGTGTCGAGGAAGTCCGTCTCGACCACGCCTGCGGCCACGACGTTGGCCCGGATGCCCACCGGCCCCCCTTCGACGGCGAGCACCTTCGTCAGCTGGGCCAGCGCCCCCTTGGAGGCGCTGTACGCGGCGCCCTCCGGCAACCCGACGGTGCAGACGTACGAACCCGTGCTCACGATGGCTCCACCGCCCCGCTCCCGCATCGCCCGGAACGCCTCCCGGGCGAAGAGGAACGCCCCCCGGACGTTGACCGCCATCACGTCGTCCCAGTCCCGCGCCGTGGTCCGCGTGAGGGGTTTGTTGAGGGGGCGCCCGGCGTTGTTGACCAGGATGTCGAGGCCGCCGAAGGCGTCCACGGCCGCGTCGACCGCGCGCTGGGCGGTCGCCTCGTCGGTGATGTCGCCGACGAGGGGGCTGACGCCCGGGAAGCGGCCGGGCAGTTCCGCCACCTCCTGGCGCCGGTCGACGGCGACGATCCGCGCGCCGCGTTCGTGCAGCAGCCGTACGGTCTCCGCGCCGATGCCGCGCGCCGCCCCGGTGACGATGGCGGTGCGGCCGGCGAACTCCGCTGTGGTGGCGGTGTGTTGGGGTGTGGTCATGACGCTTCTCCTTGCCGGGTGTTACCGCGCGGAGCGGTGGTGGTGGGCTCCCGCGTGTCCCGCAGGAGCGTGGTGGCGGCGAGGCCCGCGAGGACGACGCCGATGACGACCGCGGTCGCCGGGAGGTATCCGGCCGACGGATCCGCGCCGCCGCCCGCCCGCCGCCCGGCCTCCGTCACCGCGGTGACGACGGCCAGCACCACGGCCCCGCCGATCTGCATCGAGGTGTTGAGCAGCGCCCCGGCGAGGCCCTGGTCGCGGTCGGCCACCCCGGAGACCGCGCTCATGTTCAGCGCGGGGAACGTGGCGGCCGTACCCAGGCCGTTGAGGACCATCACCGGCAGCACCACCGACACGAAGGACGCCTCGGGCCCGATCCGCAGGAACATCGCGTAGGACGCGGCCAGCAGCAGCATCCCCGTGGCGATCACCCGCTGCGTGCCGAACCGGGCCGCCAGACGTCCCGCGAACGGGGCCACCGCGCCGTTGACCAGCCCGAGCGGGACGAAGGCACCGGACGTGGCCAGCGGCGACCAGCCCAGCACGTTCTGCAGGTAGAGCGTGGCGAGGAACGCGAAGGAGGTGTAGGCACCCCACATCGCGAAGATCGTCAGATTGGTGCCGGCGCTCCGGCGCCGGGTGAGGAAGGACAACGGCACCAACGCGTCGGCCCGCCGTGCCTCCAGCCGCAGGAACGCGGCGAGCAGCAGCACCGCCACCGTGAACAGGGCGATGGTGCGCACCGACGTCCAGCCGTGGTCCGGGGCCTGCGCGATGGCGTAGACGCAGACGAGGAGCCCTCCGGTGACGGTCAGCGCACCGGCGACGTCGATCCGCCGCCGCGCGGCGCGCGGCGGGTCGGGCGGCAGCAGCCGGCCGCCGGCGGCGAACGCGGCCACGGCGATGGGCACCGGCAGCGCGAAGACCAGCCGCCACGAGACCTCGGTGAGCGCACCGCCGAGCACCAGCCCGCCGACGAACCCGCCGGCGCCCGCGGTGGCGTACCAGCCCAGCGCCCGCCCCCGCTCGCGCCCCTCCGGCCAGTTGGTGGTGATCAGCGACAGGGCGGCCGGGGCGAGGAAACCGGCGGCCACCCCCTTGACCAGCCGGGCCCCGATGAGCGCCGCGCCGCCGGGGGCGACCGCTCCGAGGACGCCGACCACCGCGAACACCGCGACCGCCGTGAGGAAGGTCCGCCGGCGCCCGAGCAGATCCGCCGCCCGGCCGCCCAGCAGCAGGAACCCGCCGTAGCCGAGCGCGTACGCGGAGACCACCCACTGCAAGGACGCCGGCGACATGCCCAGACCGTGCTGGATCGCGGGGAGGGCGACCCCCACGTCGGACAGGTCGATCGCGTCCATGAAGTGCGAGGCGCACAAGGTCACCAGGGCGAGCACGCCGGGCACCACCGGCGCGGACCGGGCCCGGGGCCCCGCCCGTCCTGCGGTGTCGTGCGCCGGCGTGGAGGCTTCGGCCGTCATCGTGGTGTGTCCTTTCCGGCGGTGGTGAACGGAGCGCGGGGCGGCGGCGTCAGGAGGCGGGCCGCTCGTGGCCATGGCAGACCTCTCGTTCGCGGAGGGGAAGAGTCGTGGTGCGGGGTGTGACGCCACCGAGTCTGGGCCGCGCCCCACCGGCCGGCCAGGACGTCTTCCGCCTGGGTGTGACGCACCCAGGCACCCGGCGCGGGGCCGCACTAGCCTGGAGCCCATGGCCGACAACGACCTCGGAGAATTCCTGCGCAGCCGCAGGTCAGCACTGCGGCCGGACGAGATCGGCATGGCGAGCCACGGCACCCGCCGCGTCCCCGGACTGCGCCGGGAGGAGGTCGCGGTGCTCGCCGGCGTCAACGCCGACTACTACACCCGGCTGGAACAAGGCAGGGAACGCCGCCCCTCGTCCCAGGTGCTCGACGCGCTCAGCCGCGCGCTGCGCCTCGACGACGACGCCCGGGCCCACCTGTACCGCCTCGCCGGCACCGTGCCCGACGAACCCGCCGCCCCCGTACCCGACCAGGTGAGCGCCACCTTGCGGCAGTTGATGGACGGCTACACGCATACGCCTGCCTTCGTCCTCGACCGGACCCTGGACATCCTGGCGGCCAACGCGCTCGCCGACGCCCTCTACGCGCCGTTCCACCCGGCGGACAACCTGGCCCGCATGACGTTCGCCGACCCCGCGGGGCGCACCTTCTACCAGGAGTGGCACAAGGCCGCCCAGGCCGTCGTCGCCAACCTCCGCCACGCCACGGGGTAACGAGCCGGACAACCCGCGTCTGCGGGACCTCGTGGCGACCCTCACCGCCGGCAGCGCGGAGTTCGCCCGCCTGTGGGCCGCCCACCCCGTGCGCGGCAAGACGCACGAGGCCAAGCGGTTCCGCCACCCCGACGTCGGCCCCCTCACCCTCAACTACCAGGCGTTCGACGTGCGGGAGGCCCCGGGCCAGCAACTCGTCATCTACCACGCCGAACCCGGCAGCGACAGCGCGCACGCCCTGCGTCTGCTCGGCTCCGTCCACGCCACCCGGACCCGTCCCGCCCCGCACGGCACGGACCGCGGCTGAACGGGGTTCTCGCGGGGGAGTCCGGCGGACGGCCGCGGACACATGGGCACCGATCGGCGTCCGGAAGGGCACAACAGCGTATGCACGCGGGCGGATCACCGGCGGCCCGGTGCCAGGATGAGACGAACGCACCGGCCCACCACAGGAGTTCAGGCGTGAGCTGGGAAGCGGCGGCCTCCGGCCGCCGCACGCGGACGGCGTCGCGGAGAACGGACAGTGGGCCGCGTACGAATGGTGCCCCCGACGGCGGCCGGTGACCACACCGCAGGCTCGACCCCGCACCGGAAAGGCGGACATGACGGAGAGTTCGGTGCCCGGCGAAGAACTCGCCTGGCTGGACGCGACGGCACAGGCGGATCTGGTACGGCGCGGTGTGCTGTCACCGACCGAGCTGGTCGAGGCGGCGATCGAGCGGATCGAACGGCTCAACGGCAAGCTCAACGCGGTGATCACGCCGTTGTACGAGAAGGCACGCGCCGAGGCCGCGGCCGGCACGCTGCCCGACGGCCCGTTCCGCGGGGTGCCCATGCTGCTCAAGGACATCCTGTGCGACTCGGCGGGCGATCCGGCGTACGGCGGCATGCGCGCGCTGCGCGACCGCGACTGGCGGGCCGCGGAGGACTCCACGCTGGCGGCGCGGTTCCGTTCGGCGGGCTTCGTCTTCTGCGGCCGGACCAACCTCCCCGAACTCGCCACCAGCGTCACCACCGAACCGCTGGCGCACGGGGCGACCCGCAATCCGTGGGACCTCACCCGTTCCCCGGGCGGCTCCAGCGGCGGATCGGCGGCGGCCGTCGCCTCCGGCATGGTGCCGGTGGCACACGGCAACGACATGGCCGGCTCGATCCGGATGCCGGCCAGCGCCTGCGGGGTCGTCGGCCTCAAGCCCACCCGTGCCCGCACCACGCTCGGCCCGCGCTACGGCGAGTACTGGGGAGCGGTCACCCACGAACACGTCCTGACCCGCTCGGTACGGGACACCGCCGCCGTGCTCGACGTCACCGCGGGGATGGCGGCCGGCGACCCCTACACCGCCCCGCCCCCGGCACGCCCCTACCGCGAGGAGGTCGGCGCCGACCCCGGGGCGTTGCGGATCGGGTTCCGCTGGACGCCTCCGGGCGCCACCGAACCGGCCCACCAGGACTGCGTGGCCGCCGTCGAGCACACCGCGCGACTGCTGGAGTCGCTCGGCCACCACGTGGCTCCCGCCCCGGCGGCGGCCCTGGATTCCCCCGCCATGGCCGAGGCGCTGCCGACCCTCTTCGCGGCCATCCTCGCCTGGGAACTCGACCAGTGGTCCCAACGCCTCGGCGAACGGCTGGAACCCGCCGACCTGGAGCCGATGAACGGGTTCCTCGCCGAGACGGGCCGCTCGGTGACCGCTTCCCAGTGGCTCTCCGGCATTCAGGCCTGGCAGCAGTGGGCGCGCGGCGTGGCGGGGCTGTGGGAGGACGGCCTCGACATACTGCTCACCCCGACGCTGCCCAACCCGCCGCTCCCGCTCGGCGAGTTGGCACCGGACGCCAAGGATCCGGCGGAACTGGTCGCCGGTGTCGCCCAGGGCATAGCGTTCACCCTGCCCTTCAACGTCACCGGCCAGCCCGCCGTCTCCCTGCCCCTGTACCACGGCTCCGACGGACTGCCGATCGGCGTCCAACTCGTCGCCGCCTACGGCCGGGAGGACCTGCTCATCCGGCTGGCCTCCCAGCTCGAACAGGCCGCCCCGTGGTCCGACCGGCGCCCCGCGTTCTCCGCGTAGCGGATCAGCGCGCCGGGACCGGTTCGAGGCCGGGCGGGTCAGCAGGACCGTCGACGGCCGGCTCCGCAGGAGGCCGCCGACAAGGTGCCCGACCCCCGCAAGCCCTTCATGCCGGGGCGGTGACGGAACACGACCGGGCCTACCTCCACCCGACCGCGAGGCCGCCGTCGCCGGGACGGCGGCCTCGCGGTCACATCCGTTCCGGCGCCGAAACCCCCAGCAGCCGCAGCCCGTTGCCCAGCACCAGCCTGCTGGCCTCCGTCAGCCACAGCCGGGCCCGGGTGCGGTCGTCCGGGGTCTCGCCGTCCCTCGGCAGGATGCGGCAGGCGTCGTAGAAACGGTGGTAGGTGCCGGCCAGCGCCTCCAGGTAGTGGGCCACCCGGTGCGGCTCGCGCAGCGTGGCGGCGGCGGCCACGACCTGCGGGAACGCGGCCAGCGCGGCCAGCAGGTCCACTTCCCGTTCGTGGGTGAGCAGCGAGGGGTCGAAGTCTTGCAGGGTGCCCTTGCCGATCCCGGCCTGTTCCGCCTTGCGCAGGACGGCGCACGGCCGGGTGTGCGCGTACTGGACGTAGTACACCGGGTTGTCGTTGGACTGCCGGGTGAGCAGGTCGATGTCGAGGTCGATCATCGCGTCCACGCTCGCCCTCGCCAGGGCGTACCGCGCGGCGTCCACACCGACCGCCTCGACCAGGTCGTCCAGGGTGAGCACGGTGCCCGCCCGCTTGCTCATCCGCACCGGCTTCCCGTCCTTGACGAGGTTGACCAACTGGCCGATGAGGATCTCCAGACGGGTGTCCGGATCGTCGCCGAAGCACGCCGCCATGGCCCGCATCCGGCCCACGTACCCCGCGTGGTCGGCGCCGAGCATGATGACCACCCGCTCGAACCCCCGGGACCGCTTGTCGAGGTAGTACGCGCAGTCCGCGGTGAAGTACGTCCAGGAGCCGTCGCCCTTGACCAGCACCCGGTCCTTGTCGTCGCCGAAGTCCGTGGTGCGCAGCCACACCGCGCCGTCGGCCTCGAAGACATGGCCGCCCTCGCGCAGCCGGGCCACGGCGGCGTCCAGGCCGCCCCGGTCGTGCAGGTCCTTCTCGTTGAAGTAGGTGTCGAAGCGGGTACCGAACGCCGCCAGCGACGACTTGATCTCGGCGAACATCAGCGCCGTGCCCTCGGTCCGGAAGACGGCGGCGGCCTCCGGCTCCGGCAGGTCGAGCACACCGGGGCGCCGACGCACCACGGCGGCGGCGATCTCCTCGATGTACGCGCCGCTGTAGCCGTCCTCCGGCACCGGCTCGCCCCGCGCCGCGGCGAGCAGCGAGCGGACGAAGCGGTCGATCTGCACCCCGGCGTCGTTGAAGTAGTACTCCCGCGACACATCAGCGCCCGCGGCGTCGAGCAGCCGGGCCAGCACATCGCCCACCACCGCCCACCGGGCACCGCCGATGTGCACCGGCCCGGTCGGGTTCGCCGAGACGAACTCCAGGTTGAGCCGCAGGCCGCCGAGCCGATCGGTGCGGCCGTAGGCGTCACCGGCCAGCACGATCTCCCGGGCCAGGGCGCCGAGCGCCGCGCCCTCCAGCGTGATGTTGAGGAACCCGGGCCCCGCGACCTCGGCCCTGGCGACCCCGTCCGCCGCGGCCACCAGCGGCGCCAGCACCTCGGCCACGGTCCGGGCGGGCAGCCCCGCGGACTTGGCGAGCCGCATGGCGACGTTGGTCGAGTAGTCACCGTGGCTCCGGTGGCGTGAGCGCTCCACACGGATCTCCTCGGGCACCTCACCCGAGATGCGTCCTGACTGGATGGCCGTGTGTACGCCGTCGGATATGACGGTCGCGAGATCTGCTGGAGTCACGGCGACGACGCTATCGGCAGCGATGCCCGACCGGCACCCGATATTCGCCCCGGCCACCCCTCCCACCAGCGAGATCCCCGTCACCCCGGCGCCGGGGCGAGGCACCGCCGGGCGGGGGCGGACCGGCCCGGACGCGGCTGACCCGTTCAGCGGGCGCCGGTGTCGGCCACCGGAGCGGAGGGGCGGCGCCAGGCGGGGACGGGAGTTTACCGGGGCGCCCGTCCGGACACCTGGAATGCGCCCGGAACGCTCGCGGACGAGGAGAAGTGATGGCTCAGGTCGCCGATTTCGTGCTGGACAGGCTGCGCCAATGGGGGGTGCACCGGGTCTACGGCTATCCCGGTGACGGCATCAACGGCATGCTCGGCGCGTTCGACCGGGCCCAGGGCGACCCCGAGTTCATCCAGGTGCGCCACGAGGAGATGGCCGCCTTCATGGCGTGCGCCCACGCCAAGTTCACCGGCGAGGTCGGCTGCTGCACCGCGACCTCCGGCCCCGGCGCGGTCCACCTGCTCAACGGGTTGTACGACGCCAAGCTCGACCACCAGCCCGTGGTCGCCGTCATCGGGCAGCAGAAACGGCTGTGCCTGGGCTCCCATTACCAGCAGGAGATCGCCCTGGAGCAGCTCTTCGCGGACGTCTCCGAATACTGCCAGATGGTGGTGGAGCCGGCCCAGGCCCGCCACGTCATCGACCGGGCCTTCAAGACGGCGCTGACCAGGCGCTCGGTGGCCACCGTCATCATCCCCGAGGACATCCAGGAAGCCGAGGCGCAGCCGTCGCCGCCCAAGACGCACGGCGCCGTCTTCTCCAGCGTCGGCTGGAGCCGCCCGCGGGTGCTGCCCAACGAGGACGAGCTGCGCAAGGCGGCCGAGATCCTCAACGCCGGCGAGAAGGTGGCGATGATCGTCGGACAGGGCGCCGCCGAGGCCGAGGCGGAGGTCGTGGAGACCGCCGAACTGCTCGGCGCCGGGGTGGCCAAGGCGCTGCTCGGCCGCGAAGTCCTCCCCGACGACCTGCCGTTCGTGACCGGACCCATCGGCCTGCTGGGCACCAAGGCCAGTGACAACATGATCCGCGGCTGCGACACCCTGCTGATGGTCGGCACCAGCTTCCCCTACGCCGAATGGCTGCCCGACGAGGGACAGGCTCGCGGCGTCGAGATCGACATCGACGGCCGGATGATCGGCATCCGCTACCCCATGGACGCCCACCTCGTCGCGGACTCCAGGGAAAGCCTCAAGGCCCTCATCCCGCTGCTGCGGCGCAAGGAGGACCGAGGCTGGCGCAAGAAGATCGAAAAAGACATCGCGGAGTGGAACGACATCCTCGACAAGCGCGCCGGCCAGCACTTCGAGGGGCGTATCAACCCCCAGGCGGTGGCCCACACCCTCTCCCCGAAGCTGCCGGACGGCTGCATCCTGACCGCCGACTCCGGCTCCGGCACCAACTGGTGGGCCCGCCACCTCAAACTCCGCAAGGGCATGCGGGCCTCCCTCTCCGGCACCCTGGCGACCATGGGACCAGGCACCCCCTACGCCATCGCGGCCCGCTTCGCCTACCCCGACCGCCCGGTGATCGCCTTCGTCGGGGACGGCGCGTTCCAGATGAACGGCATGAACGAGATGATCACCATCAAGCGGTACTGGGACCGGCTGGCCGGCGGACCGCCCTTCATCTTCTGCGTCTTCAACAACCAGGACCTCAACCAGGTCACCTGGGAACAGCGCGCCATGGCCGGCGACCCCAAGTTCCCCGGCTCCCAGCACATCCCCGACGTGCCCTACGCGCAGTACGCCGAACTGCTCGGCCTCAAGGGCGTCTACTGCGACAAGCCCAAGAAGATCGGCGAGGCGTGGGACGAGGCGCTGGCCGCCGACCGCCCGGTGGTGCTGGAGTTCAAGGTCGACCAGGAGATCGCGCCGATCCCGCCGCACATCATGGCCGCCCAGGGCAAGAAGGCGGCCAAGGCAGCCGTCCACGACCCGGAGAAGGCCGGCATCGCCACCCGCGGTGTACGGCAGAAGCTCACCGAGATCGCGGAGCACCTGCCTGGACGGGACCATGGCGAACGGTGACCGCCGCACCGGCGGCGCGGCCGGAACCGTCGACGCCGTCCGCGTGCACGCCTTCGAGTACCCCACCGACGGCCCGGACGGCGTCGAGCAGGACGGGACGCTGGAGTGGGACTCCACCACCGTCGTCCTGGTGGAGATCGACGGCGGCGGGCACACCGGCATCGGATACACCTACGGGGACGTGTCGGTGGCCGCCCTCGCCGAGTCCAAGGTCGCGCCCGCGCTGCTCGGGGCGGATCCGCTGGCGCCGCCCGCCGCCTGGCACCACGTCTTCGGCCGGATCCGCAACGCCGGACGCCCCGGGGTGGGGGCGATGGCGGTCTCGGCGGCCGACATCGCCCTGTGGGACCTCAAGGCCAAGCTGCTCGACCTGCCGATGTTCCAGGTGCTGCCGGCCTTCCACGACCGGGTACCGGTCTACGGCAGCGGCGGCTTCACCAACTACCCCCTGCCACGCCTCGCCGACCAGCTCACCGGATGGGCACAACAGGGCATCCCCCGGGTCAAACTGAAGACCTCCCGTGACCCCTCGGCCGACCCCGCACGGCTGACCGCCGTCCGCCAGGCCGTCGGCCCGGACACCGAACTGTTCACCGACGCCAACGGCGCCCTCTCCCGCAAGGAGGCGCTCTACTGGTCCCGGCGGTTCGCCGACGAGTGGGACGTGCGGTGGTTCGAGGAACCGGTGACCTCCGACGACCCGGCCGGACTGCGCATGCTGCGCGACCACGGCCCCGGACGGCTGGAGATCGCGGCGGGCGAATACGGTTACGTGCTGCGGGACTTCGCGGCGCTGCTGGAAGCCGGCGCGGTCGACTGCCTGCAGGCCGACGTCACCCGCTGCGGCGGCCTCACCGGCCTGCTCCAGGTCGCCGGCGCCGCAGCCGCCGCACACGTCGACCTGTCCGCGCACTGCGCCCCCGCGGTCTCCGCCCACGCCTTCTGCGCCGTGCAGCGGCTGCGGCACCTGGAGTACTTCCACGACCACGTGCGCATCGAGCGGATGCTCTTCGACGGCACGTTGTCACCGCGCGGCGGCGAACTCTGCCCCGACCCCGGCCGCCCCGGACTCGGCCTCCGCGTGAAGTGGGCCGACGCGGAGGCACACCGCGTCCACGGCCCGGAACGCGCTTGACGGCACCGCCTGATCGACATCGAAGGTAGGAGAGTGCGCCACGATGGCGAAGACGTCCAAACGACACAGCCGTGACGTCCCGGCGAAGACGGACCCCGCGATCCCCGGCGCACCCCGCGCCCGGCAGACCATCGAGGTCGGCCGGCTGGAACGGGCGCTGCGCAAAGCGGTCGAGGGCGAGGTCCGGTTCGACCCCGGATCCCTGGCCCTGTACGCCAACGACGCCTCCAACTTCCGCCAGGTGCCCATCGGCGTGGTGATCCCGCGCACCCTGGACGACGTGGTGGCCACCCACCGCGTCTGCCACCGGTTCGGCGCGCCGATCCTCAACCGGGGCGGCGGCACCAGCCTGTCCGGGGAGACGGTCAACGAGGCGGTGGTGATCGACCACTCCAAGTACCTCACCCGGATCGGCCGCATCGACGCCCGGCGGCGCCTGGTCACCTGCGAGACCGGCGTCATCAACGAGGAGCTCAACCGCCATACCGGCCGCCACGACCTGGTCTTCGGCCCCGACCCCTCCTCCCACTCGCGCTGCGTCATCGGCGGCAACATCGGCAACAACTCCTGCGGCATCCACTCCGTGCAGTCCCAGCTGTACGGCCCCGGCCCGCGCACCTCCGACAACGTGCACGCGCTGGAGATCGTCACCTACGACGGCGCGCGCTTCTGGGTCGGGGTGGACGAGGAGAAGGACCTCGACCACATCATCGCCAAGGGAGGACGCAAGGGCGAGATCTACGCCGCCCTGCGCGACCTGCGCGACCGCTACGCCGACGCCATCCGGGCCGGGTTCCCCTCCGAGACCCAGCTCCCGCGCCGGGTCTCCGGCTACAACCTCGACGAACTGCTCCCCGAACGCGGCTTCAACGTCGCCCGCGCCCTGGTGGGCACCGAAGGCACCTGCGCCACCGCCCTCCAGGCCGTCCTGATGCTCACCCCCGCCCTGCTCCAACGCACCCTCGTCGTGGTCGAGTACGACGACCTCGCCGAGGCGGGCACGGACGTGATGGAGATGATCGAGCGCTTCAAGCCGATCGGTCTCGAGGCGCTCGACGACGAACTCATCCGCGACCAGCAGTTGCAGAACATGAACGTGTCGGACATCAAGGAGCTGCCCAAGCTCGGCGGCGGCGCCTGGCTGCTGGTGCAGTTCGGCGCCGACACCGCCGAGGAGTCCGCCGCCACCGCCCACGCCTTCATCGACTGGCTCACCTCCGAACGCGGCTACGAGCGCGACCGGATCGTGATGGCCAAGAGCGAACAGGAGGGCGGCACCAGCGAACACCTGTGGGCCATCCGGGAGAGCGGCTTGGGCTCCACCGCCTTCCCGCCGGACGGCAAGGACCACTGGCCCGGCTGGGAGGACTCCGCCGTCCCGCCGGAGAAGGTCGGCGACTACGTCCGCGACCTGCGCAAGGTGATGGAGAAACACGGCATCACCGGCGCCATGTACGGCCACTTCGGCCAGGGCTGCATCCACTGCCGCCTCAGCTTCGACCTGCGACACGCCGACGGCCTCGCCACCTACCGTGCCTTCCTGGAGGAGGCCGCCGACCTGGTGGTGGCCTACGGCGGCTCGGTCTCCGGCGAACACGGCGACGGGCAGCAGCGCGCCGAACTGCTGGAGAAGCAGTACGGCCCCGAACTGCTCCAAGCGATGCGGGAGTTCAAGGCCATCTGGGACCCCGGCTGGAAGATGAACCCCGGCAAGGTCGTGGATGCCTACCGGCTGGACGAGAACCTCAAGCTGGGCCCCGACTACAACCCGCCCCGCCCGGCGACCAAGTTCGCCTACGCCGAGGACGGCGGTGACTTCGCCCACGCCGCGCTGCGCTGCGTCGGTGTCGGCAAGTGCCGCGTCCCGCGGGCCGTCGACACCATGTGCCCCAGCTACCAGGTCACCCGGGAGGAGAAGCACTCCACCCGGGGCCGCGCCCGGCTGCTCTTCGAGATGCTGCGCGGCGAGGTGATCACCGACGGCTGGCAGTCCGAGGAGGTCGCCGACGCCCTCGACCTCTGCCTCGCCTGCAAGGGCTGCACCAGCGACTGCCCGGTCAACGTCGACATGCCCACCTACAAGGCGGAGTTCCTCCACCACCACTACAAGTCACCGCGGCGCCGCCGTCCCAGGTACGCGTACGCCTTCGGCTTCATCGACCAGGGCGCCCGGATCGCCTCCCGGATGCCGGAGATCACCAACTTCGTCACCCACACCCCGGGGCTCGCCCGCATCGCCAAGCTGGTCGCCGGGATCGACCGCCGCAGGCCGCTGCCGTCGTTCGCCCCGATGACCCTCCAGGAGTGGTTCCGCCGCCGGGGAGGCACCGGCAACCCCCACGGCCGTCCCGTCGTCCTCTTCCCCGACACCTTCAACAACCACCTGCACACCGACGTCGGCGTCGCCTGCGTAGAGGCGATCGAGGCGGCCGGCTGGCGGGTGGTCATGCCCGAGGGACACGTGTGCTGCGGTCGGCCGCTGTACGACTACGGCTTCCTCGACGAGGCCGAACGCTACCTGCACACCGTCCTGGACACGCTGCGCGAACACGTCCGGGCCGGCACCCCGGTCGTCGGGATGGAACCGAGCTGCCTCGCGGTCTTCAAGGACGAGCTCGGCAAGCTGCTCCCGCACGACGACGACGCGGCCAGGCTGACCCGCAACGCCTACCACTTCGCCGAGTTCTTCGACGCCTTCGACATCGAACCGCCGAAGCTCGACGGCACGGCACTGCTGTGGGGCCACTGCCACCAGCGCGCCACCGGCGGCATGGACGCCGACCAGCGCCTGCTGGAACGCATGGGCCTGGAGGTCGACAACCTCAAGGGCGGCTGCTGCGGACTGGCCGGCTCCTGGGGGTTCGAATCCGGCAAGTACCGCATCTCCATGGACTGCGGTGAACAGGCGCTCCTGCCCGCCGTCCGCGAGGCCGACCCGGACACCCTCGTGGTGGCCGACGGCTTCTCCTGCAAGACCCAGATCGAGGACGCCGGCACCGGTCGGCGGGCGCTCCACCTCGCCCAGGTCATGGCGCTGGCCCGGCAGAAACAACAAGGCCAGGTCCCCGACCCGCCCGCACCCTGAGCCGCCCCGCCCCGACACCGGCCCGCCGTACCCTGCGCGTCGGCGTCGCCGGCGCCCTGTGCGCCACCCCGGTCCTCCTCGGCGCACTGGCCCGACGCCGCCGCGCGAAACGGTGACCCTCGCGGTCAGCCCTTCGCCCCGATGCCCGACGGGGAGACGGACAGGCCGGCGGAGGCGGTCTCGATGGCTTCGTCCAGGACTTCCCGGGTAAGGGCCAGGTCCGCGATGAGCCGGTCGATGCGCTGGCGTTCGGCGACCAGCTCCTCCACGAGTCTCGGGGTGGCGGACTCGTTGGGGCCGCCGTCCGCGTCCCGCATGCACGGCAGCAACTGCGCGATCTTCTTGCTGTTCAACCGGCCGCGTACAGGGCCTGGACGCGGATGACGCGGTCGACGGCCCAGTCGCCGTACTCCCGTTGGCCGCCGGGGGTACGCTGCGACCGCAGCAGCCCCTGCTGTTCGTAGTAACGCAGTGAGCGCTCGCTCACGCCGCTGCGCCTGGCCAGTTCGCCGATCCGCATTCCCCACCTCGCATGCCGAGCGCCGTGTTGAACCTGACACCGGTGTCAACTCCTACCGTACCGGCATGACGAACACGGCAGCACGGTCAGCGCTCTTCGAACCCGCCCGCCTCGGACCCCTGCACCTGCCCAACCGCCTGGTGATGGCGCCGCTCACCCGCAACCGCGCCGGAGCCGACGGCGTTCCCGGGCCCCTCATGACCACGTACTACACGCAGCGCGCGTCGGCGGGGCTGATCATCGCCGAGGCGACCACACCCAACGCCGTGGGGCAGACCTACCCGAACATCCCCGCCCTCCACGGCGCCCACCACGTGGCGGGGTGGCGCAGGGTGAACGACGCGGTGCGCGCGGCGGGCGGCAGGATGGTCGTGCAACTGCAACACGGGGGCCGGGTCGGCCACCCCGACAACAGCGGGCTGACGCCGGTCGCCCCGTCGCCCGTTGCGCTCCCGGAGACGATCCACACCCCCAGCGGGCGCCAACCCTCCGTCGTGCCACGGGAGATGACCACCGACGACATCCGCTCGACGGTGGCCGACTTCGCCGCCGCCGCCCGCAACGCGGTGGCCACCGGCTTCGAGGGGGTCGAGGTGCACTCGGCCAACGGCCACCTGCTCCACCAGTTCCTGGCGGAGAACACCAACCGCCGCACCGACGCCTACGGCGGCCCGGTCAGCCGCCGCGTCCGGTTCGTGGTCGAGGTGGCCCAGGCCGTCGCCGACGCCATCGGACCGGAACGGGTGGGGCTGCGCATCTCCCCGGGGAACACCGTCAACGGCATCGCCGAGGGCGACACCGGGCGCATCTACCCGGAGTTGGTGGCCGCGCTGGCCGGTCTCGACCTGGCCTATCTGCACATCGTCTTCGCCGACCCGGACCAGCCGCTCTTCCGCGACCTGCGCGCGGCGTGGCCGACCGCGCTGATCGCCAACCCGGCACTGGGGCACGGCCCGCTCCCCGCCGACGGCGGCCGGCGGGCCGGCGAGCGGCTGCTGGACGCCGGCGCCGACCTGATCGCCTTCGGCCGCGGCTTCCTCGCCAACCCCGACTTCGTGGCACGTCTGCGTACCGGCGCGCCACTGAATCCGGTGCGCGAGGCGTACACGATGTATACCGGCGGCGAGACCGGATACACGGACTACCCCACGCTGCCGGCCACCGTCGCCCACGCCGTGCCGGCCGGTGCGGGCGTCACCCGGTAGGCCGGTCCCGGCGGCCGTGTCACCCCAGCACCCCGGCCAGCGTCCGGACGACGACGGCCTCGAAGCGGTCGGGTACGTCCCCGGGCGGCTCGGCGGACTCGCCGAGGAGCGCCGCGAGCCGGGGGTGGTCGCCCGAGGCGGCGGCGTGGCGCAGGTAGGCGGCGGTACGGCGGGCACCGGGGTCGGCGGCGGCCCGTTCGTGCTGGACGAAGACCGCGGTCAACGCGGTGAGCAGGGCGAACGCCTCCAGTTTCGCGGCGGGGGAGGCGGGGTGGCCGTCGAGCACCGTCAGGATGTGTTCCAGCAGTCCGACCCCGTTGGGGCCGAGCACCGGCCGGGTGACGGCGAGGGTGGCGAGCCACGGGTGGCGGCGCATGATGTGCCGGGCCTGGCGGGCGACATCGAGCAGGTCGGCCCGCCAGTCCCCGGTGGGGGCGGCGAGTGCGTACTCGCCGCCCGCGTGGTCCGCCATCAGGTCCAGCAGGTCGTCCCGGGTGGCGACGTACCGGTAGAGCGAGGCGGCGCCGGTGTCCAGCGCCGCCGCGACCCGGCGCATCGAGACGGCCTCCAGGCCCTCGGCGTCGGCGAGCGCCACGGCCGCCGCGGTGATCTCGGCCCGGCTGCGCTCGGCGGGCCGGCCGGCCGCGGCCTGCTCCGGTCGCATCCAGATCACGACGTCCTGCCGTTGGTCCGGCATCACCGTCCACCTCCTGTGTTGTCGCCACCCTACCATTTCGCGTACGGTGTTCGCGAATCGCATTGCGAACGTCGTTCGCAAACAGTGACCAGGAGGCCCCCGCCATGCCGGAGCACGCATACAACGGTGACGTACGCATCGCCTACGAAGACCTCGGCGGCCATGGCGGCGACCCGCTGCTGCTGGTGATGGGGCTGGGTGCCTCGCGCTTCTGGTGGCCGGACGGCCTGGTCGCGGAGCTGGTCGGGCAGGGCTTCCACGTGGTGGCCTACGACCAGCGGGACGCGGGGGAGTCCACCCGCTTCCCCGACCGCGCCGGCGCCCCGCCCTTCGCCGCGCTGGTGCGCCGGCGGACCCCCGCCTACACCGCCGAGGCGCTGTGCGACGACGCGATCGCGGTGCTGGACGCCGTCGGCTGGGACGCGGCGCACCTGTTCGGCCACTCCATGGGCGGCCTGCTGGCCCAGCGCACCGCCATCCGTCATCCGGACCGGGTGCTCACCATGACCTCCTCCGGCGCCGTGCCCAGCGACGCGGCGGGCCTCGCCGTCCTGCGGTATCTGCGGCTGGGTACCGTCGCCCGCTTCGCGCGGATGCGGTCGCCGGAAGGGCCCGACGCCGCTGCCGCCTTCGCGACCGCCGTCGGTGACGCGCTCGTCGCGCCCGGCCGCCGCTTCGAGGTGGCCGAGGCCCGCGTGATCATGGCGAAGGAGGCCGCCGCCGGGGTGGCGAGCTTCCACGACCCCCAGGCCCAGAGCCGGCAGATCGGCGCCAAGTGGCACGGCGGACGGCTCGCCGAGGTCGCGGTGCCCTCCCTCGTCCTGCACGGCGCCGACGACCCCCTGGTCCGCGTCTCCGCCGCGCACGCCATCGCGAACGCCGTTCCCGGCGCCGGTCTCACCGTGATCCCCGGCGCGGGCCATCTGCTGCACCGGGAGGTCTGGCCGCAGTACGCCGCGCGGCTCCGGACGTTCGTCGACCGGTCCGGAACGTCCCGTACCGCCCGGGCCGGTTGACGTACCGCCGCGTACCGGCGGCGGATCGGGCCGGCCGGTCAGGTCACGGCGTCGGCGACGACCGTGGTCACGACCTTCTCGACGTCGCCGTGGGTCGGCCGGGCGCCTTCCCGGTCTGCGAAGAGCAGGTGCGCGGCCCCGATCAGGGTGGGGGCGAGGGCGTCGAGGTCGGCGTGGGCCGCGACCCGGCCCAGGTCGCGTTCGGCGGCGAGGTAGCAACGGACCATGGCGGTGGCCTCGTTGAGCAGCGGCAGGCCGCCGCCCGTCACCTCGCGCACCTTGGCCCGCATGGCGTCGTGGACGACGACCAGGCCGACGATCCCCACGGCGACCGCGTCGAAGAGGGTGGTCAGCGCGGCGACCAGGTTGCCGGTGACCGTACCAGTGCCGGCCGACTCGCGCAGCGCCGCGCCCTGCGCCTCGACGCGGCCGATCCGGTCGAGCACCAACTCGGCGAGGAAGGTGTCGAAGTCCGCGAAGTGACGGTGGAGCAGGCCCTTGGCGACCTGCGCCTCGGTGGTGACCGCGCGGCTGGTCAGCGCGCTGGCGCCGTCCCTCAGCAGAACGCGTTCCGCCGCGGCGAACAGCTGCTCGCGCGCGTCGCGCATGGCGACCCCTGTCGGCACCGCACACCTCGTCTTTCCCGTGGAACCGTGGCCATCCGTTGCGGAGTGGGCGAGCGCCCACTTAAAGTGGGCACATGCCCAGTCTATCTCCGGTGCCCGACGGGCACCGCCCCGACGACGGAACGCACGCGCTGCGCGACGCCGCGCGGTCCTACGGCACGGACGCCGAACGGTACGACCGCACCCGGCCCCGCTACCCCGACGCCCTGGTCGAACGCGTCATCGCCGCCGCCCCCGACCGCGACGTCCTCGATGTCGGCGCGGGCACCGGCATCGCCGGACTCGCCTTCCAGGCCGCCGGATGCACGGTGCTCGGCGTCGAACCCGACCCGCGCATGGCCGAGTTGGCCCGCCGCAAGGGGCTTGAGGTCGAGGTCGCCACGTTCGAGGGGTGGGACCCGGCGGGCAGGACGTTCGGCGCGCTCGTCTCCGGAACGGCCTGGCACTGGATCGACCCGGTGGCCGGCGCCGCCAAGGCGGCCACGGCGCTGCGCCCCGGCGGCCGGCTGGCGCTGTTCTGGAACGCCTTCCGGCCCGCCCCCCAGGTGGCCCGGGCGTTCGGCGCGGTCTACGCCCGGGTCCTCCCCGACCTGCCGGTCCTCCAACGCGCGATGGCCGGCCCGGACAGCCACGCCGGGATGGTCGCCACGGCGTCCGACGGCATCGCGCGGACGGGTGCGTTCGGCGCGGTCGAGCAGTGGCGCTTCGACTGGTCCCGCCCCTACACCCGCGACCAATGGCTGGACCAGGTGCCGACCTTCGGCGGCAACGGCCAACTCCCGCCGGACCGGCTCGACGCGCTGCTGACCGGGATCGGCGACGCCGTCGACGCGATGGGCGGCGGCTTCACCATGGACTACACCGCGCTCGTGGTCACCAGCACGCGCCTGCCTTGAACGGCGCGTCCACAGCGATCACTTCGCGTGATCGCTGCGGTTGCCGATCGCGTCTTGGCCGGCGCCGCGCACGGCGGTTGACTTGCCACCAGGCGGGAGGCCGCCACCAGGCACCGAAAGGACGGAAGCCGTGATGAACAGCAGCGAACCCCGGGACGTGGTCCGGCGTTACTTCGAGGCCCTGGCGTCGGGTGACGACGAGGTCATCCGTGACTGCTGGGCGGAGGACGGCAGTTGCTGGTACGGCGGTGACCTGCCGATCTCGGGTACCTGGCAGGGACGCGACCGGGTGATCAACGGCTTCCTGGCGACCGCCTTCGCCCACCTCGACCCCGACCAGGAGATCGGCCTGCGGGTGACCAACGTCTTCGGCGAGGGCGACCAGGTGCTCGTCGAGTGGGACTCGTGGGCCACCGGAAAGACCGGCAGGGCCTACCACGAGAAGAACATCGGGGCCTTCGTCGTCCGCGACGGCAGGATCGTCACCATGCGTGAATACGCCGACACCCAGCACTGGGAGCGCGCTCTGGTCGCCGACGCGTCGTGAGCCCCCGCACAGGACCGGCCGGAGCCACGGATCTTCGGAACCGCCGGCGTAGCGAGGAGGATACGGGGGAAGGACTGGGCCGGGACAGGGTGATGGCGAGGGGGTCGGGGTGCCGGGGACGAGACGCGGTGGTGCGACGGGTGGACGACGCGCGGCGGTGCTCGCGCCACGGCGGCTGGCGGCCGTGGCGCTGACCGCCTCCGTGGCCCTCTACATGGCGCTGGTGGCCTTCGGGAACATCACCGACTTCGGCACCAACCAGCAGTTCGTCCGCCACGTCCTGGCGATGGACACCACGTTCCACGACAAGGCGCTGATGTGGCGTGGCATCACCTCACCGCGCGTCGCCGACGCGGCCTACGTCCTGATCATCGCCTGGGAGACGATCACCGCGCTGGTGCTGGTCTGCGCCACCGCGTTGTGGTTCGTCGTGCCGGGACGCGCCCGGTCCTGGAGCGCGTACGGCCTGGTGATGACGGTGCTGCTGTTCGGCGCGGGCTTCCTGGCCGTCGGCGGGGAGTGGTTCGCGATGTGGCAGTCCAAGCAGTGGAACGGGCTGGAGGCCGCCACCCGTGACCTGGTGTTCGCCGGTGTGACGCTGCTCGTGGTCCTCGGCGACCGCGAAGTGACGGGTCGTCAGGGAACCGAGGGCCCCTGAAGGTAACGGCCGTCGGCGTCGTACGGCCAGGCGTTGGCCGTGCAGCCGTGGAGTCCGTCGATCTGCTGCATCATCACGGGGGCGGGCCGGCCGGGGCCCGGGCAGCCTTCGTGGCCGTGGCCGATGCGGTGGCCGACCTCGTGGTTGACGATCAGGGCACGGTAGTCGTGGATGGGCCCGGGGAACTGCGGTGAACCCAGCATCCAGCGCTTGAGGTTGACCACCACGGTGGGGCCGACGTCGCAGTTGACCTCGCCGTGGGTGTGCAGGCCCGCGGCACCGCAGATGGCGTCCACCGTGTCCGGGGTGGCGATCTTGACCACGAAGTCGGCGTCTCCCGACGAGACCAGCTGGAAGCCGTCGTGCCCGTCGCGTGTCCAGCCGCGCGGACTGGCGAGTATGCCGCGGATCTCCTCCGCCGCGCCGGCTGCCGATATCCCCGTGCCGTCCTCGACCTCCACCTTGAAACGGCGTATGCGCCCGCCCCCCGCCGCATCGCCCGATGCCTGCGCGGTGGTGAAGACACCGGTGCCGTGCTCGGAGACCGTCGAGGTTCGCCCGTCCTGACCGCCCCCCGGGGACGGGTTCGTACCACCCGGCGTGGGCCCGGCCGGGCCGGTGGGGGAACCGGCGGTACCGCTCCGGGTGATGTGAGCGCTCGCACTGGCCGTGACGCTGGGCCCGACGTCTGCGGTCGGACCGGGCGGAGCGCTCCGGTATGCCGTCACCGACGCGCCCGCACGCGCCGCCTCCCCCGGCTTCACCACGACGACCACCGCGCCGAGCAGAGCCAGCGAGGCCAGCCCGAGGATCAGATACGGTCCCCTGCGGCGGTGCGCCGGCCCGCCCGCGTGCTTTCTCGCGCTCCGCTTCGGCGCTGCGTTCATCCCACATCCTTCTCGGTCGCCCTGCGACCACCAGACTGGACGTGGCACATGATGATGCCTGGACCATATGGTCACGGGAGCGTAACAGCCGCCTGATCGGCGATGGTTGGCCGGCCGGACGGCGTGACCCCGCCGGCCACGCGTCGTTACGCGCTGAACTCGCCCGCGTGCTCGGCGGCGTAGGCGGCCAGACCCTCGACCATGCGCTGCATGTAGCGGCTCAGGTACGACCGCCAGAACCAGCCGGTTCCGGCCAACTGGGGACGGAACGTGGCCGACCAGTGGATCTCCGTACCCTGCCCCGAGGCGGCGGGGCGCAGCTCGACGACGGCACGGTAGTCCTTCAGGGGGCCGGAGCCGACGATGGAGTACTCGAAGCGGGACGGGGGCTCCAGCTTGTCCACCCGTTCACGGCTGACGTTGCGGCCGGTGCGGAACTCCCGTACGTCGCCGACGTGTTGCGGACCGTCGGCCGGGCCGGGGCCGTCGAGCGAGAAGGCGTCGATCGGCGACCACGACGGCCAGGTGGCGCCGCGGAGCAGGATGGCGAAGACGGTGTGCGGATCAGCCGCCGACCGAGCGGTCACGTGGTACGCGGTGGACATGCCGACGAGCCTAGGGACCCCGCGGCGCGCGCTCCATACGCGCGATTGCGGAACCGGCGGTCACGACTTGCGGTAGTCGGACGGCCGCATCCCCGTGTGCCGCAGGAACGACGCCGACAAGGCACCGGGGCTGCCGAACCCGCACCGGCGCGCGATCTCGGCGACCGTGAGGTCCCCGTTGACCAGCAGCCGCTGGGCGGCCTCGATCCGCAACCGGGTGAGGAACCGGTGCGGTGTCTGCCCGGTCGTCGCCTTGAAGACACGCAGGAAGTGGTACGGGCTCAGGTGTGCCTCGGCGGCGAGATCGGCCAGGGTCACCGGCTCCGCCAGCCGGTCACGCATCAGCGCGATGGCGGCCCCGACCCGGCCGTCCTCCTTGGCCGGTGCCGGAGTACGGCCCCGGGTCAGCAGATGCGCCGTGAGGAACGCCGCCGCCGACTCGGCGTACAGGTCGGACGTCTCGTCCGCCGACCCCAGCGCCGACAGCACCTCCGCCACCACCGGGTCACCCGCGGCCACGGCGGCGGCCATCCGCTCGTAGTCCACGACGGCACCGTCCATCCGCTCGGCGGCCCGCTCGACGGTGCGGTACGGGATGTGCGCCTGCACACTGCGCAGGGCCGTGGTCGCCCGGTAGCGCCACGTGGTGGGGCGGCCCGGGACGACCAGCTCCAGCCGCCCCGGCACCCAGCGGTGCCGCCGCCATCCGCCGTCGGCCCGGGTCTCCAGCTCGGCACGGCCCGCGACGACCAGGACCAGATGGAGATCGGCCGTCCCCGGCAGCTCCAGACCGTCGGCGTTCGCCGCGTGGTCGAACCGCTGGACCAGCAGCGACCGCCAGCCTTTGGCGTTCCAGCTGCAGTAGGTGCGACGGACGTAGGGAGCCATGTCGAACCCCTCGTACGGCCGCAGGTCGAAGTCGGACGAGTCGAACATCCTGCAAGGCTACTGAGCCGCGGGACCGGTCACCGTCCCTCCAGGGCCGCGGTGAGGGAGGCGTACAGCGGGATGAACCGGTCCAGGCCGGTCAGGTGGATCATCCCGCGGATCCGGGCGTCGGTGCAGGCCACGCGGAGTTCGCCGTCGGCCTGGCGGAGGGCCTTGTGGGCCGCGACCAGGGTGCCGAGCCCGGAGGAGCCCATGAAGTCCACGGCGAGCAGATCGATCAGGATCCGGTCGTGGCCCGCCTTCAGCAGATCGCGGATGTGCTCCCAGCACGGGGGTGGTGTCGAAGTCGGCGGCCCCCCGGACGGTCACCACCGCCCAGCCGTGCTCTTCCCGGTGGGTGATCCGCAGAGGGGGTCGCTTCGGGTTCCGGCCGCTGTCGCGCACTGTGTGCCTCCGTATCTCCCTCCCCCGGGACGGCACCGTAGCCGGGGCGCGCGGTCGGCGCGGGGACGTGCGGGCCCGGTGTCACCGGAACAGCACCATGGCCCCGGCCCGTCAGGTGTGGCTCGCGGCCTGCCGCGTCGCGTCGCGGGGCGCGCGCTCGCGGCGCGGGAGCAGCAGCGGGGTGGCCAGGAGGAGGACCCCGGCGGCCGCGATCGCGGTACGGGGGCCGGTGACGGCGGCGAGCAGACCCCACAGGGCGGTCAGCGTCGCGATGGCCGCGCTGCTGCTGACCGACCACGCGGACAGGGTACGGGCCACCCGGTCGGGCGCGGTGTTGTCGAGCCGGCAGGTGGCCAGCACCGGGTTGTAGACACCACAACACGTCACCAGGGCGAGCTGCACGGCGAACACGAGCACCATCCCGGCCGCCCCGGGCCGGACGAACGCCAACCCCACCGACCAGCACGCCCGCAGCGCCCCGGCGGTCAGCAGCACCCGCCGCTGCCCGAACCGTGCCACGAGCCGCCCCGCCACACGGGAACCGACCAGCCCCCCGACGCACGGCGCCGCGAACACCAGCCCGTACTGCCACGGCGCGAACCCGAGGCGCCCCAGCAGCAGCACCGAGAGCAGCGGTTCGGTGGCCATGATCAGACCGTTGACCAGGACGCTGTTGAAGAACAGCGGGCGCAGCGTGGGATGGGTGAGGATGTGGCGCCATCCGACGAGCAGATCACCCGCGCGCAGCCGGGGAGCACCGCCGCGTGCCGGACCCGGTTCCGTCCCGCCGATCGCCCGGATGCCCAGCGCCGAGAGCAGGTAGCTGAACGCGTCCGCGACCACGGTCGTCACCGGGCCGAACAGTCCGATCGCGGCCCCGCCGAGCGGTGGTCCGATCACGGTCGCGCTCCACGTCGTGGACTCCATCCGGCCGTTCGCGACGAGCAGGTCCTCCGGCGGCACGAGCGCCTTGAGGAAGGCACCACTGGCCGCCTTGAAGGCGATGTCGGCCGCGGCGACGACGACGGAGACGAGCAGCAGCTGACCGAAGCCGAGCAGACCGAACGCGAACGCCACGGGGACGCTCAGCAGCGCGGCGAACCGCGTCAGATCCATCGCGACCATCACCGGGCGCTTGCGCCGGAACTCCACCCACGGACCGAACGGCACCGCCACCACGGCCCCCACCGCCCGCCCCGCCGCGGCCAACGCCGCCACCTGGGTCGGCCCGGAATGCAGCACCAGGACCGCGATCAGCGGGAACGCGCCGAACCCGAACCCCGTGCCGTACGCGCTGACGGCGTACGCCGCCCACAACCACCCGAACTCCCGCCCCAGCGCCCGCCTGCCCGCCATACCCCACGCACCCCTCGCCGACCCGGGACCACCACATGCTGACCACCGGCATCCAAGCGAGTGACGGACGGCGAGATCAAACAACCGACCAGCCATGAAAGCACAACCGTCGGTTGTGCCATTACGCTGGCCGGCGTGGATCTCGACGCTGTGCGCACCTTCGTGGCCGCCGCGGACGCGGGGCGGTTCCAGGACGCCGCCGCCGGGCTGTCGATCACCCAGCAGGCGGTCTCCAAACGCATCGCCACGCTGGAGAAGACGCTCGGCGTGCGGCTGTTCACCCGTACCGCGCGCGGCGCGAAACTCACCATCGACGGACAGGCGTTCCTGCCCCACGCCCGTGATCTGCTGCGGGCCGAGGAGCGGGCGGCTGCCTCCGTCCGTCCTGGCAGCCGCCCGTTGCGGGTGGACGTGATCGGGCGCCGCCTCGCCCCGGCCACCCTGCTGAGTGACTTCCGGCGCGCCCATCCCGGCACCGAACTCGACGTGGTGACCCTCTTCGACGCCGACGCGGCCGTCGACGCCATCCGGTCCGGTGTGATCGACGCCTCCTTCCGTGCCGTCACCATGCCCGGCCGTGCGCTCCCCGACGACATCGAGGCGGTACGGGTCTACGGCGAGCCGATCCAGCTCCTCACCGGCCCGGCCCACGAACTCGCCGCCGCCCACGCGGTCACCCCCGCCGGGCTCGTCGGACACCGGATCTGGATGCCCGGCCTCGTCCCCGGCACGGAATGGGGCGCCTACTACGACGCCCTCGCCGCCGCGTTCGGGCTCACCATCGAGATCACCGGCCCCGACTTCGGCACCGAACCCGTGCTGGAGACCGTCGCCGGCTCCCCGGAACTGGCCACCTTCGTCGGCGAGCGGACGCATCTGGTGTGGCCCACCGACCACGGCCTGCGACGGATCACCGTGCGGGACCCCACACCGGTCTACCCCCACTCGCTGGTATGGCACCGCGACAACCCGCACCCGGTACTCGCCGCGCTCCGCGACCACCTCCGCTCCGCCCGCACCGACCACGACGACACCGGCACCTGGGCACCGGCCTGGGCGTGGTCGGCCGAACCACGGCGGGGGAGGTAGCGGGGACGTCAACTGCCGTGCCGCCTCAGGCTTTCCAGCAGGGCACGGAAGGTGCGCGCGGGACGGCCGGTGAGGCGCTGGACGGTGTCGGTGACGCGGTCCTCCGACCCCTGCGCGATGGCACGGTCCAGGCCGGCCAGCATGGCGGCGAACTCCGCCGGTACGTGTGCCGTGAGGTGGTCGCGCATCTGCTCGTAGGTCAGCTGGTGGTGGACCACGGGCCGCCCGGTGACCTTGGTGACGGTCGCGGCGATGTCGTCGTGGCTGAGCGTTTCCGGCCCCGTCAGGACGAGGTCGGTGCCGGGTGCCGTGTCGTCGGTGAGGGCGTGGACGGCGACGGCCGCGATGTCGTCCGCGTCGACGAAGGCGACCCGGCCGTCCCCGGTGGCGGTGCGGATGACGCCTTCTCGGCGGATGCTGTCGGCGTGCGCGTGGGCGCCGGTGAAGTTCTGCATGAACCACGAGGGGCGCAGCACCGCCCACTGCTCGAACAGGCCGGGCAGCGCCTGGTGCACGGCGCCCACCGCAGGGCCGCCCGCGGGGATGGCCGAGGAACTCAGGAGCACCGCGCGGTGTACGCCCGCGGCGCGGGCCCGACGCAGGAACGGCAGCATGACCGTCGCCGGGTCGTAGTCGCCCACGGGCGGAACGAGGTAGACGCGGTCGACCCCGTCGAGGGCGGCGGCGTGAGTGGCGGGTTCGTACCAGTCGAAGGCGACCGGTTCGGCCCCGGCGACCGGGAGGGCGCGGCGGCTGCCGGCCTTGACGCGGTGGCCCGCCGCCGTCAGTTGGGCGGTGGTGCGGCTTCCGGTGGTGCCGGTGGCGCCGATGACCAGTGTGGTTCCGGTGGTGGTCATCGAAGGCTCCGGGTGAAGTCGGCGCCGGGTCGGGTGGCGACGGCGAGCGGGTTCCAGTAGTCGCGGTAGGACGTGATGCGTCCCCGCACGACGGTGACCACGGCGACGTAGGTCATGTCGAAGGGCTCGCCGGTCCGCACCAGGCGGCCGGTGCCGCGCATCTCCACCACGATCACCTCCGGATCGGTGGTGGTGTGGATTCGCACGGTGGGAAAGTCACGCAGGTCGATGTGGTCGGGGTAGTGGCGCATGTAGGCGGCGATGGCCTCCTTGCCCTCCAGTCGCTCCGGCCAGCCGTCGGGGGCGAACGGGAACTCCATCACGCCGTCCTCGGCCCACAGGCCGACCCAGCCGGCGATGTCTTTTTCCAGGAGCAACCGCAGGCTGCGGCGGTACAGATCCGCGGGGGACGGCGATGCGGACATGGATGACCTCCACGACAATCAAGGATCCGGACTTTCGGTCCGCTTTGACGATACGGACTGACGGTCCGGTTGGCAATCGGGGGTCCCGTGGGAGGTCGCCTGTTCGGTGTTGCGAAGCGGAACGTTGCTCCGTATTGTTCAAGCGGAACGACGCTCCGTTTTTGACCGTTCAACGGAAGGCACGCCATGTCCGACGTACCCACGGGTACCCCCACCACCGTCATATCCGCGAAGCCGGTCGTCCTGCCCGCCCCGGGCCGCGGCGAGGACCTCCAGGTCCGCGTCTCCGCCCCGGCCACCGGCGATCGACTTCCCGTCATCGTCTTCTCGCACGGCTTCGGCTGGTCCATGAACGGCTACGCGCCGCTCGCCGACTTCTGGGCCGCCGAGGGCTTCGTCGTCGTACAACCCACCCACCTCGACTCCCGCACGCTCGCCATCCCCGCCGACGACCCCCGTACCCCACGGATCTGGCGCATCCGTGTCGAGGACGTCACACGCGTGCTGGACGGACTCGACGTGCTGGAAGCCTCCGTGCCGGGCCTCGGCGGACGGGTCGACCACGACGCCGTCGCCGTGGCCGGCCACTCCTGGGGCGCCCAGACGGCGAGCACCCTGCTGGGCGCACGCGTCCTCGGCCCCGACGGCGTTCCCGGTGACGACATGTCCGACCCCCGCGTCAAGGCGGGCGTGCTCCTCGCCCTGCCCGGCCTCGGCGACGATCTCACCCCGTTCGCCGCCGAACACCTCCCCTTCATGAGGCCGTCCTTCGACCACATGACCACCCCGGCGCTCATCGTCGCCGGGGACCACGACGACTCCCCGCTGTCGACGCGCGGACCGGACTGGTTCACCGACCCCTACACCCACAGCCCGGCCGACAAGAGCCTGCTCACCCTCTTCGGCGCGGAACACTCACTCGGCGGCATCCCCGGATACGAGGTCGCCGAGACCACCGACGAGAACCCCGCCCGCGTCGCCCTCGTCCAACGCCTCACCTCCGCCTTCCTGCGCAGCGCCCTCCACCCCGGGGACACGGCCTGGAAGGCGGCGGTCACCGCGCTGGAGGAGACCCCCGACCCGCTGGGGACGCTGCGGCACAAGTAGGCGCGGCCCGGCCGGAACACACCACCACCCGGCGCGGCGCGCGCTCTCAGGAGAAGTCGGTGGCGGGTTCGGTGGCGTAACGGGTCATGGCGCGGATGTTCGCCTCGGGGGTGAGCGCCTGGCCCTCGGCGAACATGGTGCGCAGGTCGCGGAAGTACTGGACGTACAGGTCCGGGGTGAACGTGCTGAGCATGACGGCCGGTTGATCGGTGACGTTGGCGAAGGTGTGCGGGGCGCCGGGCGGGACCATGACGAGGGTGCCCGCGGGGGCGTCGTGGTCCTGGTCGCCGACGGTGAACCGGACGGTGCCGGAGATGATGTAGAAGCCCTCGTCGTGCTGGGCGTGACGGTGTTGCGGGGGCCCGGGGGTGTGCGGGGCGAGGACGGACTCGGCGATGCCGAGGCGGTGCCCGGTGTTGCCGCCGTCCTCCAGGATGCGCATGCGCGTGGTGCCCAGGAGGATGGTTTCGCCCTCCCCGGGGCCGACCACCGATACGGTCTTCGATGCGTCAGTCATGGTGTGATTCCACGGCCAGGGTGGCGCGTCCGTCCAAGACCTGTTCCGCGACGTCGATACCGCACGGGTATCGTCGCACCATGGAGCTGCGCACGCTGCGTTATTTCGTGGCGGTCGCCGAGGAGTCGCACTTCGGCCGGGCCGCCGTCCGGCTGCACATGAGCCAGCCGCCGCTGAGCCGGGCGATCAAGCAGCTGGAGACCGAGATCGGGGCCGCGTTGTTCGACCGGTCGTCCGCCGGCGTCACGCTGACCCCGGTGGGGGTCGTGCTGCTCGACGAGGCGCGTGCCCTGCTCGACCAGGCCGACCGGGTACGCGTCCGGGTGGCCGCCGCGGCCGGAACGGCGACCGTCACCGTCGGCGTCCTGGGGGACGGCGCCGACCCGGACGCGACACGGCTCGCCGCCGCCTTCCGCGCGCGGCACCCGGGCGTCGAGGTCACCGTCCGCGAGACCGGCCTGACCGACCCCACCTGCGGGCTGCACGCCGGAACGGTCGACGTCGCCCTGACCCGGGGGCCGTTCGACGAGACCGGTCTGAGCGTGCGCGAGTTGCGCGCCGACCCGGTGGGAGCCCTGCTGCGCGCCGGCGATCCGCTGGCCGCCCGCGCCACCCTGACCACGGCCGACCTGGCCGGCCGCCGCTGGTTCCGGTTCCCGGAGGGCACCGACCCGCTGTGGCGGTCGTACTGGAACGGCGGGGAACCCCGCGAGGGCCCGGTGGTGCGCACCGTCCAGGAATGCCGGCAGGCCGTGCTCTGGAACGGCACGGTCGGCATGACCCTGCTGGACGACGAACCGGTGGAAGGGCTCACCGTCGTGCCGTTGACCGACATGCCGCCGAGCCCCGCGGTGGTGGCGTGGAACACCGGTGACACCAACCCGCTGGTCCGCTCGTTCGTCCGGACCGCGGTCGCCGCCTACCGCGGCCGGTCCGGACGGCCGTAGGGTCCTGCCGTGACCAGTGCTGACGACGCGGCGTACACGTTCCGCACCGCCCGGGCCGAGGACACGGCGGGCATCGCGGACCTCGACGGATCCTTCACCACGAGCACCGTCTTCCGGGTGGCCGTCACCGACGACGGCTTCACGCTGCGGGAAACCTCCGTCCACCCGCCGCTGACCAAGGTCTTCCCCGACGACGAACCCGACGACGAACCCCACGGCGACGAGGAGGACACCGGCCGGCGGCACACCGTCGTCGCCGTCACCGCCGACGGCGAACTGGCCGGCTTCGCCGCCGTGTCCCACTCGCCGTGGAACCGCCGCCTGACCGTCGAAGACATCGAGGTCGCCCCCGCCCACCGGGGCCGCGGCGTCGGGCGCCAACTCATGTGCCACGCCGCCGAGTTCGCCCGCGAACGGGGCGCCACGCACATCTGGCTGGAAGTCACCAACGTCAACGCACCCGCGATCCACGCCTACCGGGCGATGGGCTTCTCCTTCTGCGGACTGGACACGACCCTGTACGAAGGCACCGCCTCCCAGGGCGAACAGGCCCTCTACATGAGCAGGCCCTGCCCCTGAGCCGGCACGGCGGCACGGTGATGCGTCGCGGAGCGCGGGCGAGGGCGCGTCCGCCGCCTCCGACCTCGTCGGACGCGTCCGCCCGCCCCGCGATCCCGGACCGAATGAACCGTGCTGTACAGGAGGGCAATTGCACTGCACCCGCGGGCAGCCCGGGGAAATTGATGGCGTCACTTCTTGAATGGATCTGCGGTCAACTGATTCAATCGGTACCAATCGCCCGTTCGTAGTGCTCCGTGTCTCGCCCCGGGGTCCGCGTCCCCTGTGGCGACGCTACTACCAGGGGACCTTGCATGGATTTAAAGAATGCGCCTGAGTTAACGCTTTCGTCGCCCGATCGTCTTCTCCCCGCACCGGGCCGACCGTGCCACTGACCATCAACAGTTGGCTGACCGCACGCAAGGCACTCACCTCGACGTTCAGCCACGTCCCCGAGGTCGCCTTCGTACAGGCCCTGCTCGACGCCACCGGCGGCGCCCCGCCCCTCGTGCTCGCGCTGGCCGAAGACATGGCCGCGAGCGGTGTGGCCCCCGAGAGCGCCAACGCCTCCGCCGTCGGAATCACCGGCGGACCCCAACTCGCCCGCGCCGTCGACCAGTTCGCCGACTCGCTCGACCCGGAACTCCTGCCCGCGGCGCTGCTGCTCAGCATCGCCGCCGGAACGGTCCCGTACGAGCACCTGGCCGGCCTCACCGGCATGCCGCAGGACGCGCTCGACCGCTGCGCACGCGTCCTCGCCGAGCGCGGACTCGTCGACGACGAGGCCCCGCCCACACGGTTCCGGCACGCCCCGGCCCGCCGCCGGCTCGCCGCCCGGCTGCTGGACCGCCTGGTCGAGCCCGCCCGCTGGCCCACCGTCCAGACCTGGCTGCTCAGCCTCTACGAAGGCCCCGACGGCAGCGCGCCGCACCCACCGGAACCCCACGTACTGGCCCGCCTGCGGGCCGCCGCGCGCCTCCGGCTGGACGCCCCCTCGCGGCTGCTCCTCGCCGAGCAGTTGTGCTGGGCGGGCCAGAGCGAAGCGGCGCTCTCCCTGCTCCGTGACCCGCTGCCCTCCGGCGCCGACGCCGCCACGTTCCACGGCCTGCGCACCCTGATCAGATGCTTCTTCCCAGGCCAGGACGGCGTACCCGCCGCGCCGACGGCCGGCACCTGGAACGGCATCGGCGACACACCCCCGTTGACGGTGGCGGCCGAGGCGCTGACCGCGGCGCTGGCCGGGATGCCCGCCTACGAGGTCGCGCCGCGCGCCGAACGAGTGCTCTCCGTCGTGGAGTTGGGGCCCGGTACGTTCCAGTGCGTACTGTCCGCGGTGTGGGCGCTGCTGTACGCGGACCGCCTGGAGAGCGCCGCGGCGTGGAGCCGCCGACTGGCCCAGCAGGCACGACGCGGCGGCGGATCGGCGTGGCAGTCGGTCTTCCTCACCATCCAGGCCACCGTGGAGCGGCAACTCGGCTCGCTCAAGGCGTCCGCCCGGCACAACGCGCTCGCGCTGGAACTGGCCGCCGAGGAGTTCTCCACCTCGCCGTGGCGACTGGTGATCGAGTGGAGCAGGCTGGTCGCCAGCCTGCTGCACGACACCGAGGTGGTCGACCGGGTCGCGGTCGAACCGCCGACCACCAGCGTGCTGTGGGTCTACCACCGCTACGCCCGCGGACGCGTCCACCTCGCCGACAAACGCCACGACGAGGCCCACGCGGACTTCATGGCCTGCGGGGACGCGCTGCGTTCCTGGAAGATGGACAACCCCACCGTGGTGCCCTGGCGATCCGGCGCGGCGCTGGCGCTGGCGGCCCTGGGCGACCGGCCCGCCGGGCTGGCGCTGGCCCTGGAGGAGGTCCGCCTCGCCCGTGCCTGCGCCGCGCCACGAGCGCTCGGCATCAGCCTGCGCAGCGCGGCGGCGCTGGCCGACCCCCCGTTCCGACTCGACCTGCTGCGCGAGTCGGCGCTGGTGCACGAGGCCGCGGGCGCCCGGCTGGAGCTGGCCTACACCCTGCGTGACGTGGGCGTGGAACACCTCCGCAGCGGCGAACAGCAGCAAGGCCGCGCCACGTTGACCACCGCCCTGCAACTCGCCGAACAGTGCGCCGACGCCGAACTGGGCACGCAGATCCGCGACCACCTCGCCGACGGCGCCCCCGGCGAGGGCACGTCCCACCGCACCGCCGCCACCGCGCTGACCGCCAGCCAGAAACGGGTGGCGCTGCTGGCCAGGGCCGGACGCAGCAACCGCGACATCGCCGGCGAACTCTTCCTCACCGTCAGCACGGTTGAGCAGCACCTCACCCAGATCTACCGCAAACTCGGGATCAGCCGCCGCATCGAACTGGCCCGGCTCCCCGCCGAGCTGCTGACCCCGCCCGGATAGGGGGCGCCCGGCCGATCTAAGGGTTGCCCGCCCCCACCCCGCTCGCAAAGAATCGAGGAAGGTAGAGCAAATGCTCGATTCGCCGGGTGGGTGAATTCCATGCCGCGCTCATCCGATGAAAGTCGCCGTGGCGTCGTCCGCCGCGTCCGCGATCTACCGTGGGAGAGCGAGTGGGTAATTCTCAGGACGAATTGGTCCGGGCGCTCAGGACCTCGTTGAAGGAAAACCAGCGGTTACGCCTGGAGAATGAACGGCTGACCACCGGTTCCCCGGAGCCGATCGCGATCGTGGGGATGGCCTGCCGTTACCCGGGCGGCATCGGCTCGCCCGCCGACCTGTGGCGGCTGGTGGCCGACGGCGGCGAGACCCTGTCGCCGTTCCCGGACAACCGCGACTGGCCCGAGGACCTCTACGACCCCGACCCCGACGCCCCCGGGCACACCTACGCGCGCGCCGGCCACTTCCTGCACGAGGCGGACCTCTTCGACGCCGACCTGTTCGGCATCTCGCCCCGCGAGGCGACCACGATGGACCCCCAGCAACGCGTCCTGCTCGAAACGGCATGGGAGACCTTCGAGCACGCCGGCATCGACCCCCACTCGCTGGCCGGCAGCGACACCGGCGTGTACGCGGGCATGATGTACCACCACTACGACAGCGCCGGAAACCTCAACCCGACCACGCTGGACGGCTCCATCGGCATCGGCGGCGCGGCCAGCGTGGCCTCCGGCCGCATCTCCTACCTGCTCGGCCTGGCCGGCCCCGCCGTCACCGTCGACACCGCCTGCTCCTCCTCGCTCGTGGCGGTCCACCTGGCCGCGCAGGCGCTCCGCAACGGCGAGTGCTCCCTGGCCCTGGCCGGTGGGGTGACGGTGATGACCTACCCGTCGATCCTCGTGGAGTTCGCCCGGCAGCGGGTGCTCTCGGCCGACGGCGTCTGCAAGTCCTTCTCCGACGACGCCGACGGCGCCGGTTGGGGTGAGGGTGTCGGCCTGTTGTTGTTGGAGCGGCTTTCCGATGCGGTGCGTCGTGGTCGTCGGGTGTTGGCGGTGGTGCGTGGGTCGGCGGTGAATCAGGATGGTGCGTCGAACGGGCTGACGGCGCCGAACGGTCCGTCGCAGCAGCGGGTGATTCGTCAGGCGTTGGCGCGGGGTGGGCTGTCGTCGGCGGATGTGGATGTGGTGGAGGGGCACGGGACGGGGACGCGGCTGGGTGATCCGATCGAGGCGCAGGCGTTGCTGGCTACGTATGGGCGGGACCGCGCGGCGGATCGGCCGTTGTTGTTGGGGTCGGTGAAGTCGAACATCGGTCATGCGCAGGCGGCGGCGGGTGTGGCTGGTGTGATCAAGATGGTGATGGCGATGGGGGCGGGTGTGGTGCCGCCGTCGTTGCATGTGGGTGCGCCGTCGTCGCAGGTGGATTGGTCGTCGGGTGCGGTGGAGTTGGTGACGGAGGCGCGGCCGTGGCCGGAGGTGGGGCATGCGCGTCGGGCGGCGGTGTCGTCGTTCGGTATTTCGGGGACGAATGCGCATGTGATTGTGGAGGGGGCGCCGCCGGTTGCGGCGCCCTCCGGTACGGCGTCCGTGGTGTTGCCGGTGGTGCCGTGGGTGGTGTCGGGTGATTCGCCGGCCGCGTTGAAGCAGCAGATCGAACGGCTTGATCAGGTTCCGGAGAACGTGTCTCGGCTGGATGTGGGGTTTTCGCTGGCGGCGGGTCGGGCGGCGTTGCGGTGCCGTGCGGTGTCGTTCGGCGGAGGTTTCCAGGTCGACGGGGAAGCGCCGGTGGTGCGGCGTTTGGGGGTGGTGTTCACCGGTCAGGGGTCGCAGCGTGTGGGCGCTGGGCGGGAGTTGTACGACACGTTCCCGGTGTTCGCGGCAGCGGTGGATGAGGTGGCCGATGAACTGGACCGGCATCTGGGGTTCGATCATCCGCTGAAGGAGGTGATGTTCGGCGGGCGGACTGGCCTGGATGACACAGGCTATGCGCAGGCGGCGTTGTTCACGTTGGAAGTGGCGTTGTGGGAGTTGGTCACGTCGTGGGGTGTGTCGGCGGATGTGGTGGGTGGCCATTCCGTTGGTGAGTTGACGGCGGCGTATGTGGCGGGTGTGTGGTCGTTGGCGGATGCGTGCCGGGTGGTGGCGGCGCGGGCGCGGTTGATGCAGGGGTTGCCGTCGGGTGGGGCGATGGCGGCGGTCGGGCTCGCCGCTGACGAGGTGCGGGGGATCGAGGTGGCGGCGGTCAACGGGCCGTCGTCCACGGTCGTTTCCGGCACCGAAGCCGAGATCGAGGCGTTCCTCGCCGGGCTCGACAGCACCGTCAAGACCAAACGGCTCCGCGTCAGCCACGCCTTCCACTCACGCCTGATGGAACCGATGCTGGCCCCGTTCGCCGAGGCACTGCGTGAGGTGGAATTCCGCCAACCGATGCTGCCGGGCGTGTCCAACGTGACCGGTGAGGCCGTGGACGGCGAGTGGACCGATCCCGACTACTGGGTCCGTCACGTACGTTCTGCCGTGCTCTTCCACCACGACACATCGGCGATGCGGGCCGACGGCGTGCTGGAACTGGGTCCGGACGCCGTCCTCAGCGCCCTGTTCGGCGAAACCCCGGCCGCCACGGCGTTGCGGCGGGACCGTCCTGAGGTGGCGACGCTCCTCAGCGCCGTGGGCACGGTATGGCGATGGGGTCGTGATGTGTCCTGGGCGTCGATGTTCGACAGCACCGGAGCACGCATGGTGGAGTTGCCCACGTACGCGTTCCAGCGCCGTCGTTACTGGCCGGCCGCGGTGTACGGATCGAGCGTGGCTGCGGCCGGAGTCGAGGGGGCCGGCCACCCGTTGCTCGCCGCGGCCGTGGAGGTTCCGACGTCGGGGGCGTTGGTGCTGACCGGACGGATGACGGTGGCCGATCAGCCGTGGCTGGCGGAGCACCGGGTCTTCGGCAGGGTGATCCTGCCGGGGACGGCGTTGGTGGAGTTGTGTGTCGCCGCCGGGGACCGGGTGGGGTGTCCGGTGCTGGACGAACTGGTGATCCACGATGCCGTCCCGTTGCCGGCCACCGTGCGGATCGTGGTGGATCCGGCGGGGGCGGAGGGGACGCGTACGGTCACCGTTCTCACCCGCGACGGGGAACGGTGGACGACCCACGCCACCGGAACCATCGCGCCGGAGTGTGCGGAACCGGTCGCCGAGAAGGCACCGCCCCCGAGTTGGCCCCCCGCCGGCGCCGAAGGGCTCGACGTGTCCGACGCGTACGGCCGTCTGGCCGCCGCGGGGCTCGACTACGGGCCGGCTTTCCAGGGGTTGACCGCCGTCTGGGCCGGTGGTGGGACGGGTGAGGTGTACGCGGAGGCGCGGTTGGACGACGTGGCGTGTGACGGCTATGGCATCCATCCCGCGCTGTTCGACGCGGTGTTGCACGCCGCCGCTCTGCGGAGCGTCAGCGAGGCGGATGGCGAGGTCGTCGTTCCGTTCAGCTGGAAGCGGGTCCGTCTGCACGCGGTGGGCGCCACCGCCGTACGGGCGACGCTCACGCCCACCAGCGGGGCGGGCGGGCACAGTTGGCGGCTGCTGGTCACCGATCCGGGGGGGGAACCCGTTCTCACGGCGGACGAGTTGGCGGGCCGCCCGTTCACCGCGCCCGTCCCGGCCGCCGCCGGGGGAGGGGACGACCTGTACCGCGTCGACTGGGTTCCGGTCGAGGTGCCGGCCGCCGGCGCCGGGGCCGGGGTCGAGGTGGTGCGGGTGGCTGCCGCCGAGGGGTACGGGCCCGAGGTGGTGCATCGGGTCTGCCACGCGTTGCTCGCCGAGCTTCAACGGCACCTCGGCACACCGGGCCCGGACGACTCCGCGTTGGTGGTGCTCGGCCGGAACGCTGTGGGCGCCTACCCGCAAGACGTGGTGGATCCGGCCGCGGCAGCCGCGTGGGCCCTGGGGGCCAGCGCCCAGACGGAGACGCCCCGGCGGATCGTCCTGGTCGACGTGGGCCCCGGGGTCGCCGTGGACGACGGGCTGTTGGAGGCGCTGGCCGCCACCGGTGAGCCGCAGCTCGCGGTGCGTGCGTACGGTGTCTTCGCGCCGCGGCTGGCGCGTATGGACGACCACACGGACCTGCCCATCGCCCCCGCCGCGCTGGCCGGTCCCGTCCGTGTCGGCATGCGCGGCGCCGGCAGCCTGGACGACCTGGCCTGGCTGCCCGCACCGGAATCCGACGGTGACCTGGGGCCCGACGAGATCCGCGTCGCCGTCCGCGCGGCCGGCCTCAACTTCCGTGACGTCATGACCGGCCTCGGTCTCGTCCCGGGTGACGTCGGACGGCTCGGCGGCGAGGCCGCGGGCACCGTGCTGGACGTCGGCTCCGCCGTGACCGACCTCGCCCCCGGCGACCGGGTGATGGGTATGACCCAGGGGGCGTTCGGCCCGGTGCTCGTCGCCGACCGGCGCACCTGGGTACGGATGCCCGCGGGTCTGTCGTATCCGCAGGCCGCGGCGGCGCCCATCGTGTGCCTGACGGCCTACCACGGGCTCGTCGAACTCGCTCGTGTGAAGCCCGGACAGAAGGTCCTGGTGCACGCCGCCGCCGGTGGGGTCGGCATGGCCGCCACCCAGCTCGCCCGGCACCTGGGCGCGGAGGTGTACGGCACCGCGCACCCGACGAAGTGGCCGGTGCTGCGTGAGGCCGGCTTCGAGGACGACCACCTCGCCGGATCGCGTGACCTGGACTTCGCGGAGATGTTCCCGGACGACTTCGACGTCGTACTCAACTCGCTGACCGGGGAGTTCGTCGACGCCTCGCTGAGACTGCTGCGTCCCGGCGGAACGTTCCTCGAAATCGGCAAGACGGACATCCGTGCCCCCGAGCAGGTCGCCGCCGTCCGCGACGACATCGACTACCGGGCGTTCGACCTGCTGGACCAGCCGCCGGAACGGATCGGCGACCTGTTGGCATCGGTGCGCGCGTTGATCGCGGAGGGATATCTGCCTCCGCTGCCGGTGACGACGTTCGACGTACGACAGGCACCCGAGGCGTTCCGCCACGTGAGCCAGGGGCGGCACACCGGCAAGATCGTGCTGACCGTCGATCCACCGGCCGACCCGGACGGCACCGTTCTCATCACCGGCGGAACGGGCGACCTGGGCGGCCTGCTCGCCCGGCACCTGGCCGAATCCGGATACCGCAGGCTGCTGTTGGTGTCACGGCGCGGACCGCGAGCACCGGGCGCCGCCGAACTGCGCGAGGCGTTGGCGGCGGCCGGGGCCACCGCCGAGATCGAGGCGTGCGACGTCTCCGACCGCGACGCGGTGGCCGCTCTGCTCGCCGGACGGCGCATCACCGGCATCGTGCACACCTCGGGCCTGCTCGACGACGGGCTGATCGGCGCGCTCACGCCGCAACGGATCGACCGGGTGCTGTGCGCCAAGGTGGACGCGGTGGCACATCTCGACGAGTTCTCGCGTGACCTGGACCTCGGCCTGTTCGCGGTGTTCTCCTCCGCCAGCGGTGTGCTCGGCGGACCCGGCCAGGGCAACTACGCCGCGGCCAACGCCGCGATGGACGCGATCGTACGGCGCCGCCGTGCCGCCGGGCTGCCCGGGATGTCGCTGGCCTGGGGGCTCTGGGACCGGCCCGGTGGTATGGCCGGCGGGCTCACGGCGGCCGACCTCGCACGGATGGCCCGCCGGGGCGCCGCGGCGATCGACGGCCCCACCGGCATGGCGCTGTGGGACACCGCCCTCACCCACAACAGGCCCCTCATGCTGCCCGTACGATTCGACCTCACGCGCGCCGAGAACCTACCGCGGCTCTTCTCCGGCCTGGCCCCCGGCACCACCACCCGCCGCCGCGCCGAGCGGACACCGGTGGGCCGTGAAGACCTGCGGGCCCGGCTGCGCACCGTGCCTTCCGCCGACCGTCCCCGATACGTCACACGCGTCGTCACCGACCACGCGGCCCGCGTCCTCGGCCATACCGACGGTACCGACCTGGACGCCCGACGTCCCTTCACCGACCTCGGCTTCGACTCGCTGACCTCCGTCGAACTGCGCAACCTGCTCTCGCGCACCACCGGGCTGCCCCTGCCCGCCACCCTGACCTTCGACCACCCGACCCCCGCCGCGGTCGCGGACCACCTGTACGGTCTGCTGACGGCCGACGAGGACGGACGGCGGAACGTCGCCGACACGCTCGCCGGCCTGGAGACCATGCTGGCCGAAGCCGACCTGGCCGAGACCGACCACGGCGAGATCGAGTCCGCCCTGCGGCGCCTGTTGTACCGCTGGACCGAGCGGCGCCCTGGTGGCGCCTCCGCCGACGACGTGAACGACGCCTCGGCGGGCGAGTTGCTGGCACTGCTCGACAAGGAACTCGGCAGCGCCTGAAACCCTGCCCCTCACACTCCTCCAGTCCCGGATCACCACCACTCGTCCAGTCACGGAATCGAGGGCAAGTGTCGGACGACCAGAAGTACCTGGACTACCTCAAGCGCTCCACGATCGAGATCCGCGACCTGCGCCGCCGCCTGCACGAGGCCGAGACCAAGGACGGCGAGCCGATCGCGATCGTGGGGATGGCCTGCCGTTATCCGGGTGGTATGGGGTCGCCGGAGGAGTTGTGGCGTCTGGTGTCGGAGGGGCGGGACGGTGTGTCGGGGTTCCCGGTCGACCGGGGCTGGGACCTCGACGCGCTCTACGACCCCGACCCCGACACCCCCGGGCACGCCTACACCACGCAGGGCGGTTTTCTGCCGGGTGCCGGGGAGTTCGACGCGGAGTTGTTCGGTATCTCGCCGCGTGAGGCGTTGGCGATGGATCCGCAGCAGCGGTTGCTGGTGGAGACGGCGTGGGAGACGTTCGAGCGGGCCGGGCTCGATCCGTTGTCGTTGCGCGGCAGCCGCACCGGTGTCTTCGCGGGGATCACCAGCCAGAACTACGGCGTGCCGGGGGTCTTCGCCGCGGCCCCGGTCGAGGGCCACGTGATGACCGGTACCACGTTGAGCGTGGCCTCGGGGCGGTTGTCGTACGTGTTCGGGTTGGAGGGGCCGGCCGTGTCGGTGGACACGGCGTGTTCGTCGTCGTTGGTGGCGCTGCATCTGGCGGCGCAGGCGCTCCGCAACGGTGAGTGCTCGCTGGCGTTGGCGGGTGGGGTGACGGTGATGGCGACGCCGTTGATCTTCGTGGAGTTCGCGCGGCAGCGTGGTCTGTCGGTGGACGGGCGGTGCAAGTCGTTCTCGGACGCGGCCGATGGTGTGGGGTGGGGTGAGGGTGTCGGATTGCTGCTGTTGGAGCGGCTTTCCGATGCGGTGCGTCGTGGTCGTCGGGTGTTGGCGGTGGTGCGTGGGTCGGCGGTGAACCAGGATGGTGCGTCGAACGGGTTGACGGCGCCGAATGGTCCGTCGCAGCAGCGGGTGATTCGTCAGGCGTTGGCGCAGGGTGGGCTGTCGTCGGCGGATGTGGATGTGGTGGAGGGGCACGGGACGGGGACGCGGTTGGGTGATCCGATCGAGGCCCAGGCGTTGCTGGCTACCTATGGTCGTGATCGGCCCGGAGACCGGCCGTTGTTGTTGGGGTCGGTGAAGTCGAACATCGGTCATGCGCAGGCGGCGGCGGGTGTGGCTGGTGTGATCAAGATGGTGATGGCGATGGAGGCGGGTGTGGTGCCGCCGTCGTTGCATGTGGGTGCGCCGTCGTCCCAGGTGGACTGGTCGTCGGGCGCGGTGGAGTTGGTGACCGAGGCACGGCCGTGGCCGGATACCGGACGGCAGCGCCGCGCGGCGGTGTCGTCGTTCGGTATTTCGGGGACGAATGCGCATGTGATTGTGGAGGGGGCTCCGCCGGTTGCGGAATCGGTGGCACCGGCGTCTGTGGTGTTGCCGGTGGTCCCGTGGGTGGTGTCGGGTGATTCGCCGGCCGCGTTGAAGCAGCAGATCGAACGGCTTGATCAGGTCCCGGAGACCGTGTCTCGGCTGGATGTGGGGTTTTCGCTGGCGGCGGGTCGGGCGGCGTTGCGGTGCCGGGCGGTGTCGTTCGGCAGCGGTTTCCAGATCGACGCGGAAGCGCCGGTGGTGGGGCGGCTGGCGGTGGTGTTCACCGGACAGGGATCGCAACGCCCTGGCGTCGGGCGGGAGTTGTACGACACGTTCCCGGTGTTCGCGGCTGCGGTGAATGAGGTGTCCGGTGAACTGGACCGGCATCTCGGGTTCGATCATCCGCTGAACGAGGTGATGTTCGGCGAGGGGACTGGCCTGGATGGCACGGGCTATGCGCAGGCGGCGTTGTTCACGCTGGAAGTGGCGTTGTGGAAGCTGGTCACCTCGTGGGGCGTGTCGGCGGATGTGGTGGGTGGCCATTCCGTTGGTGAGCTGACGGCGGCCTATGTGGCAGGCGTGTGGTCGTTGGCGGACGCGTGCCGGGTGGTGGCGGCGCGGGCGCGGTTGATGCAGGGGTTGCCGTCGGGCGGGGCGATGGCGGCGGTCGCGCTCGCCGCTGACGAGGTGCGAGGGATCGAGGTCGCGGCGGTCAACGGGCCCTCGTCCACGGTTGTTTCCGGCACCGAAGCCGAGATCGAGGCGTTCCTCGCCGGGCTCGACAGCACCGTCAAGACCAAACGGCTGCGCGTCAGCCACGCCTTCCACTCACGCCTGATGGAACCGATGCTGGAACCGTTCGCCGAGGCACTGCGTGAGGTCGAGTTCCATCAGCCCACCCTCCCCGGCGTCTCCAACGTCACCGGCAGCCAGGTCAGCGACGAATGGACCGACCCCGACTACTGGGTCCGCCACGTGCGCTCCGCAGTGCTCTTCCACGACAACACCTCATCGCTGCGGGCCGACGGTGTCCTCGAACTCGGCCCGGACGCCGTCCTCAGCGCCCTGTTCGGCGAAACCCCGGCCGTCGCGGCATTGCGTCGGGACCGTCCCGAGACGGCCACACTTCTCAGCGCCGTCGCCACGGTGTGGCAATGGGGCCGCGATGTCACCTGGACATCGGTCTTCGATGGCACCGGAGCACACCACGTGGACCTGCCCACGTACGCGTTCCAACACCGCAACTACTGGTTGCCGTTCGCTTCCCGGACGACTGCCGATCTCGGCCATCCGATGGTGACGGCGCTGGCTGAAGTGCCGTCGACGGGTGTGAGCGTGTTCACGGCTCGTGCGGTGCCGGCCGAGCAGCCGTGGCTCGCGGAGCACCGGGTGATGGATGAGGCAATCCTGCCGGGTACCGCCATGGTGGAGTTGTGTGTCGCCGTGGGGGAGCGGGTGGGGTGCCCGGTGGTGGACGAGTTGGTGGTGCAGACGCCGATCCGCGTACCCGCCACGATGGAGATGGTGGTCGACCCGCCGGACGCCGATGGCCGCCGTGGCGTGGCGCTCCACACCCGCGACGGTGACGAGTGGACGACCCATGCCACCGGGGTTCTGAGCAGCGGCCCCGTTGACCCGCCGGTGCCGATGGACGCGTGGCCGCCCGCCGGTGCGGAGCCGTTGGCGCTCGATGACTTGTACCGGGATCTCGCCGAGCGGGGCCTGGACTACGGGCCGGCGTTCCAGGGGCTGACCGCTGCCTGGCGCCGTGATGGCATCACCTACGCCGAGGTCGAACTGCGGGGCCCCGTCGCGGACGGATACGGCATCCATCCCGCGCTGCTCGACGCCTGCCTGCACGCCGCGGCCACCGACACCGACGAGCCTCTGGTGCCGTTCGCGTGGAACGGCGTCGCCCTGCACGCCAGCGGGGCCACCCACGTGCGGGCCGTGCTCACCGCGACCGACACCAACGCGACCCGGCTCGCCGTCACCGACACCACCGGGGCCCCGGTGCTCTCGGTGGCCTCCCTGCGGGTGCGGCCGGCGCGCGCTTCCCGTTCCGGTGCCTTGTACGGCGTGGACTGGCAGCCGGCCACCGGCGCGACCACGGCGCTGCCGGAGGGCGTCGTGTACGAGGTGCCCCGTGACAACTCGCCGCTGAAGTCTACCAGTTGGACGCTCGACCGGATACGCGACACCGAAGGCCCGCTCGTCCTGGTCACCCGTGGTGCCGTGGCCACGGATCCCGCCGAGCCCGCCGATCCGGCCATGGCGGCCGTCTGGGGCCTGGTTCGCAGCGCGCAGGCCGAGGATCCGGGCCGCCTCGTCCTGGTCGACCTCGCGTCGGAAACGGCCCTGCCTTCGTCCTTGCCCGTCGGAGAGCCACAACTCGCCGTACGGGACGAAGTGTTGGTGCCACGCCTGGTGCGGTTGCCCGCCGCCGACTCCGCGTCGGCCGCCGTCACCGGGACCGTGTTGCTGACTGGCGGCACCGGCGGGCTCGGGCTGCTGTTCGCCGAACGGCTGCTGGCGGCCGGGGCCGAACGGGTCGTGCTCGCGTCCCGGCGGGGCCCGGACGCCGTCGGCGCCGCCGAGCAGGCCGGACGCCTGCCCGGGATCGAGGTAGTCGCCTGCGACGTCACCGACCGGGACGCGCTCGCCGAGGTGGTCGGCCGTTACGGCGTCACCGGTGTGGTGCACGCGGCGGGCGTGCTCGACGACGGTGTGATCGGGACGTTGACCCCTGAGCGGCTGGAGCGGGTTCTCGCGCCCAAGGTGGAGGCGCTGCGGCACCTGGACGCGTTGTGCCCCGACGCGGAACTGTTCGTGGCGTTCTCGTCGAGCGCCGGTGTCTTCGGCAACCCGGGCCAGGGCGGTTACGCGTCGGCCAACGCCGCCGTCGACGCGGTGATCCAGAGCCGCCGCGCCCGGGGCGCCGCCGGGGTCTCCCTGGCCTGGGGGCTGTGGGGAACGGGTATGGGAGGCTCAGCCGACCGGGAACGCGCCGCCCGTCTCGGGATGGCCGCGCTCACCGACGACGCCGGGCTCGCGTTGTGGGACGCCGCCCTCGGCCAGGACCGCGCCGTGGTGGTGCCGGCGGATCTGCGTACGCGGGCGTTGCCGCGCCTGCCGTTGTTCGCCGCGCTGCGCCGGGAGCCGGTGGCCGTGCGGCGGACCCCGGAGTCCGCCGGTGCGTGGCGGTTGCCCGGCAGCGGCCGTGAGCGGTATGCGTTGGACACCGTGCTCGACCACACCGCCCAGGTGCTCGGCCACGAGGACCGGACGCGGATCGACCCCGGGCGCCCGTTCACCCAGCTCGGTTTCGACTCGCTGGCCGCCGTCGAGTTGCGCAACCGGCTCGCCAGGACCACGGGACTGTCGCTGCCCGCCACGCTCACCTTCGACCACCCGTCCCCGGAGGCGATCGCCCGCTTCCTGCTCGCCGAGGCCACCGGCGCCGAAGAGCCCCGCGCCACGACACCAGTGGTCACCGGCACCACGGACGAGCCGATCGCGATCGTGGGGATGGCCTGCCGTTATCCGGGTGGTGTGGGGTCGCCGGAGGAGTTGTGGCGTCTGGTGTCGGAGGGGCGGGATGGTGTGTCGGGGTTCCCGGTCGACCGGGGCTGGGACCTCGACGCGCTGTACGACCCCGACCCGGACGCGTTCGGCCGTACGTACACCCGCGAAGGCGGTTTTCTGCCGGGTGCCGGGGAGTTCGACGCGGAGTTGTTCGGTATCTCGCCGCGTGAGGCGTTGGCGATGGATCCGCAGCAGCGGTTGCTGGTGGAGACGGCGTGGGAGACGTTCGAGCGGGCCGGGCTCGACCCCTTCTCGTTGCGCGGCAGCCGCACCGGTGTCTTCGCGGGGGTCATGTACCACGACTACGCGCCCTCGGCGGGGTCGGTCTCCGAGGAGGTCGAGGGCTACGTGGCCACCGGTGTCTCCGGCAGCGTGCTGTCCGGGCGGTTGTCGTACGTGTTCGGGTTGGAGGGGCCGGCCGTGTCGGTGGACACGGCGTGTTCGTCGTCGTTGGTGGCGCTGCATCTGGCGGCGCAGGCGCTCCGCAACGGTGAGTGCTCGCTGGCGTTGGCGGGTGGGGTGACGGTGATGGCGACGCCGTTGATCTTCGTGGAGTTCGCGCGGCAGCGTGGTCTGTCGGTGGACGGGCGGTGCAAGTCGTTCTCGGACGCGGCCGATGGTGTGGGGTGGGGTGAGGGTGTCGGATTGCTGCTGTTGGAGCGGCTTTCCGATGCGGAATGTCACGGGCATCGGGTGTTGGCGGTGGTGCGTGGGTCGGCGGTCAACCAGGATGGTGCGTCGAACGGGCTGACGGCGCCGAACGGTCCGTCGCAGCAGCGGGTGATTCGTCAGGCGTTGGCGCAGGGTGGGCTGTCGTCAGCGGATGTGGATGTGGTGGAGGGACACGGTACGGGCACGCGGCTGGGTGACCCGATCGAGGCCCAGGCACTACTGGCTACCTATGGGCGGGACCGTGCAGCGGACCGGCCGTTGTTGTTGGGGTCGGTGAAGTCGAACATCGGTCATGCGCAGGCGGCGGCGGGTGTGGCTGGTGTGATCAAGATGGTGATGGCGATGGAGGCGGGTGTGGTGCCGCCGTCGTTGCATGTGGGTGCGCCGTCGTCCCAGGTCGACTGGTCGTCGGGCGCGGTGGAGTTGGTGACCGAGGCACGGCCGTGGCCGGATACCGGACGGCAGCGCCGCGCGGCGGTGTCGTCGTTCGGTATCTCCGGCACCAACGCGCACGTGATTGTGGAGGCGGCACCACCGGCTGCGGCGCCAGCCGATACGGCGTCCGTGGTGTTGCCGGTGGTCCCGTGGGTGGTGTCGGGTGATTCGCCGGCCGCGTTGAAGCAGCAGATCGAACGGCTTGTCCAGGTGCCGGAGCAAGCGTCTCCGCTGGATGTGGGGTTTTCGCTGGCGGCGGGTCGGGCGGCGTTGCGGTGCCGTGCGGTGTCGTTCGGCAGCGGTTTCCAGATCGACGCGGAAGCGCCGGTGGTGGGGCGCCTGGCGGTGGTGTTCACCGGACAGGGATCGCAACGCCCTGGCGTCGGGCGGGAGTTGTACGACACGTTCCCGGTGTTCGCGGCAGCGGTGGATGAGGTGGCCGATGAACTGGACCGGCATCTGGGGTTCGCTCATCCGCTGAAGGAGGTGATGTTCGGCGGGCGGTCTGGCCTGGATGACACGGGTTATGCGCAGGCGGCGTTGTTCACGTTGGAAGTGGCGTTGTGGAAGCTGGTCACCTCATGGGGTGTGTCGGCGGATGTGGTGGGTGGCCATTCCGTCGGTGAGCTGACGGCGGCCTATGTGGCGGGCGTGTGGTCGTTGGCGGACGCGTGCCGGGTGGTGGCGGCGCGGGCGCGGTTGATGCAGGGGTTGCCGTCAGGTGGGGCGATGGCGGCGGTCGGGCTGCCGGCGGAGGACATCAAAGGCATCGAGGTTGCGGCGGTCAACGGGCCGTCGTCCACGGTCGTTTCCGGCACCGAAGCCGAGATCGAGGCGTTCCTCGCCGGGCTCGACAGCACCGTCAAGACCAAACGGCTGCGCGTCAGCCACGCCTTCCACTCACGCCTGATGGAACCGATGCTGGCCCCGTTCGCCGAGGCACTGCGTGAGGTCGAGTTCCATCAGCCCACCCTCCCCGGCGTCTCCAACGTCACCGGCGGCCAGGTCAGCGACGAATGGACCGACCCCGACTACTGGGTCCGCCACGTGCGCTCCGCAGTGCTCTTCCACGACAACACCTCATCGCTGCGGGCCGACGGTGTCCTCGAACTCGGCCCGGACGCCGTCCTCAGCGCCCTGTTCGGCGAAACCCCAGTCGTCGCGGGGCTGCGCCGGGACCGTTCCGAGACAGCCACACTCCTCAGCGCCGTCGCCACGGTGTGGCAATGGGGCCGTGATGTCACCTGGACATCGGTCTTCGACGGCACCGGAGCACACCACGTGGACCTGCCCACGTACGCGTTCCAGCACCGCCACTACTGGCTGACACCGGGGCGTCGTTCGGACGTGGCGGCGGCAGGGGTGGAGGGGGCCGCGCATCCGTTGCTCGGGGCGGCAGTGGAGGTTCCGACGTCGGGGGCGTTGGTGCTCACCGGGCGGATGACGGTGGCCGATCAGCCGTGGCTGGCGGAGCACCGGGTCTTCGGTCGGGTGATCCTGCCGGGGACGGCGTTGGTGGAGTTGTGTGTCGCCGCCGGGGACCGGGTGGGGTGCCCGGTGCTGGACGAACTCGTCATCCACGATGCCGTCCCGTTGCCGGCCACCGTGCGGATCGTGGTGGACCCGGCGGGGGCGGAGGGGACGCGTACGGTCACCGTTCTCACCCGGGACGGGGAACGGTGGACGACACACGCCACCGGAACGCTCGCCCCCGGCACGACCGGTTCCGTGGCGTCGGACGGGAGCGGCGCGTGGCCGCCGGACGGGGCCGAGCCGGTGCCGCTCGACGACTTCTATCCGGAACTCGCCGAGCGTGGGTTGGAGTACGGGGCCCTGTTCCAGGGTCTCACCGCGGCCTGGCGCCGTGACGGCATCACCTACACCGAGGTGGAACTGCGGGGCCCCGTCGCGGACGGATACGGCATCCATCCCGCCCTGCTCGACGCCTGCCTGCACGGCGCGGCCACGGCTACCGGCACCAGCGGCGAGGTGCTCGTCCCGTTCACCTGGCAGGGGGTACGCCTGCACGCGGTCGGTGCCACCACCGTACGGGTCACTCTCACACCCAATGGCGAGTCGGCAGAGGGCAGTTGGCGACTGAAGATCACCGACCCGGGCGGCGCGCCCGTCCTCACGGTCGACGCGCTGGTCCTGCGGCAGGCGCGCGCGCTTCGGCCGCCACGGGCCACCGACCATCTCTACGCGGTCGACTGGGTGCCGGTCGTGGCGGAAGCCGTCGCCACCGAGGGCGCCGCCGTGTGCCGGGTTCCACGGGCTGGTTCCCCACTGGAGGCGGCGACCTGGGCGCTGGCCAGGCTGCGGGAGGCCACCGGTCCGCTGATCGTGGTCACCACCGGCGCAGTGGCCGTCGAGGAGCCGGATCCGGCGATGGCCGCCGCCTGGGGCCTGGCCCGCAGCGCCCAGGCCGAGAACCCGGGGCGGATCACCCTCGTCGACCTCGCACCCGGGGCCGAACTGCCCGGTGCCCTGCCGGGCGGAGAACCCCAACTCGCCCTGCGGAACGGCCATTTCCTGGCACCACGTCTCGTCCGTGTCCCCACCGGGGAGACGCCGGACCGGCCGGCGGTGGGCGGCACCGTCCTCGTCACCGGCGGCACCGGCGGACTTGGCGCGCTCTTCGCGGAACACCTGCTGGACTGCGGGGCCGAGCGGGTGGTGCTCGCCTCGCGGCGCGGACCGGACGCCCCCGGCGCCGGCGAGTTGACCCGACGGCTCGCGGCGGTCGACATCGTGGCCTGCGACGTCACCGACTGCGACGCGCTCGCCGGGATCGTCGAACGGTACGGCGTCACCGGGGTGGTCCACGCGGCGGGCGTCCTGGACGACGGCACGCTGGACACACTCACCCCCGACCGCCTCGCTCGCGTGATGGCGCCGAAGGTCGAACCGCTGCGCCACCTCGACGAGTTGTGCCCCGACGCCGCGCCCTTCGTGGCGTTCTCCTCGGCGGCCGGGATCCTCGGCGCGCCGGGGCAGGGCAACTACGCGGCGGCGAACGCGGCCGTCGACGCGCTGATCGAGCGCCGCCGGGCGGCCGGGCGGGCCGGGATCTCGCTGGCCTGGGGGGTGTGGGACGACACCGGCGGCATGGGCGGCGGCGCCGGACGGGCCAGGCTGGCACGCCAGGGCATGGACGCGCTGACCTCGGCGGACGGACTCGCGTTGTGGGACGCGGCGTTGGGCCAGGACCGGGCGGTGGTGGTGCCCGTCGCGCTCGACCTGCGGAAGGTCGCCGGCGGCGGGCGGGTACCGGAGCTGCTGTCGGCGTTGGTTCCGGCGCCGGCGCGGCGGCGTACCGCGGCGGGCCCCGACGCCGCCACCGCAGGACGGCTGCGCGACCGGCTCGCCATGTCGCGTCCGGCCGAACGGGAGCAGGCGCTGCTGGACCTGGTGGCCGCGCAGACCGCCCAGGTGCTCGGCTACGGCGACCCCGGACAGGTCGACGTGACCCGGCCGTTCACCGAGGCGGGGTTCGACTCGCTGGCCGCCGTGGACCTGCGCAACCGGCTCACCCGGGCCACCGGGGTGGCGTTGCCGGCCACGCTCACCTTCGACCACGCCACCCCGCTCGCGGTCGCCCGTTTCCTCGGCACGCTGCTGGTGCCCGGCGAGGCGGAACTGGTGGAACGGGTGCTGGGGGAGCTGACTTCGGTCGGGGAGTTCCTCGGCGCGCCCGACCGGCACGACGACAGCCGGGCGCGGATCACCGAACGGCTCCGGGCGCTGCTGCGCGGCGTCGAGCGGGAGGCCGGCGGCGCGGCGGAGGTGACCGACCGGCTGCGCTCCTCCACCGACGACGAACTCTTCGAATTCCTCGACGACCAGCTCGGCATCTGACGAAACGAGTGGTACACCAGTGGACGAGAACGGGAAACTGCGCGACTACCTGACCCGGCTCAGCGGTGAACTCCACCGCACCCGGCTCCAGGTGCGCGACCTGGAACGCAAGGGCTCCGAGCCGATCGCGATCGTCGCCATGGCGTGCCGCTACCCGGGCGGCGTGTCGTCCCCCGAGGATCTGTGGCGCCTGGTCGCCGACGGTGTCGACGCGGTCTCCGAGTTCCCCGGCAACCGGGGCTGGAACCTCGCGGAGCTGTACGACCCCGACCCGGAGGCGGCCGGCCGGTCGTACACCCGGCACGGCGGTTTCCTGACCGATGCCGACCGGTTCGACGCCGGGCTCTTCGGCATCAACCCGCGTGAGGCGCAGGCCATGGACCCGCAGCAACGGCTGCTGCTGGAGGTGGCCTGGGAGACGTTCGAACGCGCGGGGATCCGGGCCGACCGGTTGCGCGGCAGCCGCACCGGTGTCTTCACCGGCATCATGTACCACGACTACTCGGCCTGGGCCGCCGTGGACCTCGCGGCGCTCGACGGCTACCAGGGCAGCGGCAGCGCGGGCAGCATCGCCTCCGGGCGCATCTCCTACGTGCTGGGTCTGGAGGGGCCGGCCGTCTCGGTGGACACGGCGTGCTCGTCGTCGCTGGTCACCTTGCACCTGGCGGCTCAGGCGCTGCGCGGTGGTGAGTGCTCGCTGGCCCTGGCGGGCGGGGTGACGGTGATGGCCACGCCCACCACGTTCGTGGACTTCAGCCGTCAGCGCGGGCTGTCGCCGGACGGGCGGTGCAAGTCGTTCTCGGACGACGCCGACGGCACCGGCTGGTCCGAGGGCGTCGGTCTGCTGCTGCTCGAACGCCTCTCGGACGCCCGGCGCAACGGGCACCCGGTGCTCGCCGTGCTCCGCGCCTCCGCCGTCAACCAGGACGGCGCCTCCAACGGGCTCACCGCGCCCAGCGGCCCGTCGCAGCAGCGCCTGATCCGACAGGCGCTCGCCCAGGGCGAGTTGGCCCCCGCCGACGTGGACGTGGTGGAGGCGCACGGGACGGGGACGCGGCTGGGTGATCCGATCGAGGCGCAGGCGCTGCTGGCCACCTACGGGCGGGACCGTCCGGCGGACCGGCCGCTGCTGCTGGGGTCGGTCAAGTCCAACATCGGCCACACCCAGGCGGCGGCCGGGGTGGCCGGGGTGATCAAGATGGTGCAGGCGATGGCGGCCGGGACCGTGCCGCCCACCTTGCACGTGGGCACCCCGTCGTCCCAGGTGGACTGGTCCACGGGCGCCGTGGAGCTGGTGACCGCGGCCCGGCCGTGGCCGCACACCGGGCGGGCCCGCCGGGCGGCCGTGTCGTCGTTCGGTATCTCCGGCACCAACGCCCACGTCATCCTGGAGGAGCCGCCCGCCGCCGAAACCCCCGACGAGACCGCCGCGGAACCCCCCGAAGAAACCGTCGGTGTGGTGCCCTGGGCGGTGTCGGGCCACTCCGCCGCGGCGCTGCGGGCCCAGGCGGACCGGCTGGCCGGATACGTCACCGGGCGCCCCGGTGTCCGGCCGGCCGGGGTCGGGGCCGCGCTCGTCGCGCACCGGACGCCGCTGGCCCACCGGGCGGTCGTGCTCGGGGCCGGCCGGGACGAACTGCTCGCCGGGCTGGCCGCCGTCGCCGCGGGCGAGGAGCACCCGGCGGTGGTGGCCGGGGAGGCGGCGGCCACCACCGGCCGCTCGGTCTTCGTCTTCCCCGGGCAGGGCTCGCAGTGGGCCGGGATGGCGCTCGCCCTCGCCGAGTCCTCCGAGGTGTTCCGTGCCCGGCTCGCCGAATGCGACGACGCTCTCGCGCCCTACCTGGACCGGCGCCCCCTCGACGTGCTCGACGACGCGGCGGCCGGTGCCGGGGAGTTGACGCGGGTCGACGTGGTGCAGCCGGTGCTCTTCTCGGTGATGGTCGCGCTCGCCGCGCTGTGGCGCTCGGCGGGTGTGGTGCCGCACGCGGTCACCGGCCACTCCCAGGGCGAGATCGCCGCCGCCTGCGTGGCCGGCGCGCTCAGCCTGGGGGACGCCGCCCGGGTCGTCGCGGTCCGCAGCCGCCTGCTGGTGGGGATCTCCGGCAAGGGCGGCATGGTCTCGGTGGCGCTGCCGGCCGCGGAGGTCGCCGCGCGCCTCGCGCCGTACGGCGGGCGGATCGGCGTCGCCACCGTCAACGGCCCTTCCGCCACGGTGGTTTCCGGCGACGAGGACGCGCTCACCGTGTTTCTGACGGTATGTCAGGACGAGGGTGTCAGGGCGCGGCGCGTACCGGTCGACTACGCCTCCCACTGTGCGCACGTCGACGCGGTCGAGGACGAGCTGCTGGCCGAACTCGCCGGGATCCGCCCGCGCGACGGCGAGATCGCCTTCTACTCCGCGACCACCGGCGACCTCCTCGACGGGGCGGCCCTGGACGCCGCCTATTGGTTCCGCAACCTGCGTGAGCCGGTCGACTTCGAACGGGTCACCCGGCGGCTGCTGGACGGCGGCTTCACCGGCTTCGTCGAGGTCAGCCCGCATCCCGTGCTGACCGGCGCCATCGAGGACACCGCCGCCTCGGCGGGCGCGGTCCCCGTGGTCACCGGAACGCTCCGGCGCGACGACGGCGGACTGCCGCGCTTCCTGCGCTCCCTGGCCCACCTGCACGTCGCCGGCGTCCCGGTGGACCTCGCCCCGTTCCTGCCCGGCGACCCGGTGCCCGATCTGCCGACCTACGCCTTCCAGCGGCAACGCTACTGGGCGACCCGTTCCTCCGGCGGCTCGGCCGACGCCGCCGCGCTCGGCCTCGGCGTGGTCGGCCATCCGCTGCTCGACGCCGTACTCGACGTCCCCGGCGGCGGCGCGACGCTGGTCAGCGGACGGCTCTCCACCGCCGCGCAGCCGTGGCTCGACGACCACCGTGTCTCCGGCCGGGTGCTGCTGCCCGGGGCCGCCCTGGTCGAGATGGTGATCCGCGCCGGGGACCAGGCCGGCTGCCCCGTGCTGGACGAACTGGTCGTCCAGGCACCGCTGCCGGTGGAGGCCGTGGTGCCGGTGCGCGTCGTGCTCGACCCGCCGGACGAAGGAGGACGGCGCCCGGTCACCGTCTACGCCCGCCTGCGCGACGACGCCGAGTGGACCGCCCACGCCACCGGCGTCCTCGCCCCCGAAGTCCCCGACACCCCCGCCACATCCCAACCGGCCGGCGCCTGGCCGCCCTCCGGGCCGGTGACGGCCACCGCCGAGGACGCGTACCCGGAGCTGGCCGCCCACGGACTGGCGTACGGCCCCGCCTTCCAAGGGCTGCGCACCGTCTGGCGCGGCGACGGCGAGATCCTGGCCGAGGCCGAACTGCCCGAACCGCAGCGGGACGACGCCGGGGCGTACGGGATCCACCCCGCGCTGCTCGACGCCTGCCTGCACGCCGCCGCCTTCGGCGACCTGCTCGACGGCGGCGACGGCCCGCTGCTGCCGTTCGCCTGGGCCGGGGTCCGGCTGCACGCCGTCGGCGCGGTCCGGGTACGGATCCGGGTCACCCCGGCGGACGGCGGTGGCGTGCGGCTGCTCGTCACCGACGCGGCCGGCTCGCCGGTGCTGACCGTCGCCGCGCTGACGCTGCGTCCGCTGCCGGCCGGGGCGCTGGACCCCCGGCCGCGCGCCGACGACCTCTACACCCTGGAGTGGACGCCGTGCGCCCCGGCCCCGGCCGCCGACCGGACGGCGGTGAGCGTGCTGCGCGTCCCGGACGGCGAGGACATCCGCGAGGTCACCGCCGCCACCCTCGCCGGACTCCACGCCTGGCTGGCCCGGACCGACGACACCCCGCTGACCGTCGTCACCCGCCACGCCGTCTCCGTCCGCCCCGGCGAGGACGCCGTCCCCGCCCAGGCCGCCGCCTGGGGCCTGATCCGCAGCGCGCAACTGGAACACCCGGGCCGGATCACCGCGGTGGACACCGACACCGACACCGAACTGTCCGAGGACCGCCTCGCCGCGCTGGCGGCCACCGGCGAACCCCAGCTCGCGATGCGCGGCGACACCGTCCACGCCGGCCGCCTGACCCGGATGACCGGACAACTGCCGATCCACCCGGTCGAGTTGACCGCCCCGCTGCGCATCGCGATGCGCTCCGGCGGCACCGTGGACGACCTGGCGTGGATGCCGGGCGACGAGGCGGACGGCCCGACGCCGCCGGGCCACGTGCGTATCGCGGTCCGCGCCGCCGGCCTCAACTTCCGTGACGTCGTGGTGGGTCTGGGCATGGTCGGCGGTGACGTCGGCAGACTCGGCGGCGAGGCGGCCGGTGTCGTCCTCGACGTGGGCCCCGGGGTCGACGACCTCGCCCCCGGCGACCGGGTGTTCGGCCTGTGCCCGGGGGCCTTCGGCCCGGTGGTCGTCGCCGACCGGCGCGGGCTGGCCCGTATCCCGGACGGCTGGAGCTACGTGCAGGCCGCCACGGTCCCGGTGGTCTTCCTGACCGCCTACTACGGACTGCGCGGCCTGACCCGGCTGGAGGCGGGGGAGAAGCTGCTGGTGCACGCCGCCGCGGGCGGGGTGGGCATGGCCGCGGTGCAACTGGCGCACCACTTCGGCGCCGAGGTGTGGGCCACCGCGAGCCCCGCGAAGTGGCCGGCGGTCCGCGCGCTCGGCGTGCCGGCCGAGCGCATCGCCTCCTCGCGCACCCTGGACTTCGCGTCCGCGTTCCACGGCATGGACGTGGTGCTCAACTCGCTCGCCGGAGACTTCGTCGACGCGTCGCTGCGGGTGCTCGCCCCCGGCGGCCGGTTCCTGGAGATGGGCAAGACGGACATCCGCCGCCCCGAGCAGGTCGCCGCCGTCCGCACCGACGTCGAGTACCGCTCGTACGACCTGCTCGACCCCGGGTTCGACCGGCTCGCCGGGATCTTCGCCGAGCTGATGGAGTTGTTCCAGCGCGGTGCGCTCACGCCGCTGCCGGCCACCGTCTTCGACGTACGCGACGCCCCCGAGGCGTTCCGGTTCATGGGCCGCGCCGGGCACACCGGCAAGATCGTGCTCACCGTGGACCCGCCGACGGACCCGGAGGCGGCGGTGGTGATCACCGGCGGCACCGGCGACCTCGGCGCCCGGCTCGCCCGCCACCTCGCCGCCGGCGGCGCCCGCCACCTGGTCCTCGTCTCCCGCCGGGGCCCCGACGCGCCCGGCGCCGACCGGCTCGCCGCCGAACTGCGCGCCGCCGGCGCCACCGTCGAGGTGCTGGCGTGCGACGTCACCGACCGGGACGCGGTCGCCGCGCTGCTCACCGGGCGGCGCGTCGGCGGCATCGTGCACACCGCCGGCCTCCTCGACGACGGCGTGATCACCGCGCTCACCCCCGAACGGCTGGACCGGGTGCTGGCCGTCAAGGCCGACGCCCTCCGTCACCTCGACGAACTCTCCCGCCCCCTCGACCTCGGCCTGTTCGCCGTCTACTCCTCGGCCACCGGCGTCCTCGGCGGCGCCGGCCAGGGCAACTACGCCGCGGCCAACGCCGCCGTGGACGCCATCGTGCTCCGCCGCCGCGCCGCCGGACTGCCCGGCATCTCGCTCGCCTGGGGCCTGTGGGAACAGGACGGCGGCATGACCGGCACCATGGCCGACACCGACCGCGCCCGGCTGGCCCGCCTGGGCGTCGGCGCGATCACCGCCGACGAGGGCACCGCCCTGTGGGACGCGGCACTCCGCCACAACCGGCCGCTGGCCGTGCCGGTCAAACTGGACCTGCCCCGAACCGCCCAACTCCCGCCGCTGCTCTCGGCGTTGCGCCCGGACGCCGTACACCGGGCCACCGCCGACGACGGCCTCACCGCCGGCACCGCCGACGAACTGCGCCGCACACTCGCCGGGCTGCCCCTCGCCGACCGGGCCCGGCACATCACCGACCTCGTCGCCGGACACACCGCGCGGACCCTCGGCCACCCCGACGCCTCCGCACTCGACGTCGGCCGCCCCTTCACCGAGCTGGGCTTCGACTCGCTCACCGGGGTCGAACTGCGCAACCGGCTCTCCCGGGCCACCGGACTGACCCTGCCGGCCACCCTCGTCTTCGACCACCCCACCCCGCTGGCCCTCGCGCGCGAACTCCACGCCGACCTGACCGGCGAGTTGCCGGAGCCCGCCCCGGCCGGGTACCCGACGCGCCCGGCCGACACCGGGGCACCCGTGGCCGTGATCGGCATGAGCTGCCGGTTCCCCGGCGGCGCGGACTCACCCGCACTGTTCTGGCGCAACCTGCTCGACGGGGCCGACGCGGCCACCGACGTGCCGTCCGAACGCTGGGAGATGGACGCCTTCTACGACCCCCGGCGCGGCGCGCCCGGCAAGGCGTACACCCGCAAGGCCGCGCTCGTGCGCGACATCGCCGGCTGGGACGCGGAGTTCTTCGGCCACTCCCCGCAGGAGGCGATGCGCCTGGACCCGCAGCACCGGCTCGCGCTGGAACTGGTCTGGGAGGCGCTGGAGGACGCCGGCCTCCCGGCCGACCGGCTGCGCGGCAGCCGCACCGGCGTCTTCCTGGGCCTGAGCGACTCGCAGCAGTACGGGAACCGCCAGATCGACGCCGAAGGACCGGCGGCCCTGGACGACCCCAACTTCGGGCTCGGCCTGTCCGCCAGCGCCGCCGCCGGACGCATCGCCTACCACCTGGACCTGCGCGGCCCCTGCCTGACCGTGGACACCGCCTGCTCCTCCGCGCTGACCGCCGTCCACCTGGCCGTGCAGAGCCTGCGGCGCGGCGAGTGCGAGACCGCCGTGGTGGTCGCCGCCTCCGCGCTGACCGACCCGGGGGCCTTCGTCCAGGCGTGCAAGATGAGCATGCTCGCCGCCGACGGACGCACCAAGACCTTCGACGCCGCCGCCGACGGCTTCGTCATGGGCGAGGGCGGCGGCGCCGTCGTCCTCCAGCGCGCCGACGACGCGGACCGGCGGCACCGGGCCGTCCACGCGGTCGTCCGCGGCACGGCGATGAACCAGGACGGACACAGCAACGGCCTCACCGCGCCCAACAAGCACGCCCAGGTCGCCGTCGTCCGCCAGGCGCTCGACGACGCCGGGCTGACCCCCGCCGACATCGGCTTCGTGGAGGCGCACGGCTCCGGCACCAGCCTCGGGGACGCCATCGAGATCGGCGCCCTCACCGAGGTGTTCGGCGACCGCCCCGCGACGTCGCCGCTGCTCGTCGGCGCCGTCAAGACCAACGTCGGACACCTGCTGACCGCCGCCGGCATGGCCGGACTCGTCAAGACCGTGCTGGCGCTGCGCACCGGACGGCTCCCCGGCAACCTGCACCTGACCACCCCCAACTCCCTGGTGGCGCTGGACGGTCCGGTCCGCCCGCTCACCGGCGGCGGAGCGCCGTTCCCGGACACCGGGGCGCGACGCAGGGCCGGGGTCAGCTCGTTCGGCTGGTCCGGCACCAACATCCACCTCGTGGTCGAGCAGGCACCCGAACCGGCGGCGGCCCCCGAGCCGCCCGCCGGGCCGCACCTGCTGCCGCTGTCCGCGGTCGGCGCCCCGGCGCTCGGCGCGCTGGCCGCCTCGCTCGCCGCGTGCGCCCTGCCACCGGCCGACCTCGCCCACGGACTCCAGACCGGGCGCACCGCGTTCCCGCTGCGCAAGGCGCTGGTCGTGGCCGACGCCGCCGACGCCGCGACCGCCCTGCGCGACCTCGACCCGGCCACCGCGACCACCGCCGACACCCGGCCCCACCGCGTCGGCCTCGTCCTCGCCGACACCCCGCCGGAGGCGTTCACCCGGCTCCACGAGACCGAACCGGCCTACCGCGCCGCCTACGACGAGTGCGCCGCCCACCCCGGCTTCGCGTCCCGGTACGCGTTCGCCCGGCTGCTGGAGACGTACGGCCTGGCCCCCGTGGTCCTCCTCGGCCACGGCGTCGGCGAGTTGGTGGCGGCCTGCCTGGCCGGGGTGTTCTCCACGGCCGACGCCATGGCGCTGGCCGCCGACCCGACGGCACCGGTGGCGCCCCCGGCCGAACCGCGGATCACCCTGGTCTCCCCGGTCACCGGTGCCGTGCTCACCCCCCGCCAGGCCCGCGATCCGGGCTACTGGTCGGGCGGCGACCGCACCGCGCGGTACGCCGAGGCGGCGGCCGAGTGCGCCCGCCACGCCAGCGTGGTCGTCACCACCGGCTCCGAACAGGACGCGGTGACCGTGCTGCCGTCCGACGGCGGACCGGTGGACCGCCGCAGCTGGCTGACGGCGCTCGGCCGGCTGTGGGAGGCCGGCGCCCCGGTCGACTTCGACGCCGCCCACCCCGTGCCGCGTACCGTCACCCGGCTGCCCGGCTACCCGTTCCAACGCGCCCGCTACTGGCCGATGCCGGCCGCCCGGCGGGCCCGTCCCGCCCCGGCACCGGAGAGCGGCGGCGAGCGGGGGGTGCGGTTCCTCGCCCCGACCTGGCGCCGGCACGACACCGTGGCCGTCGCCACGGCACCGGACGACGCGGCGGCGGTGGTCTTCGGCGACGAGGAGCCGGCCGGCCACCTCGGCGGCACCGTGCTGCCGCGCGGCGGCACCGCCGGGCACTACACCGACCTGCTGCTCGCCCACGCCCCCGCCGAGGGACCGCTGCGTATCGTCCACCAGGTGCCCGCCCCCGGCGACGACACCGACGCGGCGTGCGACGGCGGGGTGTTGAGCGTGCTGGCGCTGGTGCAGGCGCTCGGCCGGCTCTGGCCACAGCGCCACGTCGACCTGGTGGTCGCGCTGACCGGCGCGTACGACGTGCTCGGCGGGGAAGGCGTCGAGCCGTTCGCGGCGGCCGTCACCGGCCTGTGCCGCTCGGTGGTGGTGGAGTACCCGAGGCTGCGGGTCCGCTGCGTCGACCTCGACCCCGCCGAGGCGCCCGCGACCCGCGCCGCCCAACTGCGCCGGGAGTTCGCCCTCGACACCCCGGCCGGCCCCGACGGCGTCGCCGGGCTGCTCAGCGCCTGGCGCCGCGGCCGCCGCTGGCTGCCGGGGACGGACGAGGTCCGGCTGCCGGGCGTCCGTGACGAGGTGGTCTGGCGCCCCGGCGCGGTGTACGCCATCACCGGCGGCACCGGCGGCCTCGGCCTGGCGCTCGCCCGCCGGCTCGCCCCCACCGGCGCCAAACTCGCCCTCATCGCCCGCTCCGAACTCCCCGCCGAGGAACTGTGGGACTGGTGGATCGACGGCCACCCCGCCACCGACCGCACCAGCGAGATCCTGCTGGCCGTCAGGGAACTGCGGGCCGCCGGCGCCGACGTGCTCACCGTACGCGCCGACATCGGCGACCCCGCCCAGGCCGCCCGCGCGCTGGACGAGGTCCGGACGCGTCTCGGCCCGCCGTACGCGGTGATCCACGCGGCCGGCGTACCGGGCGGCGGCCTGCTCCAGACCAGGACCCGCGAGCAGGCGCTGTGCGTCCTCGCCCCCAAGATCCACGGAACCGTGGGCCTCGCCCGCGCGCTCCGCGCCCAGCCGCCCGAACTGCTCGTGCTCTACTCATCGTTGGTCACCGCGGTCGGCGGCCACGGCGAGGGCGACTACGGCGCCGCCAACGCCTTCCTCGACGCCTTCGCCCAGGCCGAGGACGGCCGGGCGGCGGCCCGCGTGGTCTCCGTCGGCTGGGGCCCCTGGCAGCGCGACCGCTGGCAGGCCCAGGCGTACGCGACCGCCCCCGGCGCGCTGGAGCGGGCCCGCCGCCACCGCGACGAGTACGGCCTCACCGACGAGGAAGGGCTGGACGCGCTCGGCAGCGTCCTCGCCGCCGGACCGCCGCACATCTACGTGCTCAACCAGCCGCTGCCCGACTTCGTGGCCACCGTGCGCGCACCGGCCGACCCCGGCGCCGCCGCCCCGGCCGTCCCGCCCGAACGCCGCTTCCCCCGGCCGGACCTGCGGGTCGCCCACCGCCCGCCACGCACCGACACCGAGCGGCGGGTGGCCCGGATCTGGGAGGAACTCCTCGGCATCGACGGCGTCGGCGTCCACGACCCGTTCTTCGAACTCGGCGGCACGTCACTGGTGGGCCTCGCCGTCGTCGCCCGCATCGGCGCCGAATCCGGCACCGAACTGCCCGCCGCCGCCCTCTTCGAACACCCCACCATCGCCGACCTCGCCACGCTGCTCGACGGCTCGGGCGGCGACGACCCCGCCCCGGCCGGCCGGCGGCCCGCCCCCGACGACGCCACCGGCCGAGGCCGACGCCGACGAGCCCGGGCCGGCGCCTCGACCAGCAAGCGCAGGAGGAACGCCCGATGAACCAGCCCCTCGACGACGCCCCGCAGGACGAGGCCGGCACCGACATCGCCCTCGTCGGCATGGCCGGCCGCTTCCCCGGCGCCTCGGGCGTCCGTGCCCTGTGGCGCAACCTCACCGCCGGACGCGACACCATCACCCGCTTCACCGAGGCCCGACTACGCGCCGCAGGCGTCCCCGAGGACCTCCTGGCCGACCCCGCCTACGTACGCGCCGGCTCCGTGCTCACCGGCATCGACCGCTTCGACGCCGGCTTCTTCGGCTACCCGCCCTCCGAAGCCGCCGTGCTCGACCCGCAGCAACGCCTGTTCCTGGAGAACGCCTGGTACGCGCTGGAGGACGCGGCCGTCGACCCCGGCCGCTTCGACGGGAGCATCGGCGTGGTGGCCGGCGCCGCGCTCAGCTCCTACCTCACCAACAACCTGTTCACCCGCCCCGAACTGGCCGACACCTTCGGCGAGGTGCAGGTCGGCCTCGCCAACGACAAGGACTCGCTGGCCACCCGGGTCGCCTACGCCCTGGACCTGACCGGCCCCGCGTTCAGCGTGCAGAGCTACTGCTCGACCTCGCTGGTCGCCGTCTGCGCCGCGTGCTCCGCCCTGGCCGGCGGCGAGGCCGACCTGATGCTGGCCGGCGGGGTGTCGGTCAACGTCCCGCACGAGGTCGGCTACCTCCACCAGGAAGCCGGCATGACCTCGCCGGACGGCACCTGCCGGGCGTTCGACGCCGCCGCGCGGGGCACCCCGGTCGGCAGCGGTGTCGGCGTGGTCGCGCTGCGGCGGCTGGAGGACGCCCTCGCCGACGGCGACCGGATCTACGCCGTGATCCGCGGCTGGGCGGTCGGCAACGACGGCGCCGACAAGGCCGGCTTCACCGCACCCGGGGTACGCGGCCAGGCCGGCGTCATGGCCGAGGCGCTGGCCGCCGCCGGACTCGGCCCGGCCGACGTCGACTACATCGAGGCGCACGGCACCGGCACCCGGCTCGGCGACGCCGTCGAGATCGCCGCCATCCAGCGGGTCTACGACGTGCCCGAGGTGACCGGCCTCGGCATCGGCTCGGTCAAGACCAACCTCGGCCACCTCGACCGCGCCGCCGGGGTCACCGGACTGATCAAGACCGCCCTCGCCCTGCACCACGAACGCATCCCGGCCACCCTCCACCACGAACGGGCCAACCCCCAACTGGCCGCCTCCGGCGAGCGGATCACCGTGGTCGGCGAGGAACGCCCGTGGCCACGCGGCGAACGGCCACGCCGCGCCGGGGTCAGCGCCTTCGGCATCGGCGGCACCAACGCCCACGTGATCGTCGAGGAGGCACCACGGCCCCGCGCCGCCGGACCGCTCCCTGCGCGCCGCCACCAGGTCATGGTCTGGTCGGCGCGCTCCGAACCGGCCGCCGACGCCTACACCGGGCGCCTGCGCGCCGCCCTCACCGCCGCGCCCGACGACCGGACGCTCGCCGATGTGGCGCACACCCTCCAGTCCGGCCGGGCCCTCTTCGGCCACCGCCGGGCCACCGTGGTGGACTCCGTCGCCGACGCCGGACGCGCCCTCGGCGACGACCGCGACCACCGGGTGCTCGGCCGCGCCGAGACCCGCGACGACCGCCCCGTCGGCTTCCTGCTGGCCGGTGTCGGCGAGCACTACCGAGGGATGGCCGCCGAGATCCACGCCGAGGAACCCGTCTTCGCCGAGGCGCTCGACGAGTGCGGCGAGCTGTTCACCGCCCACCTCGGGCGGAACCCGGTCCAGGAACTCCTGCTCGGTGAGCGGGAGTCCGGCGGCCCCGACCTGGCCCGGCTGATGGGACGCGGCGGGGCGCCGGCGCCGGAACGCGCCGCCGAGGACGCCACCGAGATCGCGCAACCGGCCGTGTTCGCGCTCGACTACGCCCTCGGCCGGCTGCTGCTGTCCTGGGGGCTGCGGCCACGCGTCCTGCTCGGCTACAGCGTCGGCGAGTTCGCCGCCGCCTGCCTGTCCGGCAGCCTCACCCCGGCCGAGGCCACCGGCCTGGTCGCCACCCGCGCGCGGCTCATCGCCCGGCTGCCCGGCGGCGTGATGACCGCCGTTGGCCTGTCCGTCGGCGAACTCACCGACAAACTGGGCCCGTTGAGCGCCGCCGGGATCGACGTCGCCGCCGTCAACGGACCCCGCTTCACCGTCCTGTCCGGACCGGCCGACGCCGTCGAGCGGACCGTCTCCCGGCTGGCCGCCCTCGACGTGCCCTGCCGGGAGCTGCGCACCACGCACGCCTTCCACTCCGCCACGCTGCGTCCGGCGGCGCCGGAACTGACCGCGTGGGCGCGGGCCAACCTGGAACCGCGCCCGCCCCGCATCCCGTACCTGTCGAACGTCACCGGCAAGGTGATCACCGAACGGCAGCTCGCCGACCCGGCGTACTGGAGCGACCACATGTGCTCCACCGTGCGCTTCGCCGACATGCTCGGCGAGGTGCTCACCGGCGAGGACCTGCTGATCGAACTGGGCGCCGGACAGTCACTGGGCGCGATGGCGCGCAACCACCCGGACTGCCCGCGCCCGCAATGGCCGCTCCTGCTGCCGACGCTGCCCGCGCAGGGCGACCCGGCGAGCGGCACCGCCGTACTCGCCCGCACCGTCGCCCAGGCGTGGCTGACCGGCGCCACCGTCGACTGGGACGCCTATCGGCGCGACCGCGACGTGCGGCGCACCACGGCGCCGGACTACCCGTTCCAACGGCAGAGCTACTGGATCGACGCCGACCCCGCCCGTACCGCCCCCGTCACCACCGGGGGCCCGGCCGCCGACACCACGGGCCCGGAGCTGTTCGCCCCCGCCTGGAGCCCCGCCCCGCTGCCGGCCGGCGGACGCCTCCCCGACGGGCCGGTGTGGATCGCCGCCGAGGACGGACCGGCCGTCACGGCGCTCACCGCCCGGCTGGCCGCCGACGGCCGCGCGACCACGGTCACCCGCCCCGGGGAGGACTACCGCGCGCTGCTCGAACACGCCCCGGCCCCGGGCGCGGTGGTGCACCTGGCCGGGAGCGGCGACGGCGCCTTCGACGAACTGCGCGCGCTGACCGCCGCGTTGGGCGACGCCGGGGTCACCGCCGACGTCCTCGTGGTGACCGAGGACGCCCGCGCCGTGCTCCCCGGCGACCGCGTCGTCCCCGAACGCGCGGCCGTCTTCGGCCCGGCGCTCGTCGCCCCCCAGGAGTACGACACGCTCGCGGTGCGCACCCTCGACGTCTCCGCCCCCGACCCGGACGCCCTGGCCGGCGCCGTCCTCGCCGAACTCGCCGCCGACGTGCCCGACCACGTGGTGGCGCTGCGCGACGGGGTACGCCTCACCCAGGGGTACGTCCCCGTCACCGAGGCCGGCACCCCCGAGCCCGTCCGCCTCGGCCCCGGTGACGTCTGCCTGGTCACCGGCGGCCTCGGCCCGGTCGGCCTGCTGCTCGCCGGACACCTCGGGGCGTTGGGCGTCCACGTGGTGCTCGCCGGCCGCACCGGCCTGCCCGACGAGGCCGACTGGCCCGCCCTGCTCGCCGACCCCGCCACCACCACCGCGCTGCGCGCCCGGATCGAAGGGGTACGGGCGCTGCGCGGACGCGGCGTCCGCGTGGAGGTCGTCGCCGTCGACGTGACCGACACCGAGGCGCTGACCACCGTGCTGGCCGGGGTACGGGAACGGCACGGCCGCCTCGACGGGGTGTTCCACCTGGCGGCCGTCACCGACCCGCGTCACTTCGCCGCCCTGTCCGACCTCGGCCCCGAGCAGCGGGACGCCCACCTGTCCGCCAAGGCCGGCGGTGCCCGCGCCCTCGACGCCGCGCTCGCCGTCCACCCGGCCCGGTTCTGCGTGTTCTTCTCCTCGATGTCGTCGGTCCTCGGCGGACTCGCCTTCGCCGGTTACGCGGCGGCCAACGCGGTGCTGGACGCCTGGGCCAACGCCCCGCACGACGGCCCCACCCGCCGGCTCGCCGTCGACTGGGACACCTGGGCGACGACCGCCGCCGCCGTGGGCGACCAGGCGCTCGGCGCGAGCCTGGCCCAGTACTCGCTCACCGAACGGGAAGCGCTCGACGCGCTCGACGCGGTGCTCGCCCGGCCGCTGCCACGCACCCTGGTCTGCGCCGGTGACCTGCCCGCCCGGCTGGCCCGCTGGGTCGACCGGCGCCGCCCGGCACCCGCCCCCGCGGCCGGCACCACCCGCTTCCCCCGCCCCGAACTGGCCCAGCCCTACGTACCTCCCAAGGGCGACCACGAACGGCGCCTGGCCGAGCTGTGGGGCGAACTCCTGGGCCTGGACCGGGTCGGCGCCCGCGACAACTTCGCCGACCTGGGCGGCACTTCACTGATGGCGCTCCAACTGGTCAAGCGTATCCGCGCCGCCTTCGGCGTGGCCGTCTCCCCGGTCACCCTCTTCGAAGCCCCCACCGTCCACGCCATGGCCCGCCTGCTCGGCCAACCGTCCGCCGAACCCGCCACCCCGCCCGTGCCGGCCCCGCCCCGCGCGGCGGCCACCGACGACGATCCGATCGCGGTCATCGGCGTGGCCGGACGCTTCCCCGGGGCGGCCGACACCGACGCGTTCTGGGCCAACCTCAGCGGCGGCGTGGAATCCGTCACCCGCTTCACCGAGGAGGAACTGCTCGCCTCCGGCGTCCCCGCGGAGCGCGTCCACGACCCCGACTACGTACCGGCCCGCCCGGTGCTCGACGACATCCGCTCCTTCGACGCCGAGTTCTTCGGCTACAGCCCCCGCGACGCGGCCATCACCGACCCCCAGCACCGGCTGTTCCTGGAGTGCTGCTGGGAGGCGCTGGAACGCGGCGGCTACGGCGCCCGCGACGGACGCGGCCGGGTCGGGGTCTTCGGCGGCACCAACCTCAGCACGTACCTGATGCGCCACGCCGCGACGGTGACCGGCGCCGGGGAGGCCGACGTCTACTCCTCGGTCATCGGCAACGACAAGGACTCGCTGGCCACCGGGGTGTCGTACAAGCTGGGCCTGACCGGGCCCAGCCTGTCGGTGCAGACGTTCTGCTCCACCGCCCTGGTCGGCGTCCACCTGGCCTGCCAGAGCCTGCGGGCGGGCGAGTGCGAGCTGGCCCTGGCCGGCGGCGTGGGCATCCACGTGCCGGACCGGGTCGGCCACCAGTACACGCCCGGCGGTATGGAGTCACCGGACGGCAAGGTCCGCGCCTTCGACGCCCGGGCCGGCGGCACGCTCTTCGGCGACGGCGCCGGAGTGGTGCTGCTCAAGCGGCTCTCCGCGGCCCGCGCCGACGGCGACACGGTGCTCGCGGTGATCCGCGGCTCGGCGGTCAACAACGACGGCGCCCTCAAGGTCGGCTACACCGCGCCGAGCGTCGTCGGCCAGGCCACCGTGGTCGCCCAGGCCATGGCGGCGGCCGGGGTCACCGCCGAGGACGTCTCATACGTCGAGGCGCACGGCACCGCCACCCCGCTCGGCGACCCCATCGAAATCGCCGCGCTGACCAAGGCGTTCGGCCCCACCGAACGCCGCGGGTACTGCCCGATCGGCTCGGTGAAGACCAACATCGGCCACCTGGGGGCCGCCGCCGGCGCCACCGGACTGATCAAGACCGTGCTCTCCCTGCGGCACCGGCAGATCCCGCCCAGCCTCAACTACACCGAACCCAGCCCCGACATCGACTTCGCCGCCTCCCCGTTCTTCGTCAACACCGAACTGCGGCCCTGGCAGCCGCCCGAAGGCCGACCGCGCATCGCCGGGGTCAACTCCCTCGGCATGGGCGGCACCAACGTGCACGTCGTCCTCCAGGAGGCCCCCGAACCGCCGCCCGCCGCCGACGACGGCCCAGGCCCCGCCCGGCGCTACGAGGTGCTGCCGGTCTCCGCACGCACCGAGGCCGCCGCCGACCAGGCCGTGCGCAACCTGCGCGAACACCTGCGCCGCGAGAACGGACTGAGGCCGCGCGACGTGGCGTTCACCCTCCAGGCCGGCCGCGAACGGTTCGAGCACCGCCGCGCCCTGGTCACCGACGCGCCCGCCGCGCTCGGCGCCGCCGACGACCCGGTGCCTGGCCCGCTGCGCCGCGCCGACACCATGGTCGGCCGCCCGGTGGCCTTCCTCTTCGCCGGCGTCGGAGAGCAGTACCCCGGCATGATCGCCGACCTGTACGAGCGCGAACCGGTCTTCCGAACCGTGGTCGACGAGTGCGCCGCGCTGCTGCGGGACGACCCGGCCGCCGCCGCGCTGCCCCTGCTCACCTCGGCCCGCCGGCCGGCCGGCGACGGAGGGCTCGCGGCCCTGCTCGGCCGCGCCGAACCGGACGCCGACCCCGCCGCGCGGGAACTCGCCCGTACCGAACTGGCCCAGCCGGCCATGTTCGTGGCCCAGTACGCGCTCGCCCGGCTGCTGATGTCGTGGGGGCTGGAACCGGTCACCATGGCCGGCTACAGCCTCGGCGAGTACGTGGCCGCCTGCCTGGCCGGGGTCCTCACGCTGCCGGAGGCGCTGCGGCTGGTCGCGTACCGGGCCCGGCTGATCTCCCGGCTGCCGACCGGGGCGATGGCCGCCGTGCCGCTGACCCCGGCCGCGCTGACGGACCGCTTCGGCGACCCGGCCGCGCACGGGCTCGACGTGGCCGTGCTCAACGGCCCCGAGCAGACCGTGCTCGGCGGTACGCCGGAAGCCGTCGAGGCGTGGGCGGCCCGGCTGACCGAGGCGGGCGTGCCGGTGCGCCGGCTGGCGACCACGCACGCGTTCCACACCCGCATGATGGCGCCGGCCGCGGACGAGCTGACCGCGTGGGTGCGGGCCAACGTCCGTCCGCGGCCACCCGAGCGCGCCTACCTCTCCGACGTCACCGGCGGCCCGGCCACCGCCGAGCTGGTCACCGACCCTGGCTACTGGGCGCGGCACCTGTGCTCCACCGTCCGGTTCGCCGAGGCCGTCGAGGCGCTGCTCGCCGACCCGGACCCGGCGCTGGTCGAGCTGGGCCCCGGGCAGTCGCTCGGCGCCATGGTCCGCGCCCACCCCGGCTGCCCCCGGGACCGCTGGCCGCTGATCGTGCCGACGCTGCCCGCGGCGTCCGACCCCCGCCCCGGCGACGCCGCGCTGGCCGACGCGCTGGCCCGGCTGTGGCTGGCCGGCGCCGACGTCGACTGGGCCGCCCACCACGCCGACCGCGCGCCACGCCGGATCCCGCTGCCCACCTACCCGTTCCAGCGCCGCGACCACTGGCTGGAGGCACCCGCCGCCACCCCAGCCGTCGCGGCGGCCGGCGGCGACGGCGACGGCGACCCGCGCATGCCGTCGCTGCCGAGGCTGCCCGAGGAGGAATGGCTGCACGCGCCGGTCTGGCGGCGCACCGCCACCCCCGGCCACCCCACCCCGACGGCCCGCTGGCTGCTCTTCACCGACCACGGCCCCGCCGACGAACTGGCCGCGCCACTGGCCCGCCGGCTTACCGAGGCGGGCGGCAGCGTCGTACGCGTCCGCCCCGACGCCGACGCCGACGGACCACGACGCGTCGCAGACGACGAGTACACCGTGCACCCCGGCGACGCCGCCCAACTGCGCGAACTGCTGCGGACGTTGCGCGGCGACGGCGGCCTGCCGGAGCGGGCCGTGCACCTGTGGACGCTGTCGGCACCGGCCACCGGCGGCCTGGCCACCGCCCTGGAACACGGCAACGACACCCTGATCGCGCTGGCCACCGCCGCCAACGACGTCGGCCTGCTCAAGTGGTCGCTGGACGTGGTCACCACCGGCACCCGGCCGGTCACCGGCACCGAGACCGTCCGCCCCGAACTGGCCACCGTCTCCGGACCGGTACGCGGCATCCCGCTGGAATACCCGGGCGTGGTCTGCCGGCTCATCGACGTCGAACCCCCCGCCGGGGACGCCGGGCGGCTGGCCGGGCTGATCGCCGCCGAACTGGGGGCCAACGGCGACGAGCCGGTGGTGGCGCTGCGCAACGGCCGCCGCTGGCTGCCCGGTTACGAGCCCGTGCCGCTCGCCGAGGGACACCCGGCCACCCCGTTGCGGGAGGGCGGCGTCTACCTGGTGACCGGCGGGCTGGGCGGCATCGGGCTGGCCATGGCCGAACGGCTGGCGGCCGAATGCCGGGCCCGGCTGGTGCTCTTCGGACGCACCGGACTGCCACCACGCGAGCTGTGGCCGGAGATCCTGGCCGACCCCGCCGCCGGGGACGAGGTCCGCCGCCGGCTCACCGGCGTGCTGCGCCTGGAGGAACGGGGCGCGCAGGTCGCCGTGGTCACCGGCGACGTCGCCGACGAGGCCGACGCCCACCGCGCGGTCCGGGCCGGGATCGAACGCTGGGGCGCCCTGCACGGCGTGCTCCACGCGGCCGGGCTGCCCGGCATCGGGCTGATGCAGTTCAAGACCACCGGCGACATGCGCAAGGTCATGGCACCCAAGATCGACGGCACCCTGGCGCTGGAGGCGGCGCTGCGGGAGGTGCCGCTGGACTTCCTGTGCCTGTTCTCCTCCATCACCTCGGCGACCGGCGGCGGACCCGGCCAGGTCGACTACAGCGCCGCCAACGCCTTCCTCGACGCGTACGCGTGCGCCGCCGACCAGGGTCCCGGCGGGCGGCGCACGGTGGCGATCGGCTGGGGCGAGTGGACGTGGAACGCCTGGGAGGCCGGCCTGGCCGGCTACGACGCCGAGGTGCGGGCCTTCTTCCGGGAGAACCGGGCCCGCTTCGGCATCGGCTTCGACGAGGGCTGGCGCGCGCTGCTGCGGGCGCTGACCCAGGACGAGCCGTACGTCGTGGTCAACACCCAGGACTTCGCGCAGTACGTGCGGATCAGCCGCGACTTCACCGTGGACGCGGTCGGCGGCGCCCGTGTCGCCAGGCTGGAGGGCGGCCGCCATCCACGGCCCGACCTGGTCACCCCCTACGTGCTCCCGGCCGGACCCACCCAGCGGGCGATCGCGGAGGTCTGGTCCGATCTGCTCGGCGTGGAGAACGTCGGCGCCGACGACAACTTCTTCGACCTGGGCGGCAGTTCGCTGATCGGCATGGAGGTCATGGCCCGCGTCCGCCGCCGGCTCGGGGTCGAGGACCTCGCCCCGCACGTGCTGTACGAGGCGCCGACCGTCGCCTCGCTGGCCCGGTTCCTGGCCGCCGCCGGCGCCGTGGCCGACGGGGAGGCGCAGCCGGCCGGGACGGCGGACGGCGACGACGAACGGGCCCGCGGCGAGCAGCGCCGCCGCGTGCTGCGCCGGGGCCGGGCCCGGGAGGGGGAGCGGGCATGAGCGAGGACACCGAGTCGCAGCTGGCCGTCGTGGGCATGGCCGGCCGCTTCCCCGGCGCGGGCGACGTGACCGCGTTCTGGCGCAACCTCACCGCGGGCGTCGGCGGCATCCGGGAGATCACCCACGAGGAACTGGCCGCCGCCAAGGTGCCCGCCGCCGTACGGGCCGACCCGGCGTACGTGCGCAAGGGAGCCCCGCTCGCGGACACCGACCTGTTCGACGCCGCGTTCTTCGGCTACAGCCCGCGCGAGGCGGAGGTCACCGATCCGCAGCACCGGATGTTCCTGGAGTGCGCCTGGGAAGCGCTGGAGGGCGCCGGATACCGGCCCACCGCGGTCCCCGGCAAGGTCGGCGTCTTCGGCGGCGTCGCCCCCAGCACCTACGGCCTGCGGCACGTGCTCACCCGCCCCGAGGTGATGGCCACCATCACCATGGAGCAGTACGGCACGGGCACCACCGCCGACGCGCTGTGCACGATGGTCGCCTACAAACTGGGGCTGACCGGGCCGGTGCTGGGCGTGCAGACCAACTGCTCGACCTCGCTGGTCGCCGTCCACCTCGCGGCGCAGGCCCTGCTCACCTACGACTGCGACGTGGCCCTGGCCGGCGGGGCGGCCATCGCCGACCCGCTGCCCGTCGGCTACCCCTTCGAGGACGGCTCGATCGTCTCCCCGGACGGCACCGTACGCAGCTTCGACGCCGACGCGGCCGGCACCGTCGTCGGCAACGGCGTCGGCGTGGTGGCGCTCAAGCGCCTGGCCGACGCGGAGCGCGACGGCGACCACGTCTGGGCGGTCCTCCTGGGCAGCGCGGTCAACAACGACGGGGCGGGGCGCGCCGGTTACGGGGCCCCGGGCGTCGACGGCCAGAGCGCCGTGATGACGTACGCGCTCGCCGTCGCCGACGTCGACCCCGGTGACGTGGGGTACGTCGAATGCCACGCCACCGGCACCCGGCTCGGCGACGCCATCGAACTGGCCGCGCTGGACCGGGCGTTCCCCGGCACGCCCGAGCGTCCCCGGGTGCTCTCCTCGCTCAAGCCCGACATCGGCCACCTGGACCGGGCCTCCGGCGTCGCCGGGCTCATCAAGGCCGTCCTGGCGCTCCACCACCGGGTGCTCCCCGCCACCCGGGGCTTCCGGCGGCCCAACCGGGCGCTGGACACCGCCCGGTTCACCGTCCTCACCGAGGACCGGCCGTGGCCGCCCGGACCCCGCCCCCGCCGCGCCTGCGTCAGCTCGTTCGGAGCCGGCGGCACCAACGCGCACGTGGTGCTCCAGGAGGCCCCGCAGCCCCCGCCGCGCGCCGAGGCCCCCGGCCCGCACCTGCTGGTGCTCTCGGCGCGTACCCCGACCGCCCTGAAGGAGTCGGTACGGCGGCTGCACGCCCGGCTGAGCGGACCGGACGCGCCGGAGCTGTGCGACGTCGCCCACACCGTGCAGCGAAGCCGCGCCGGGTTCGCCCACCGGACCGCCGTGGTCTGCGCCGACCTCGCCGAGGCGGTCAAGGCGCTCGCCGATCCGGACGCGCTCCCCGTCACCGGACCGGTGGCGCTGTCCGGGCGGCGGGTCACCCCGGGCGGGCCCGCCGAGGCCGCCGAACGATGGCTGGCGGGCGACGACGTCGACTTCTCGGCGCTGCACGACGGGCCGCGGCGCCGGGTGCCGCTGCCCACCTACCCGTTCGAGCGGCGCCGCTACTTCATCGACCGCGCCGACGCCCCGACCGCGCCCGCCCCGGTGCGGGAGGCCGCCACCGGACGCCTGCCGGAGCTGGCCGACTGGTTCTCCCACCCCACCTGGCGCTGCGTGCCGCTGCTCGGCGACCCCGACCCGGCCACGCTGCGCCGGCACGGCCCCTGGTGGGTGCTGGCCGACGCCGGACCGGGCGCCGAGGCCGCCGCGACGCTGGCCCGCGCCGGGGCCGAGGTGGTCCGCCTCACCAGCGGTGACCGCGGCTACGCCGAGGTGCTGGCGGCCGGGCCCCGGCCCCGTACCGTGGTGCACGCGCTGCTGCCCGGCCGGGAGACCGACGACGCCGGCGCGCTGCGGGAGGGCTTCCACTCGGTGCGCGCCCTCGCCGGGGCGCTGGCCGAGGACCCCCGCCCCGGCCCCGTCACGCTGCTGCTGTGCACCTCCGGCGCCGTTGAGGCGACCGGCGGCGACCTGCGCCACCCCGAGCAGGCCACGCTGGTGGGGCTGCGCCCCGTGCTCGGCCAGGAGTTCGGCGACCTGACCTGCCGCCTGGCCGACACCACCGCCGCCACCCGCGGCGCCGACCTGCTGCGCGAGGCCGTCCTCGGCGAGGGCGCCGAACCGGTGGCGCTGCGCGGCGCCGACCGCTGGGTACGCGGCTTCGACCCGATCCGCCCGCCCGCCTCCCCGCCCGGCCGCCCGGTGATCCGCCCCGGCTCGACGGTGCTGATCACCGGCGGCCTCGGCACCGTCGGCACCGCTCTCGCCGAGCGACTGGCCCGCCGCGCCTGCTCGTTGGTGCTCCTCGGCCGTACCCCCGTGCCACCCGAGGCGGCCTGGGACGCCCCGGACCACGACCGGCGCGCGGCGGCGGCGATCGCGGCGGTACGCCGGCTGCGCGCCCTCGGCGCCGAGGTGCTGACCGTGGCGGCGGACATCGCCGACCGGACGGCCGTGGCCGAAGCCCTCACGGCGGCACGGGAACGCTTCGGGACGATCGACGTGGTAATCCACGCCGCGGGCACGCAAGGGGCGCGCTACTTCGGGTTCGCCCCCTCGCTCACCGACGACGTGTGCGACCTGCACTTCCGTTCCAAGGCCGGCGGCCTGCGGGTCCTCGACGAACTCCTCGGCGCCGACGAGGCGCCGCTGCGGATCGCCGTCTCCTCGCTCGCCGCGGTCCTCGGCGGGGTCGGCTACGGCGCCTACGCCGCGGCCAACGCGGCGATGGACGCCCACGCCCGCGCGAGCGGCCGGTGGCTGCCGGTCGACTTCGACACCTGGAACCTCGGCCAGGACCCGCACGGCGACCTCGGCGCGACCATGAAGGACTTCCACTACGACGCCGACGAGGGCTTCGAGGTGCTCCAGCGCTGCCTCGCGCTGACCGGCCGGGTCCGCCAGGTGGTGGTCTCCACCGGCTCGCTGCGAAGCCGCCTGGACCAGTGGACGGCACCGGGCGCCGGCCCGGACCGGGAACCCGGCGCCACCCGGACCCGCCACCCGCGGCCGGAGCTGATGACCGGCTACGAGCCGCCGGCCACGCCCCAGGAGGCGGCGCTCGCCGAGATCTGGGGCGACATCCTCGGCGTCGACGGCGTCGGCGTGCACGACAGCTTCTTCGACCTCGGCGGCCACTCCCTGACCGCCGTCCGGATGATGGCCAAGGTCCGCGGCCGGTTCGGAGGCTTTCCCGTCGCGGTGCTCCTGGAGAACCCGACGGTCCGCAGTTTCTGTGCAGTGATCAACGGAAGGAATCCCGGGTGACCCTGACAGGAGTCGTCGGCGCGGGCGTGATGGGCGCCGGCGTCGCGCAGAACCTGGCCCAAGCCGGCCACGACGTCGTCCTGGTCGACAACGACCCCGACGCGGTGACCAAGGCGCTGTCCACGATCGAACTCAACTGCCGGACGAGCCGGCTGCTCGGCGGCCCCGACCTCGACCCGGACGCCGTACTGGCCCGGATCACCGCCGGCACCGACCTGGCCCCGCTCGCCGACGCGGAGACGGTGATCGAGAACATCACCGAGAACTGGGAGCTCAAGCGCGCGCTCTACCTGGAGCTGGACCAGGTGGTGCGGGCGGACGCGGTGTTCGTCGCCAACACCTCGGCCATCCCGATCACCCGCCTGGCGTCGCTCACCCGCCGCCCACGCCAGTTCGTCGGCGTGCACTTCATGAACCCGGTGCCGATGAAACCGGCCGTGGAACTGATCCCCGGCCACCACACCTCCCCCGAGGCGCTGGAACGGGTCCGCGCCCTGCTCACCTCCATGGGCAAGAAGGCGATCCAGGTCAACGACGCCTGCGGGTTCGTCTCCAACCGGGTGCTGATGCTCACCGTCAACGAGGCCGCGTTCCTGGTCCACGAGGGCGTCGCCGACGCCGAGACCGTCGACGAGGTCTTCCGCAGTTGCTTCGGCCACCCGATGGGCCCGCTCCAGACCGCCGACCTGATCGGCGTCGACACCATCCTCTACAGCATCGAGGTGCTCCACGAGCACTTCGCCGACAGCAAGTACCGCCCCTGCCCGCTGCTGAAGCAGATGACCGACGCGGGCCTCCACGGCCGCAAGACCGGCCGCGGCTTCTACACGTACGACGCACCGGCGGCGCCGTCCCCCGTGGCCGCCGCCGGCAACGGATCCCGTCCCTCCGCAGTCACCCGTTGAGGAGCACGTCCCATGACCGACTTCCGCGCACCCGTCCGTGACTTCATCCTGGCACGCTTCCCGAACCTCGAACTCGCCGACGACGACGACATCTTCGCGCTCGGCTTCGTCAACTCGCTCTTCGCCATGGAACTGGTGATGTTCGTGGAGAAGACCTTCGGCACCAAGGTGCCCAACAACGAGATACGCCTCGACAACTTCCGCACCGTCGAGCGGATGGGCGACCTGGTCGCCCGGATCACCGCCGGCGACCGTGCCACCGTGAGCTGAGGCGCCGGCCGTGTCGAGCCTGACGACCGACCACGACCCGGCCGCCGGCGTCCCCGCCGCGATACGGAGCTTCGTCGACGACGAGATCGTGCCGTACGCCGGCGAGTGGGACCGGGCCGAACGCATCCCCCGCGACGTGCTGGACCGCATCTGCGAACTGGGCCTGTGGGCCCCGTTCCTCCCCGAGGCGCACGGCGGGGCCGCCCTGCCGTGGACCGAGGTCGGCCGCCTCCACGAGGAGGTGGGCCGCGGCTGCTCCGCGGTACGCAGCCTGCTGACCGTCCACACCATGGTCGCCGGCACCGTGCTGCGCTGGGGCACCGACGAACAGCGCGCCCGGTGGCTGCCGCTACTGGCCCGGGGTGAACCGCTGGGCGCCTTCTGCCTGTCCGAGCCGGACAGCGGCAGCGCCGCCGACGCGGCCGGCACCGTCGCCGTACCCGACGGCACCGGCTGGCGGCTCACCGGCACCAAGACGTGGATCACCGGCGGCCAGGTCGCCGGGGTGCTGCTGGTCTTCGCCCGCGTCCAGGACGCCATGTCGGCGTTCCTGGTGCCGGCGGACGCCCCGGGCGTCACCGTCACACCGCTGGGCGGCATGATGGGCACCCCCGGCAGCATGCTCGCCCGCATCGACCTCGACCGCGTCCCCGTGGACGCGCAGGCGCTCATCGGCCCGGAGGGGTGGGCCGCGGGCACCGTGATGACCGGGGCGCTCGACCTGGGCCGGTTCAGCGTCGCCAGCGGCAGCGTCGGCGTGGTCCGCGCCTGCCTCGACGCCTGCGTGGCCTACACCGCGCGCCGCCGGGTACGCGGCGCCAAGCTCTCCGAACTGCCGCTGATCCGCCGCAAGATCAGCGACATGGTGGTCGCCGGCCGGGCCGGCCGGCTGCTCTGCGCCGAGGCCGGACGCCTCAAGGACGACGACGACCCCGCCACCATCATGGCCAGCTGGATCGCCAAGTACTACACGTCCACCGCCGCCACCGCGGCCTCCGCGGACGCCGTGCAGATCCACGGCGCCCACGGGTTCAGCCCCGACTACCCGGTGGCGCGCTACTACCGCGACGCCCGGGTCGCCGAGGTCATCGAGGGCAGCACCGAACTTCAGCAGCTCACCATCGCCGACGTGGCATACCAGGAGGCACGAGCATGAGCACGGAGACGGCCGCCGGGCGCACCCCGCGGACCACGCCCCGGCGCGGCAGGATCAAATGCGTGGTGTGGGACCTGGACGACACCGTGTGGGACGGCGTCCTGCTGGAGGACGGCGAGGTCACCGTCCGCCCCGCGGTGGTCGCCGAGATCCGGCGCCTGGACGGGCTGGGCATCCTGCACTCCGTCGCCAGCCGCAACGACCACGAGGCGGCCATGGCCAGACTGCGCGCGGCCGGACTCGACGACTACTTCCTGCACCCGCAGATCGGCTGGAACCCCAAGTCCGCCTCGGTGGCCGAGGTCGCCAAGGCCCTCAACATCGGCCTGGACACCATCGCGTTCGTCGACGACCAGCCGTTCGAGCGCGAGGAGGTGGCCCACGCGCTCCCGCAGATCCTCACCGTCGACGCCGCCGACATCCACACCGCGCTGCGCACCGAGGAGTTCCGGCCCCGGTTCGTCACCGACGAGTCCCGCACCCGCCGCGCCATGTACCGCAGCGCCATCGAGCGCGACCAGGTCGAGCGGGAGTACACCGGCACCAGCGAGGAGTTCCTCGCCACCTTGGACATGGTCTTCACCATCGCCCCCGCCCGCCCCGGCGACCTGCAACGCGCCGAGGAGCTGACGGTACGCACCAACCAGCTCAACGCCACCGGCCGCACCTACTCCTACGACGAACTCGACGCGCTGCGCCGCTCCGACGACCACCTGCTGCTGGTGGCCGGCCTCACCGACAAGTACGGCAGCTACGGCACCATCGGCCTGGCCCTGGTCGAGAAGGGCAGGCCCGCCTGGCACCTGCGGATGATGCTGATGTCCTGCCGGGTCATGTCCCGCGGCGTCGGCACCGTGCTGCTCAACCACGTCATGGGCCTGGCCAAGGCGGACGGCGCCACGCTGCGCGCCGACTTCGTGGAGACCGGACGCAACCGCGTCATGTACGTCACCTACGCGTTCGCCGGCTTCACCGAGGCCCAGCGCGACGGCGACCGGATCGTGCTGGAGTCCCGGCTGGACGAGATCCAGCCGCCGCCCGCCTACCTGACCCTCGACATCGCCTGACTCCGCTCGAAAGGGAACCCGCCCGCGATGACGACCGACACCCCCGCCGGGGCCCGCCGGGGCAGCCCCTGGCTGCCGTACGGGCCGCCCGACCCCGGCGACCGCACCCTGTTCTGCCTGGCCAACGCCGGGGCGGGCGCCGCCTCCTACGCCGGCTGGCGCGCCCTCGCCCCCGACGGCGTACGGGTCTGCCCGCTGCAACCGCCCGGCCGCGCCGAACGCTTCGCCGAGCCGCCCCACGCCGGCGCCCCGGCGCTCGTGGACGCCTTGCTCGACGCGATCGGCGACGTCTTCACCGGCGACTACGCCCTCTTCGGGCACAGCATGGGCGCCGTCGTCGCCTTCGAACTGGCCCGCCGGCTCCAGGCCGAGGGGCGCACACCCCCCGCCCACGTCTTCGTCTCCGGCCGCGCGGCACCGTACCTCCCCGAACCCAACCGCCCGATCCACGACCTGCCGCTCGACGCCCTCATCGACGAACTGCGCGTCATCGGCGGCACCCCCGAGGAGATCCTCGCCGAACCGGAACTGATGGCACGCCTCCAGGTGCTGCTGCGGGCCGACTTCGCGGTCAACGAGACCTACCGGTGCCGTGCGGACGAGCCGATCGACGCGCCGCTGACCGTGTTCGGCGGCGACCGCGACCCGCGGGCCCCGGTCGCCTCGCTGCACGCCTGGCGACCGCTGACCACCGGGCCGTTCGAGGTGCGCGTCCACCCCGGCGGCCACTTCTACCTCAACGACCGGCCCGCCGAACTCCTCGCCCTGATGGGCCGGTTCGCCCGCCGATGACCCGACCGGAGGCACACCTGTGGCGTCGCCCGAGACCGCGGCCCCGGACGGACGACGCCGGTACGCGGGGCGCCGCGCCAGGACCGGCTGGTACGTCTACGACTGGGCGCACACCGCCTTCACCACCTCGGTCACCGCCGTCTTCCTCGGCCCCTACCTGACCGGTGTGGCACGGCACGCGGCGCGACCGGACGGCTGGCTCCGGCCGTTCGGGATCGCCGTGCGCCCCGAGTCCTACTACCCGTACCTGGTGGCGCTCGCGGTCGTCCTCCAGCTCGCGGTGCTGCCCGCGGCGGCGGCGCTGGCGGCGCGCGTCGACCGCGGCGTGCTGCTCGGTACGCTCTCCACCGCCGGGGCGCTCGCCACCGCGGGGATGTTCGCGATCGGCGACAGCGGCTGGCTGCTGGGCGGCGTGCTCTTCGTGGTGGCCACCACCGCGCTGGGGGCGTCGGTGACCGTCGCCGACGCCTACCTGCCGCTGCTGGCCCCGCCCGGACGCCGCGACCGGGTCTCCACCCAGGCCGTCGCCGCCGGATACCTCGGCGCCGGGGTGCTGCTCGCGGCCGGACTCGCGGTCTACGCCGCCCGCCGCCGCCTCGGGGTCTCCGAGACCATGGCGGTGCGGGTCAACCTGCTCGCCGTCGGCGTGTGGTGGCTGGTCTTCGGGCTGATCGCCGTCCGGCTGCTGCGCGGCCACGGCACACCCAGCGGCGAGCGCGGCACGCGTCCGGCGCGGCGTACCCTCGCCGCGGCCCGGGGGCTGCGCGCCCGCCCGGCCGCCTTGTGGTTCCTCGCCGCGTTCCTGCTGTACAACAACGGCGTGCAGAGCATGACGTCGCTGGTGGGCACGTACGCCGTCGAGCAGTTGCGGATTCCGCAGGACCAGCTCGTGGTGGCGGTGCTGCTGGTGCAGTTCGCGGCGGTCGCGGGCGCGGTCGCCGCGGGACGGCTCGCCGAACGCCACGGCGGCCGGCCCGTGCTGCTCGGGTACGTGCTGCTGTTCGTGTGCGTCGCGGTCGCGGGCGGGCTGCTGCCGCCGGGGCGGTTCCCGCCGTTCCTCGCGGTGGGCTTCGGGGTGGGCCTGGTGCTGGGCGGGGTGTACGCGCTCTCCCGTTCGGTCTTCGCCGCCCTGGTGCCCGCCGCGCAGGCCGGTGAGGCGTTCGCGCTCTTCGAGATGGTCAACCGGTGCCTGGGCTTCGCCGGCCCGGCCGCCTTCGGGCTGGTGCTCCAGTGGACCGGGAGCTACCGGCTGGCGGGCACCACGATCCTGGCGTTCCTGCTGGCCGGCGGCGCGGTGCTGGCGGCCGGCGGAAACGCCGCACGGGACGGGAGGAGGAACGATGGGTGAGCCGAGCGGGCCGCACCGGGTGCTGCTGACCGAGACGACGAGCGCGTCGGCCCGCGAGGTGCTGACCGTCCTCGGCCACCTCGGCCACCGGGTCGGCGTACTGGACGCCGGCGGGATGTCGTTCACCCGGGGCTCGCGCTGGGTGGCGCGCCGCCACCGGGTGCCGCCGTTCAACGCCGGGCCGTTGCGCTGGCTGGACGCGCTCGCCGGGGTGCTGGCCGGTGGCGGGTACGACGTGGTGCTCCCCACCCACGAGCAGCTGAGCGCGCTCTCGGCGCACCGGGAACGGTTCGCCGCCCTCGTCCCGGGGCTGGCGGTACCGGAGTTCGCCGCCGTACGCAGGGCCCAGGACAAGGCCGAGGCGGTGGCCCTGCTCGACGAGGCGGGGCTGGCCCGGCCCGAGACCGCGGTGGTGACCTCGCCCGGTGAGCTGGCCGCCCGCGACGACCTGCTGCCCGGTTACGTCAAGCTGCCGGTGGCCACCGCCAGCCGCGGGGTGTGGCGGGTCGGTGACGCCGCCGAGCTGCGCCGGGTGGCCGCGCTGCCGGAGGTGTTCGCCGGTGACGGCCGGGTGGTGCTCCAGCGCGCCCTGGCCGGGCCGGTCGCCATGGTCTCGGCCGTCTTCGACCGGGGCCGGCCGGTCGGCGCGCACGTGGTGGTGCGTCGCCGGGACGGTTTCCAGGGCGGCGCCGCGGCCAAGGAGTCGGTGCGCCTGCCGGACGTTGAACGGGACCTGGCCGCGCTCGGCCGGACGCTGCGCTGGCACGGGCCGCTCTCCGCGGACGCCGTGCTCGTCGGCGAGGCACGGGTGGCGCACTACATCGACCTCAACCCCCGGCTGGTCGAGCCGGTCAACGCCCACCTCGCGGGGGCCGCGCTCGTCGAACGCTGGCTGGACGTCTCCACCGGGCGGCCCGTCGGCGACCTCGTCACCGGCGCCGCGGGGGTCCGTACCCACGCGCTGCTGCTCGCCGTGCTGGGGGCCGCAGCCGACGGGCGGGGCCGCCGGGGCGTGGCGGCCGAACTGGCCCGGGCGGCGGCCCGGCGCGGCTGGTACGCGCGCAGCGCCGAGGAGTTGACCCCCTGGGCCGATCCGCTGTCCCGGCTGCCGCCGGCCCTGGCCGCCGGGGTGCTGCTGGTCCGTCCGGCCGCGTGGCCGGCGCTGGCCGGGACGGGGGTGCCGCCGCACGCCCTGACGGCCGCCGGATGGCGCGAGCTGACGGACCGCGCGGGGTGAACGGGCGGGCGGCACCTCACAGTTCGGCGGCCCGTCCCGCACCGCCGAGCAGCCGGGCGTACACCACGGCCGCCCCCGCCACCGCGACGGCCAGCAGCACCGCGCAGGCCGCCACCGTGTCCGAGGTGTCGCCGTCCAGCGCGCCGTTGAACGCCCGCAACGCCCAGTAGCCCGGCGAGATCGGCGCCAGCGGACGCACCCAGCCGGGCATCGTGCTCAGCGGCACCATCACCCCGGCCAGCGCGCTGAGCAGGATCCCGCCGATGTCGTACGCCGCGGACATCTGCGCCAGACTGCGCGCCACCACCCCCAGCGCGGCACCGAGCCCGAGCAGCGCCAGCGACCAGCACAGCACCGTCACGCAGAGCGTGGCCGGCGAGAGCACCCGCAGATGCAGCAGGGCCACACCGAACAGCAGGACGACCACCTGCTGGCAGGCGAGCGCCCCGAGCACCGGCACCGACTTGCCCACCAGCACCTCCAACGGGCGCGCGGGCGAGGCACGCAGCCGGTTCCAGGTGTGCCACAGCCGCTCGGAGAAGATCGCGTTGCCCACGACGCTCAACGCCAGCAGCGAGAACATCACCAGGCCGCCGGTGACCACCCGGGCCCGGCCGGAGGCCTCCCCGTAGGCGGTCACGTACAGCGGACGCATCAGCACCACGAAGCCGAGCGGCAGCACCAGCCGGCTGACCAGCGGACCCGGCTCACGCAGCAGCAGCATCGTGTTGTGCCGGACGAGCGCCGAGGCCCGGATGAAACACTCCTCACCCCGCATCGCGGGCCTCCTCCTGGTGGTTCCCGGCCGGCGGCGCGCCGAGCGCTTCGAAGAGATGGTCGAGCCCCGGGCGGTCGACGTCCACGAACGTGGGGCTGCACCCCGCCGCCACCAGCGCCGCCAGATCGGCGGGGGGATCGAGGCTGGTCAGGTGCCACTCGTCGTTCTCCCGCACGGCCCGCCGCGCCAGCTCCGGCGGCAACCGCGCGGGGCGTGAGGTGTCGAACCGCAGCCGTACGGTGCTCGGCAACCCGTGCAACAGGCTCGACTGCTCGCCCCGGGCCACCACGCGACCGCGCCGAACCACGGCCAACGTGGCCGCCAGATCGGTCAGTTCGGGCAGGTAGTGCGTGGTGTAGACGACCGCCGCGCCGGCTTCGGCACGCGCCCGCACACTGCGCAGCAACGCGGCCCGGGTCTGCGGGTCGGCGCCCGCGGTGGGCTCGTCGAGCAGCAGCAGCGGAGGGTTGCCGATCATGGCGCTGGCCGCCTGCGCCCGTCGCTGCTGGCCGCCGGAGATGAGGCCGACCGGCCGGTCCAGCACGCTTTCCAGCATCAGCTCGGTGGCCAGCCGCCGGATCGCCTCGTGGCGGGCGGCCCGGCGCAGCCCGGCGAGGGCCCCGAACAGCCGCAGGTTGTCGCGGACCGTGGCGGTGCGGTACAGCGAGATCTCCTGCGGGCACACGCCGACCATCTCCCGTACCGAACGCGGGCCGCGCAGCGCGTCGCTGCCGCAGATCCGCAGCTCCCCGGCGTCCGGCCGGACCAGTTGGGTCACCACCTCGACGAACGTCGTCTTCCCGGCGCCGTTGTGTCCGATCAGGCCGGTGACCTCCCCGGCCCCCACCTCCAGGTCGAAGCCGTCGAGCGCCCGGATCCGTCCGTAACACTTGACCAACCCGACCGCTACGAGCATGCGGCGCCCCCGGGCGTCTCCCTCGGCGAGTGCTTGCCGAACGTCCACTTCAGGCTGAGCCCGGTGGCGGTGCCCCCGGGGCGTTCCCGCAAGGAGGGCACGACGCGCGCGTGGAAGGCGCGCACCACGGCCTCGCGGTCGGCCCGGTCCGGCAGTTCGGGGAAGTACTCCTCGGCGTTGGAGGGCACCAGGAGGGTGTCGAGGAGTTCGTCCGGGAGGATCTCGAAGTCCTGCTGGTGGACGTTGCCGGTGAAGTGGGCGTCGAAGATCCCGGTGAGGGTGTCGGCCCGGTTGGGGGCGGGCAGGATCCGCCGTCCGGCGCGCTGGTCGGTCTCGGGGGAGCGGGCGGCACGTGCCCGGGCCACCGCGTCCCGCACCCCGGGCGGCAGTTGGCCGTCGACCGGCGCGGTGAGCACGCTGTGCCGGATCGCCCGGTTGGCGTCGTGGAACAGGTACGCCTCCGGGCCGGCCGGGGCGATGTCCGGCGCGTTCCACAGCAGCGTGCCGCCGGGGTTGATCAGACCGGCCAGGTCGGCGGCGACCCTGGTGAGCGCCCGGGGCGGGATGAGGTGGAAGACCATGCTGGCCAGCACCACGTCCACCCGGTCCCCGGCCATGATCTCGGCCATCGTGCGGAACGCGCCGTCGGGGCCGCGCAGTTCGTGGAAGCGGGTCCACGGGTGGGCGCCGAGCAGCCGCTCGCCCTGGTCGAACCAGGCGGTGCGGATGTCGGCGAGGTGGAGTTCGAGCCGCATGCCGGCGTCGCTGACGAGCCGGTCGGTGCGCCGCTCGGTGAGCGCCTTGAGCAGTTCGATGGCGCCGAGCCCGGTGCCCGCGCCGTAGTCGAGGACACGGATGGTCTGCCCGGCGCCGCCGGTGGCGATCCGCCGTTCGATGGTGCGCAGCGCCTGGGCGACGATCCAGCCGGTGGGGTCGGCCGCCCACGGGCGCGGGCGCCGGGTGTCACCGCCGGCGAAGAGCAGTTCGTGCAGGCCCCGTCCGTCGTCCCCGGACGCCTCGCGCCCGGCGGGGCACGGCACGGCCGGCACGTGCGCGGTGGTGCGTTCCGCCACCGGCAGCAGGCGGTTGAGGCTGACGGCGACGAACGGCCGCCCCGCCGGGTAGCGGTGGCCGGCGTACGGCACCGTCTCCAGCCCGGCCGCGCGGCAGCACTGCAACCAGCGGTCGTGGCCGACCGGATACTGGTGGGACAGGGCGTGGCAGGTGTCGTACGCGACGCTCTGCACGCGGCCGGGGAACCGCCGGGCCACCTGGGGCGCGACGGTGTGGGCCGCCAGCACCACCAGGCCGTGCCGGCGGACGTACGGCGCCCAGCGGCGCAGGTGCTCGACCAGGTCGCGTTCGACCGCCTCGTCGGTGAGCGGCCGGCCGTCGGCGTCCACGTACGCGCCGTCGCCCGCCCCGGGCACCCCCACCGGAGCCGGTGCGCCGGTGCCCCGGAACCGCCGGGCCTGGTCGGCGAAGGCCCGCACGTGCAGCCCCTCGTCCATCGCCAGCCCGTGCCGGGCCAGCTCCGCGGCGATCGCGGCGGGGTCGTCGACCGTGCCCTGGACGAGGACGGCCGGTACGCCGTCCTCGTCCAGGCGTGCGCGTGCCGCCTTCAGCGCGGCGGGGTCGGCGTCGATACCCACCATCACCAGCGGATGGGCGGCCAGGCAGGCGCCGCGCGCGGTCCGGTCGCGGATCGCCCGGTGGATCGCGCTCAGCCGGCCGCCGTCGCCGCAGCCGACCTCGGCGACGAACCGGGGCTGCTCCTCGGGGCACGGGCGGTTGAACAGGTCGAGGACGACGGTCAGCAGGTCCTTGTCGTACCGCTCGTGCGCCGCGTGCCGGGCACGGGAGTTGAGCGCGCGGTCGACGTACCGGGCCGGGTCGTCGGCGGCACCGCCGAGCAGGTCGCCGAGGCGGGCCAGCATCGGCAGATAGGAGCCGACCAGACCGAACCCGGCGGGGGAGAAGCGCTCCCCGGCGACGTCCAGCAGCGCTTCCGCCTCGGGGGAGGGGGCGCCCGCGAGGAGCGCGGGGATCAGCAGCGCGCCGTCCAGATGCGCGGTGACGGCGTCGGCCCGGTCCGGCGGCAGCCCGCCGGTGCCCCACCGCGCCAGCATCCGCGGCAGCAGCGCCGGCCACCGCCGCACCGCCGACCGCCACGCGCCCGCCCAGCCGTCGTCGGCCACCTCGGCGAACGCGGTGAGGAAGCGGCCCACGGCGACGTAGTCCGCGCGGTGGACGGCCATCGCGGCGCCGGACGCGGTCCACCGGGGCGGGCGGTCGGCACGGTGGGCCATGGAGCCGGTCAGCCACCCCTGCGCGGCCAGCGCGCGCAACACCACCCGCAGGCGGCCGAACGCCGGCTCGGACAAGGCGGCCACCTGCCGGCGCATCGCCTCCTCGTCCTGGATCCGGGCGAGCACCCCGGCGCCGTCCAGCGCGGCCAGGGCGCAGGCGAGCACCAGTCCGTCCTGGGCGAGGAACGCGGCCCGGCGCGCGGAGCGACGGTCCGTCGCGGACGTGGCGATGACGTCGATCGGTTCGGGATTGGGCATGCTCACCCTTCGGGGAGGATCGGACGGCGGGCAGGCGGTACGGGCTCCGCGCGGACGGTTCCGTAGGACCGATCGGGCTCCTTGAGGAAATGGCGGAGAAGCGCGCCGGACTCGTCGTGACTTCTCCTTCGGGCGGCGCGCACCGGTGAATGCGTGCACGCGAACCGAGGCGCTACGAGGGCCACCGGCAAAATTAGGAAACAACGGCCGCCGGAAGATACCCCTGTCCGCTCCGCCCGCCATTGTTAGGGGTTTTGCGGACCCGCCGGGCCCGGCTGTATTGATTTCCGGCGGAGCCGAGCCGGTTAGGGGTGGGCGGGGACGGGTTAGGGGCTGACGGGTGGTGCGGTCGTCTCCCTATTCTGCGATTGGCCTGTTCGCCGGTGACCGGAAGAAGCACTCGCGATGACTTTGATCTCGGCCCGCTCCGCGCTCACTTCGGACGACATCGATTTCCGTGACCCGCGCCGCCGGTTGGCCGGTCTGCTCGACCCCGGCTCCCTGGCCTCCGCGGGTCCCGCCGACGGGTGCGGGGTGACCCGGGTGACCGGCCGCGTCGACGGCGCCGAGGTGGTCGCCTTCTGCACCGACGCCACCTCCATGGGCGGGGCGCTCGGGGCGGCCGGCGCGGACCGCATCGTCGAGGCGATCCGGTTCGCCGTCGACCACGACCGGCCCGTCGTCGGGGTGTGGCACTGCGGCGGCGCCCGGCTCGCCGACGGGGTGGAGTCGATGGACGGCGCCGGCCGCATGTTCCGGGCGATGACCGCCGCCTCCGGCCGGGTGCCGCAGATCTCGGTGGTGGTCGGCCCCGCCGCCGGCGCCGCCGCCTACGGCCCGGCGCTCACCGACTTCATCGTCATGTCCGACGCCGCGCGCGTCTTCGTCACCGGCCCCGACGTGGTCCGCGCCGTCACCGGCGAGACCATCGACATGGCCGGCCTCGGCGGACCCGAGGCGCACGGGCCCCGCTCGGGCGTGGCCCATCTGACCACCGGCTCCGAGGCGGACGCCTACCGCACGGCACGGGCCCTGACCGGCTACCTCGCCCGGCCCGGCGCCGTCGATCTCGGCGCGGTCGGTGACGCCCGCGACCCGGCCGCGCTGCTGCCCGGCTCGTCCAGACGCGCCTACAACGTGCTGCCGCTGCTGGACGCCCTGCTCGATCCGGGGACGTTCCTCCAGATCCAGCCGCGCTGGGGCCGCAACATGGCGGTGGGACTGGGCCGGCTGGCCGGCCGCTCGATCGGCGTGGTGGCCAACAACCCGTTGTACAAGGGCGGTTGCCTCGACTCGCTGTCGGCGGAGAAGGCGGCCCGGTTCGTGCGCACCTGCGACTGCCTCGGCGTGCCCCTGCTCGTCGTCGTCGACGTGCCCGGCTACCTGCCCGGGGTGGGCCAGGAATGGGGCGGTGTGGTGCGCCGCGGCGCCAAGCTGCTGTACGCGTTCTCCGAGGCGGTGGTGCCCCGGATCACGTTGATCACCCGCAAGTCGTACGGCGGCGCGTACCTGGCCATGAACTCCCGTCCGCTCGGCGGCGACGCCGTCTTCGCCTGGCCGGACGCCGAGGTCGCGGTGATGGGCGCCGAGGCCGCCGTCGACGTCCTCCACCGCCGCGCCCTCGCCGCCGCCGACGCGGAAGAACTGCCCGCACTGCGCAGCCGCCTGGTCGAGGAGCAGCGGCGCAACGCGGGCGGCCTCGACCGGGCGCTGTCGCTCGGCGCGGTGGACGAGGTGGTGGCCCCCGCCGACACCCGGCGCCGCCTCGCCCAAGCCCTCCACGACCTGCCCGCCCGCCGCGGAACGCACGGCAACATCCCGCTGTGACGCGTCCCTCACGACCGGAGAAACGCATGGTGAACGCTGTGCAACTGCTGTCCGCAAGGCCGCTCGCGGTGATCGGGCTGGTGGTCCGGGGCTCGACGCCGGAGCCCGCGCCCGACCCCGCCGTCCTGGCGGCGCTGGGGGCCGGCGACGGCACCACCACCGCGCCCCGGCTGCTGCGGCGGGTCTGGGAGGCGCTGGAGGACGCCGGTGTGCTGCCGTCCCGGTTGCCCGGCACCCGCGTCGCGCTGCTGATGGCCGGGGCCGACGAGGCCGAGGTGCGCCGCGCCTTCGACCTGACCCCCGAAGTCCCGGACGGTGAGCCGGAGTTGACGCTCGCCGGCTCGGCCGAGGGGGTCGCGGTGCTGCGTCCGCTGGACCGGGCGCTCGCCGACGGCGACCCGGTGCACTGCGTCCTGGGGGCCGGACCGGACGCCGACCCCGCCACCGCCGAACGGGTCCGCGTGGTGCTCGCGCCCCACGTGACCGGCGAGTTGACCATCGGCGCGGCGCCCGACGAGCCGCCTCAGGAGCCCGGCACCGATCCGCTGCCGCCCCCGTGGGTGCTCTCCGCGCCCACCCCCGCAGCGCTCGCCGCCCGCGCCGCCGACCTGCGCGACCTCCTCGCCGACGGATCCGCCACCATGCCGCGCGCCACCGACCTGGGCTGGTCGCTGGCGACCACCCGGGAGACGTACCCGTACCGCGCCGCCGTCCACGGCGCCGACCGCATCGCGGCCCTGCGCGCCCTCGCCCGCGGCGGGCACGCCACCGGCGTCGCCACCGGAACCGCCGCCACGCCTCCCGGCGTGGTCTTCGTCTTCCCCGGCCAGGGCCCGCAGTGGCCGGGCATGGGCGTGGAACTGCTCGACACCGACCCGGTCTTCGCCGACCGGTTCCGTGCCTGCGCCCGCGCCCTGGAGCCCTATCTGACCTGGCGGGTCGAGGACGTGCTGCGCGGCCTGCCCGGGGCGCCGGAACTGGTGGCGCTCGACGTGGTGCAGCCGGTGCTGTTCGCGGTCATGGTCGCCCTCGCCGCCATGTGGCAGAACCTCGGGGTGCGCCCGGCGGCCGTGGTCGGCCACTGCCTCGGCGAGGTGGCCGCCGCGTGCGTCGCCGGCGCGCTGTCGCTGGAGGACACCGCCCGCATCGTCACCCTGTGGAGCCAGGCCCAGGCCACCCTCGCCGGCCACGGCGACATGATGTCGGTCCCGCTGCCCGCCGACCGGGTCGCCGCCCTGCTCACCGAGTACGGCGACGACCTCGAACTGGCCGGGGTCAACGGCCCCGCCCTGGTCACCGTCTCCGGGCGGACCGGCGCCGTCGACCACCTCCTCGCCCGGCTCCAGCGCGACGGGGTCCGCGCCCGCAAACTCCCCGTCGGCTTCGCCGGCCACTCCGTCCAGGCCGACGCGCTGCGCGACGGACTGCTCGCCGACCTCGCCCCGCTGCGCCCCCGGAGCCCCCAACTGCCGTACTACGCCACGCTCGACGGGGTGTGGCTCGACGACGACCGGCTGACCGCCGAGTACTGGTGGCGCAATCTGCGCGAACCCGTCCGCTTCGACCGCGCGGTGCACGAGGCGCTGGACGCCGGCCACCGGCTGCTGCTGGAGATCGGCCCGCACCCGGTGCTCACCGTCGCCATGGAACAGGTCGTCGCCGAACGCGGGGCGGACGCCACCGTCCTCGGCACGCTGCGCCGGGACGCCGCCGGAGCCGGCCAGGTCGCCGCCGTGCTGGCCGAGTTGTACGCGCACGGCGTGCCGGTCGACTGGCGGGCGGCGTACGCCGGGCGGCGACCGCGCACCGTGCGGCTGCCCACCTACCCGTTCGACCGGGCGGCCACCGGCGGCGCGCGCCGCACCGCGCCGGGGCCGGACCAGCTCGACGCCGAACTGCTGGCCCTGGTGCGCGCCGAGGCCGCCGCGATCCTCGGCAGCGAACCCGATCCGCAAGTGACCTTCTGGGAGCAGGGCTTCGAGTCGGTCACCGTGGTCGAGCTGCGCCGCCGGCTCGTCGCCGCCACCGGCCTGCGGCTGCCGGTGACCCTGCTCTTCGACCACCCCACGCCGCTCGCCGTCGCCACCCGGCTGCGCGAGGAGCTGACCGGCGCCCCCGAGCAGGCGCCGGCCACCGCGCCGCGCACCGAGGGGACCGCCGCCGACGACGACCCGGTCGCCGTGGTCTCGATGGCCTGCCGCTTCCCCGGCGGCGTACGCACCCCCGAGGAGTTCTGGGAGCTGATCGCCGGCGAACGGGACGCCGTCGGCCCGTTCCCCACCGACCGGGGCTGGGACCTGCGGGCCTGCCGGGACCAACTGGCGCAGCGGGAGGCCGGGTTCCTCGACGTCACCGGTTTCGACCCGGCGTTCTTCCGCATCTCCCCCCGCGAGGCGCTGGCCATGGACCCGCAGCAGCGCCTGCTGCTGGAGACCGCCTGGGAGACGTTCGAACGCGCCGGGATCGTCCCGGCCACGCTGCGGGGCCGACGGGTCGGGGTGTACATCGGCGCCATGGCCATGGACTACGGCCCGCGGATGCACGAGGCCGGCGAGGACGTGCAGGGGTACGTGCTCACCGGCAACTCCGCGAGCGTCGCCTCGGGGCGGCTCGCCTACACCTTCGGGGTGCAGGGGCCCACCGTCACCGTGGACACCGCCTGCTCCTCGTCGCTGGTCGCCTTCCACCACGCGGTGCGGGCGCTGCGCGCCGGCGAGTGCGAGATGGCGCTGACCGGCGGCGCCACCGTGATGTCCACGCCCGGGATGATCGCCGAGATGGGACGCCAGGGCGCGCTGTCGGCCGACGGACGCTGCCGTGCCTTCTCCGCCTCCACCGACGGCTTCGGGCTCAGCGAGGGCGCCGGCCTCGTCCTGCTCGAACGGCTCTCCGACGCCCGCCGCAACGGCCACGAGGTCCTCGCGGTCGTCCGCGGCAGCGCCGTCAACCACGACGGGGCGTCCAACGGCCTGACCGCGCCCAACGGACGCTCCCAACGGCAGGTCATCCACCAGGCGCTGACCGCCGCCGGCCTCGGCCCGGCCGACGTCGACCTCGTCGAGGCGCACGGCACCGGCACCACGCTCGGCGACCCGATCGAGGCCGAGGCGCTGCTCGCCACCTACGGCCGGGACCGCGCCCCCGGAGACCCCGTCCGCCTCGGCACGGTGAAGTCCAACATCGGGCACACCCAGGCCGCCTCCGGCATCGCCGGGGTGATCAAAGCGGTGCTGGCCATGCGCCACGGCCTCATGCCGCGCACCCTGCACGTCACCGAGCCCACCCCGCACGTCGACTGGTCCTCCGGCGAGGTGTCGCTGCTCACCACCGCCACCCCCTGGCCCCGGCTGGACCGGCCCCGGCGCACCGGCGTCTCCGCCTTCGGCATCAGCGGCACCAACGCCCACGTGATCCTGGAGGGCGGCGACGAGCCGGCCGCGCCACCGGCCACCGACGGGGCGCCGGTGACCGTTCCGGTGGTGCTCTCCGGACTCACCGCGGACGCCGTACGCGACCAGGCCGCCGCGTTGCGCCGCCTGGTCGAGGACCGGCCGGGCGCGCGCCCCGCCGCGATCGGCGCCGCGCTGGCCCGGTCGCGCACCGCCTTCGGCCGGCGCGCCGCCGTCCTCGCCGCGACCCGCGAGGAACTGCTGACCGGGCTCGCCGCGCTCGCCGACGGACTGCCGGCCGCCGGGACCACGACCGGCGCGGCGCTCACCGGCGGCCCGGTGTTCGTCTTCCCCGGCCAGGGCGGTCAATGGGCCGGGATGGGACGGGAGTTGCGGGACTCCTCACCGGTCTTCCGCGAGCGGCTGGCCGAGTGCGAGGCGGCGCTCACGCCCTACACCGACTGGACCATGGACCAGGTGCTGGCCGACACCGAGGAGTCGGCGGCCCTGCTCCGCCGCTCCGACGTGGTGCAGCCGGCGCTCTTCGCGGTCATGGTCGCGCTGGCGGCCGTGTGGCGCTCCTACGGGGTGGAACCGGCCGCCGTGATCGGCCACTCCCAGGGCGAGGTCGCCGCCGCCTGCGTCGCCGGCGCGCTCCCGCTCGACGACGCAGCCCGGGTGGTGGCGCTGCGCGCCTCGGTGCTGATGGACGTGGCCCGCACCGGCGGCCTGGTCTCCGTGCAGGCCGACGCCGCCCGGGTGGCCGCCCTGCGGGAACGCTTCGGCGACCGGCTGGAGGTCGCGGGCCTCAACGCGCCGACCCTCACCGTGCTCGCCGGCGACGCCGCCACGCTGGACGAACTGCTGGCGCACTGCCGCGACGAGGGCCTGCGGGCACGCCGCGTCGACATCGACTACGCCTCGCACAGCTCGGCCATGACCGTACTCGGCGACCGGCTGCTGCCCCGGCTCGACGGGATCCGGCCCGGCCGGGCCGAGGTGCCGCTGTACTCCACGGTGACCGGCGCCCCGCTCGACACCACGGCCATGGACGCGGCGTACTGGTTCCGCAACCTGTGCGCCCCGGTGCGGTTCGCCGACGCCCAGCGCGCGCTGATCGACGCCGGCCACCGCCTCTTCGTCGAGGTGAGCCCGCACCCGGTGCTCACCGTGGCGACGACCGAGAACCTGGCGGCGGCCGGGGTGCCCGGCGCCGCCCTCGGCACGCTCCACCGGGACGCCGGCGGCCCCGGCCGGATGACGGCGGCGCTGGCCGACGCGTGGGCGCACGGCGCCGCCCCCGACTGGGACGCCGTCCTCCCCGGCGAGCGCGCCGACCCCGCCTCGCTGCCCACCTACCCGTTCCAGCGCGAACGGTACTGGCTGGCCCCCGGCGCCGGTCACGCCGCCGCCGTCGACCACCCGCTGCTCGACGGCCGGATGGCGCTGGCCGACGGCGACCGCTCGGTGCTCACCGGGACCCTCTCCCTGGCCACCCACCCGTGGCTCGCCGGGCACACGGTACGCGGCACGGTGCTGCTGCCCGGCACCGCCCTGCTCGAACTGGCCGCCCAGGCCGGCGACGGCGTCGGCTGTGACCTGGTCGAGGAACTGGCGCTGGAGGTGCCGCTGGCGCTCACCGACGACACCGCGCCCACCCGGATCCAGATCGGCGTCGACTCGGCCGGCCCCGACGGGCGGCGCCCCTTCACCGTCCACGCCCGGCGCGGCGACGACGAACCGTGGACCCGGCACGCGAGCGGCACCCTGGCACACTCGGCCACCCCGCCCGCCCCCGGGCCGGACCCGGCGCCGCCCGCCGACGCCGAACGGGTCGAACTCGACGGCGTCTACGACCGGTTGGCCGCCACCGGCTACGCCTACGACGGCGCCTTCCAGGGGCTGCGCGCCATGTGGCGGCGGGGCGACCGGATCTGGGCCGAGGTGCTGCTGCCCGAGGACGTCTCCGGCGGCGGGTTCCATCTGCATCCGGCGCTGCTGGACGCCGCGTTGCACCCGCTGCTGGTCGGCTCCGGTCGCGTCGAGCTGCCGTTCACCTTCGGCGGGGTGCGGCTGCACGCCACCGGCGCGACCACGCTGCGGGTCTGCCTGGAGCGCTCCGGCGACGGACCGGTACGGCTGTGGGCGACCGACGCGGACGGTGCGCCGGTGGTCACCGTGGAAGCGCTGACGCTGCGCACCGCCGCCGTCGAGGACGTCCCCGCCGGGGCCGACGCGTTGTTCCGGATCGCCTGGCGGGAGACCACCGGCGGTGGCGGAGCCGACGGTGACGTGACGGTGGTGGCCGCGCCGGACACCCCGGCCGGGGCCGACCCGGCGACCGCCGCGCACGAGACCGTCGAACGGGTGCTGCACCGGGTGCGCGGCCTGCTCGACGGCACCGGACGGGTGGTCGTCACCACCCGCGCCGCCGTGGCGGCCCGTCCCGGGGAGGACGCCGACCCCGTGCAGGCGGCCGTGTGGGGGCTGCTGCGCGGCGCGCAGACCGAACACCCGGGAAGGTTCACGCTCCTGGACACCGACGGCACGCTCGACCCCGCGGCGGCCCCGGCCGACGAGCCGCAGGCGTGCGTCCGCGACGGCGCGCTGCTGGTGCCCCGGCTCACGCCCGTCGCCCCCCAGCGGCTCCGGCCGGCCACCGGCGGCTGGCGGCTGGAGGTCACCTCGCCCGGCACCGTCGACGGCATCGGCGTTGCAGAGGCGCCGGAACCGGAACTCGGGGAACACCAGGTACTGGTCTCCGTCCGCGCGGCCGGCCTCAACTTCCGCGACGTGCTCCTCACCCTCGGCCTCTACCCCGGCACCGCCCACCTGGGCACCGAAGGCGCCGGCGTGGTGCTCGCCACCGGCCCCGGCGTCACCGACCTGGCCCCCGGCGACCGCGTCACCGGCTTCCTGACCGGCGCCTTCGGCCCCCGCGCCGTCGCCGACCACCGGCACCTCGCCCGCGTCCCCGACGGCTGGACGTACGCCCGCGCCGCCGCCGTACCCGTGGCCTACCTCACCGCCTACCACGGCCTGGTCGAGCTGGCCGGGGTGGGCCCCGGGCAGAAGGTGCTCGTCCACGCGGCGGCCGGCGGCGTCGGCGTGGCGGCCGGCCACATCGCCCGCGCCCTCGGCGCCGACGTCTACGCCACCGCCCACCCCGCCAAGTGGGACACCCTGCGCGCCCTCGGCTACCCCGACTCGCACATCGCCGGTTCCCGCGACACCGGCTTCGCCGAGACGTTCCCGGACGGCTTCGACGTGGTGCTCAACTCGCTCACCGGCGACCTGCTCGACGCCTCCGTCCGCCTGCTGCGCCCCGGCGGCCATCTGCTGGAACTCGGCAAGACCGACCCGCGCGACCCGGCGTCGCTGCCCGGCATCGTCTACCAGCCGTACGACCTGCTGGCCGGGCCCCCGGCCGAGCGGCTGCACGAGATGCTCACCACCGTGCTCGCCCGGCTGGCCGACGGCACCTACCCCGAACCGCCGGTGACCACCTGGGACCTGCGCGACGCCCCGGACGCGCTGCGCCACCTCCAACAGGCCCGGCACGTCGGCAAGATCGTGCTGACCCTGCCCGCCCCGCTCGACCCGGACGGCACCGTGCTGATCACCGGCGGCACCGGGGCGCTCGGCGCCGACGTCGCACGCCACCTGGTGACCACGCACGGCGCCCGCCACCTGCTGCTGACCAGCCGCCGCGGACCGGCCGCCGACGGCGCCGAACAACTCCGGGAGGAACTGGCCCGATCGGGGGCCACCGTCACCGTCACCGCCTGCGACGCGGCCGACCGCGACGCCCTGGCCGCCGTCCTGTCCGAGGTCGATCCCGCGCACCCGCTGACCGCCGTGGTGCACGCGGCCGGGGTCCTCCAGGACACCACCCTCGCCGGACTGACCCCGGCGCGGCTCCACGCCGTCCTGCGCCCCAAGGCGGACGCCGCCTGGCACCTGCACGAGCTGACCCGCGAGGAGGACCTGGCCGCCTTCGTCCTGTTCTCCTCCGCCTCCGCCGTCCTCGGCACCGCCGGCCAGGCCAACTACGCCGCCGCCAACGCCTTCCTGGACGCACTGGCCCACCACCGCCACGCCCTCGGGCTGCCCGCGACCGCGCTCGACTGGGGGCTGTGGGACCGGCCCGGCGGCATGACCGGCGCCCTGACCCGTACCGACACCGACCGGCTGCGGCGCGGCGGACTGCGGCCGATGACCACCGACGAGGCGCTGTCCGTACTCGACGCCGCGCTGCGCAGCCCCGCGCCCCGGATGCTCGCCGCCCACCTCGACCGGGCCGCGCTGCGCGCCCAGGGCTCGCCCGACCCGCTCCTGCGCGAACTGCTGCCGGCCACCGTCGGCCGCCGCACCGCCCGGGGCGCCTCCGGCTGGGCCCGCGAACTGACCGGGCTCACCGAGGACGAGCGGCGCGCCGCCGTCCGACGGCAGGTCCGCGCACACGCCGCCGCCGTCCTCGGGCACGCGCCGGAATCGCTCGGCGCCGACCGGACCTTCCGCGACCTCGGCTTCGACTCGCTCACCTCCGTCGAACTGCGCAACCGGCTCACCGCCGGCACCGGACTGCCGCTGTCGGCCGCCGTCGTCTTCGACCACCCCACCGTCACCGCCCTCGCCGACCACCTGCTGTCCCTCGCCGCCGGGGACCGGCCCGCGCCCGCCGGACAGGTGGCGGCGCGCGACACCGGTGACGACCCGGTCGTGGTGGTCGGCATGGCCTGCCGGTTCCCCGGCGGCGTCGCCTCGCCCGAGGACCTGTGGCGGCTCGTCGCCGACGGGACCGACGCCATCGGCCCGCTCCCCGGCGACCGGGGCTGGGACCTGGCCGCCCTGGTCGACCCGGCCGGACGGACCGGCACCACGTACACCTCCCAGGGCGGCTTCCTCGCCGACGCCGCCGGGTTCGACCCCGAGTTCTTCGGCATCAGCCCCCGCGAGGCGCTGGCGATGGACCCGCAGCAGCGCCTGCTGCTGGAGACCGCCTGGGAGGCGCTGGAGTACGGCGGGATCGACCCGACCCGGCTGCGCGGCAGCGACACCGGCGTGTACACCGGCATGTTCGCCCAGGACTACGGCGCCGACCGCCACGACGGCGACGAGGAGACCGCGGGCTACCTGCTGACCGGGCAGACCGGCAGCCTCGCCTCCGGACGGGTCTCCTACGTCCTGGGCCTTCAGGGCCCGGCCATCACCGTCGACACGGCGTGCTCCTCCTCACTGGTGGCCATGCACATGGCGGCTCAGGCGCTCCGCTCGGGCGAGTGCGACCTGGCGCTGGCGGGCGGCGCCACCGTGATGGCCACCCCGTTCATGCTGACCGAGTTCGCCCGGCAGCGCGGCCTCGCCCCGGACGGGCGCTGCAAGGCGTTCTCCGACGACGCCGACGGCACCGGCTTCTCCGAGGGCGCCGGCCTGGTCGTCCTGGAACGGCTCTCCGAGGCCCGGCGTAACGGCCACCGGGTGCTCGCCGTGCTGCGCGGCTCCGCGGTCAACCAGGACGGTGCCTCCAACGGGCTCACCGCCCCCAACGGCCCCGCGCAGGAACGCGTCATCCGGCAGGCGCTCGCCGCCGCCGGGCTCCGTCCCGACCAGGTCGACGCCGTCGAGGCCCACGGCACCGGCACCCGGCTCGGCGACCCCATCGAGGCCCACGCCCTCCTCGCCACCTACGGCCAGGACCGCCAACACCCCCTGCTGCTCGGCTCGGTGAAGTCCAACATCGGCCACACCCAGGCCGCCGCCGGGGTCGCCGGCGTCATCAAGACCATCCTGGCGATGCGCCACGGCACCCTCCCCGCCACCCTGCACGCCACCACCCCGTCCCGGCACGTCGACTGGGACGCCGGACACATCACCCTGCTCACCACCGCCACCGCCTGGCCCGACACCGGCCACCCCCGCCGCGCCGCCGTCTCCTCCTTCGGCATCAGCGGCACCAACGCCCACCTCGTCCTGGAGCAGCCACCCGCGCCCGCCGCCCCCGCCACCACCCCCGCCACCGCACCCGTGCCGTGGCTGATCAGCGCACGCGGCGAGCCCGCCCTGCGCGCCCGCGTCCGGCAACTGACCCAACTCCTCGACCGCGAAGGCGACCTCGCACCGCTCGCGGTGGCCAGGGAACTCGCGGTCGGACGCGCCCACCTCGACCACCGCGCGTACGTCGTCGGCACCACCACCGAGGAACTGCGGCAACGCCTCGCCGAACCACTGACCGGCGTCGAGCCCGGCACCGGCACCGTCGCCTTCCTCTTCAGCGGCCAGGGCGCCCAGCGGGTCGGCATGGGACGCCAACTCGCCGACACCCAGCCGGTGTTCGCCGACGCGCTCGACGCCGCGCTGGCCCTCCTGGAACCCGGGGTGCGCGAGGTCATGTGGGGCGACACCGCCGCGCTGGTCCGTACCCGGTGGACGCAGCAGGCGCTCTTCGCGGTGGAGACGGCGCTGTTCCGGCTGCTGGAGCACTGGGGGGTGCGCCCCGCACACCTGCTCGGCCACTCCGTCGGCGCCATCAGCGCCGCCCACGCGTCCGGCGTCCTCGACCTGGCCGACGCCGCCACGCTCATCACGGCCCGGGCCCGGCTCATGGACCAGCTGCCGCCCGGCGCCATGGCCGCGCTGGAGGCCACGGAGGACGAGGCCGTCGCGGCGCTCCCGGACGGCGTCGCCCTCGCGGCGGTCAACGCCCCGGACGCGGCGGTGGTCTCCGGCGACCCGGACGCGGTGGCCGCGCTGGCCGCCCGGTGGCGGGAACGCGGCCGGCGCGCCCGCGTGCTCGACGTGAGCCACGCCTTCCACTCGCACCACATGGAACCCGTCCTCGACGAGTTCCGGACGGTCGCCGCCTCCCTGACCTACCGCGACCCGGCCGTCCCGGTCGTGACGGACCTCACCGGACGCCTCGCCACCGCCGAGGAGTTGCGCGACCCCGAGCACTGGGTGGACTCCGCACGCCGGCCGGTCCGCTTCCACGACGGCCTGGCCACCCTCGCCGCACTGGGCACCGAGGTCTTCCTGGAACTGGGGCCCACCCCCGCGCTCACCCCGCACGTGCCCGCACCCGGCACCGCCGTACCCCTGCTGCGCGCGGACCGGCCGGAGCCCGACAGCGTGATCACCGCGCTCGCCACCGCGCACACCCACGGCGTACCCGTCGACTGGGACACCGTGCTACCCCCCGCCGAGACCCGGCCCCTGCCCGTCTACCCGTTCCAGCGCGAACGCTACTGGCTGACGAGCCGGCCCGTACGCCCCGCCGCCGACGACTCCCGCTTCTGGACCGCGGTCGACGACGGGGACGTGACGGCACTGGCCACCGTACTGCGCGCCGACGATCACGAGACCGGCGCGCTGGCCACCGTGCTGCCCAAGCTCTCCGCCTGGCGGGACCGGCACCGCCACGACCCGCGCGCCGACGGATGGCGCTACCGGGTGGTCTGGCGCCCGCTCGCCACGCCCCCGGCCACGCCCCCGTCCGGCACCTGGGCGGTGGTGGTCCCGGCCGGCCAGGCGCGGACGGCGTGGCAGGAGACGGTCACCGAGCTGCTGGCCGACCACGCCGACGTCGAGGTGGTGCCGGTCGGAGCGGACCTCCAACGCCGGGCGCTGGCCGACCAGTTGCGCGCCGCCGCGCCCACCGCCGTGCTGTCGCTGCTGCCGATGTCCCGGGCGGCGCACCCCGCGCACCCGGACCTGCCCTGGGGGCCGGCCGCCACGCTGGTGCTCGTCCAGGCGCTGGCCGACACCGGGCTGACCGCGCCGGTGTGGACGGTCACCTCGGGCGCCGTCGGCATCGGCGGGGAGGACCGGATCACCGACCCGGCGGCGGCGCAGTGCTGGGCCCTGGCCCGTTCCGCCGCGCTGGAACACCCGCGCCTGTGGGGCGGCCTGATCGACGTGGCGGACGCGGCACCCACCGCCGACCTGCGCGACCGGCTGGCGACGGCGCTTTGCGGACCCGGCGGCGAGGACCAGCTCGCGGTGCGCCCCTCGGGCCTGTACGCCCGCCGCCTCGTCCCCGCCCCCGCCACCGAACGGCCCGGCCGCGACCCCTGGCGCCCCCGCGGCACGGTGCTGGTCACCGGCGGCACCGGCGGACTCGGCGGCCACGTCGCCCGCTGGCTCGCGGCCAACGGAGCCGAACACCTCGTGCTGGTCGGCCGCCGCGGCCCCGACGCCCCCGGCGCCGCCGCCCTCGTGGCCGAACTCGACTGCCCGGTCACCGTCGCCGCCTGCGACGTCACCGACCCCGAGGCGCTGGCCCGGCTCCTCGAACAGGTCCGCGCCACCGGGCCGATCCGCGCCGTGGTGCACGCCGCCGGCCTGCCGCAGGACACCCCGGTCACCGCCACCACGGTCGCCGCGCTCGCCGAGATCAACGGCAAGGCGGTCGCCGCCGGCCACCTCGACCGCCTGCTCGCCGACGACCCGCTGGACGCCTTCGTCCTCTTCTCGTCCATCGCCGCCACCTGGGGCAGCGCCGGCCAGGGCGGGTACGCCGCCGCCAACGCCGCCCTCGACGCCCTCGCCGAACAACGTCGCGCCCGGGGCGCCACCGCCACCTCGATCGCCTGGGGGCTGTGGGCCGGACCCGGCATGGCGAGCGGCCTGCGCGCCCGCACCGAACGCACCGGGCTGCGCGCGATGGACCCCGGGACCGCGATCACCGCCCTGCGAACCGCCCTCGACCAGGACGACACCACCGTCACGGTCGCCGACGTGGACTGGCCCCGCTTCCTGCCGCTGTTCACCTCGGCCCGCGACCGCCCGCTCCTCGCCGAACTCCCCGCCGCGCGGCGGCAGAACACCACCGCCCGGACCGACGGCGCCGCCGCCGAACTGGCCGCCCTCGACCCCGCCACCCGCGCGGCCCGCCTGCTGGCACTGGTGGCCGGCCACACCACGGCCGTCACCGGCCGCACGGCCGACCCCGACCCCCGCAAACCGTTCAAGGCGTTGGGGTTCGACTCGCTGGCCGCCGTCGAACTGCGCACCCGGCTCGCGGCGTCGCTCGGCACCGACCTGCCCAGCACCCTCGTCTTCGACTACCCGACCCCGGCCCAACTGGCCGACCGGCTCGACGCGTTGATCACCGGCACGCCGGACCCCGCGGCCACTGCACCGGTACCGGCCGCCGTCCCGTCCGACGACCCGGTCGTGGTGGTCGGCATGGCCTGCCGCTTCCCCGGCGGGGTGCGCTCACCCGAGGAGCTGTGGCGGCTGGTCGGCGACGGGGTGGACGCCATCGGCGGCTTCCCCGCCGACCGCGGCTGGGACCTCGACCGGCTCCACCACCCCGACCCCGACCACCCCGGCACCACCTACAGCGACCGGGGCGGGTTCCTCCACGACGCCGCCGGGTTCGACCCCGAGTTCTTCGGCATCAGCCCCCGCGAGGCGCTGGCGATGGACCCGCAGCAGCGCCTGCTGCTGGAGACCGCCTGGGAGGCGTTCGAATACGCCGGGATCGACCCGACCCGGCTGCGTGGCAGCGACACCGGCGTCTACGCGGGCCTGTCGGCCCAAGGGTACGGAGGCGGACTCGGCCACGGACCCGACGAGGTACGCGGACACCTGGCGACCGGCGGCGCGGCCAGCGTCGCCTCCGGCCGGATCGCCTTCGCCCTCGGGCTGCACGGCCCCGCCGTCACCATCGACACCGCCTGCTCCTCGTCGCTGGTCGCCATCCACCTGGCGGCCCAGGCGCTGCGCGGCGGCGAATGCGGCCTGGCGCTGGCCGGTGGGGTCACCGTGATGTCCTCGCCGGGCGTCTTCCTGGAGTTCAGCCGCCAGCGCGGCCTCGCCCCCGACGGGCGCTGCAAGGCGTTCTCCGACGACGCCGACGGCACCGGCTGGAGCGAGGGCGTCGGCCTGCTGGTCCTCGAACGGCTCTCCGAGGCCCGGCGTAACGGTCACCGGGTGCTGGCCGTGCTGCGCGGCTCCGCGGTCAACCAGGACGGTGCCTCCAACGGGCTCACCGCCCCCAACGGCCCCGCGCAGGAACGCGTCATCCGGCAGGCGCTCGCCGCCGCCGGGCTCCGTCCCGACCAGGTCGACGCCGTCGAGGCCCACGGCACCGGCACCCGGCTCGGCGACCCCATCGAGGCCCACGCCCTCCTCGCCACCTACGGCCAGGACCGCCAACACCCCCTGCTGCTCGGCACCGTGAAGTCCAACATCGGCCACACCCAGGCCGCCGCCGGCGTCGCCGGAACCATCAAAATGATCATGGCGATGCGCCACGGCGAACTGCCCCGCACCCTGCACGCCACCACCCCGTCCCGGCACGTCGACTGGAACGCCGGACACATCACCCTGCTCACCACCGCCACCGCCTGGCCCGACACCGGCCACCCCCGCCGCGCCGCCGTCTCCTCCTTCGGCATCAGCGGCACCAACGCCCACCTCGTCCTCGAACAGGCCCCGCCCCCCGCCACCGAACCCCCGGCCGGGCCCGCCACCGCACCCGTACCGTTGCTGCTCAGCGCCCGCACCGAGCCCGCCCTGCGCGAGCAGGCCCGCCGCCTGCGTACCTTCCTCGCCGACCACCCCGACACCACCCCCGCCCAGGTCGCCCGCGCCCTGGCCACCACCCGGGCCCGCTTCGACCACCGCGCCTCGGTGGTGGGCACCACCCGCGACGAACTCTCCCGCCGCCTCGCCGCACCCCTCACCCCGGTCCGCCCCGGCAACGGGCGCACCGCCGTGATGTTCACCGGCCAGGGCGCCCAACGCGCCGCCATGGGCGCCGAGTTGTACGCCGCCTACCCCGCCTTCGCCGCCGCCTACGACGAGGTCTGCGCCCACCTCGACCCCCGGCTCCGGCAGATCGTCACCGACGGCGGAGAACCGCTGGACCGCACCGAGTTCACCCAGCCCGCCCTCTTCGCGGTGGAAACCGCGCTGTACCGGCTGCTGGAGAGCTGGGGCGTCACCCCCGACCTGCTCATCGGCCACTCCGTCGGCGAGCTGACCGCCGCCCACGTCGCCGGCGTACTCGACCTGCCCGACGCCGCCCGGCTCATCACCGCCCGGGCCCGGCTCATGCAGGCGCTGCCGGCCGACGGCGCGATGGCCGCGCTGGCCGTGACCGAGGAGGAGATCACCCCCGACCTGACCGGGCGCGTCGGCATCGCGGCGGTCAACGGCCCCGAAGCCGTCGTGATCTCCGGCGACACCGACGCCGTCGAGGCGCTCGCCGCCCGCTGGCGCCACCGGGGCCGCAGGACCCGGCGCCTCACCGTCAGCCACGCCTTCCACTCGCACCACATGGACCCGATGCTCGACGACTTCCACCAGGTGGCCGCCGACCTCACCTACCACGAACCCGCCATCCCGATCGTCTCCGACCTGACCGGCCGCGAAGCCACCGCCGGACAACTGGCCGACCCCGCGTACTGGGTACGCCACCTGCGCGAACCCGTCCGCTTCCACGACGGCCTCACCCGGCTGCGCGAACTGGGCGCCACCGTCTTCCTGGAGGCCGGACCGGACGCCGTACTCGCCGCCATGGCCGGCGCCGCCGCCGTACCCCTGATGCGCGCCGGCCACCCCGAACCCGCCGTCGCCATGGCCGCCCTGGCCACCGCCCACGACCACGGCACCCCCGTCGACTGGGACGCGGCCCTGCCGCCGGCCCCGCCCACCACCGTGCCCACCTACCCGTTCCAGCACCGCAGGTACTGGCTGACCGACGGCCGGTCCACCGCCGACACCGGCGGACCGACCGCCACCGCCGGCCACCCGCTCCTGCGCGAACTGGTCGAACTCGACGACGGCGGATTCCTCTACACCGGACGCGTCTCCCGGCGCTCCCACCCGTGGACCGACGACCACGACGTCTTCGGCACCACCGTCATCGCCGGCGCCACCTGGGTCGAACTCATCGCCTGGGCCGCCCGGCAGCACGGCTGCGCCGAGATCGCCGAACTCGGCCACGAGACCCCGCTCGTCCTGCCCCCCGACCGCGTCGCCCACCTCCAACTCCGGCTCTCCGCAGCCGCCGACGACGGCACCCGCCACGTCACACTGCGCTGCCGCGCCGACGGCCAACGCTCCGACTGGACCGGCCTGGCCCGAGCCGTCGTCACCCCCGGCACCCCGCTCGACGCACCCGCCCCCGACGCGCTGCGCACCTGGCCGCCCCGCGACGCCGAACCGATCGACACCAGCACGTTCTACCGGCGGTTCGAGGAACAGGGGTTCTTCCGCTGGGGCCCGGCCTTCCAGTCACTGCGCGCCGCCTGGCGCTCCGGCGACACCGTCCTCGCCGAACTGCGCTTCCCCGAACACACCGACGCGGGCGCCTACGACCTGCACCCCGCGCTCCTCGACTCCTCACTGCACGTCCTCGGCCTGGACGGCACCCCTGACGGGCTCCCCCTGATCGAGGACGCCGGCCTGCCCACCGAACGCCCGCGCGTCCCCTTCGCCTGGCGCCGGGTACGCATCGACGGCCGCGGCACCCGGGTGGCACGCGTCCTGATGACGGCCGCCCCCGACGAGGGCGCCAAGCTGACCCTCGCCGACGACTCCGGACGGGTCGTCGCCGAGATCGGGTCCTTCGTCACCATGCCCATCTCCCACGAGCAACTGCGCGGTTCGCTGACCACACCACGGCACGAATCGCTGTACCACCTCACCTGGAACCTCTTCACCCCGCCCGCCGACGCCGCCGCGCCCACGGTGGCCCGCCTCGGCGCCGAAGGGCTGGACGCCCTCACCACCGCCCCGCCCGGAGCCGTCGTGGCGAGGGTCCCCGACGGCGGCGACGACCCGGCACGCGGCGCCCACGACACCACCGCCGCAATGCTCGACCTGCTCCAACGCTGGCTCGCCGCACCGGAGTTGGCCTCCGCGCGCCTCGTCGTGCTCACCCGGGGCGGCGTCACCCTGCCGTCCGACCCGGTGCCGCCCTCCCCGGCGCACGCCGCGGTGTGGGGCCTGGTCCGGGCCGCGCAGGCCGAACACCCCGGCCGGTTCATCCTGGTCGACGCCGACGACGAGCCCGACGACACCCTCCTGGCCACCCTCCTGACCGGCGACGAGGCCCAGATCGCGCTACGTGGCGGCCTGCCCCGCCTGCCCCGCCTCACCAGGCTCCCGGACGCCCCACCGCCGCGTACGGTGCGCCCGCTCGACCCGGACGGCACCGTGCTCGTCACCGGCGGAACCGGCATCCTCGGCGGCCTCCTCGCCCGACACATCGCCGAACGGCACGGTGTACGCCACCTGCTGCTCGCCGGACGCCGGGGCACCATCACCGACGAACTGCGCCACGCGCTCACCGCCTCGGGCGCCCACGTGACGGTTGCCGCCTGCGACACCGCCGACCCCGACGCGCTGGCCGCGCTGCTCGCCTCCGTACCGGCCGACCACCCGCTCACCGGCGTCGTGCACACGGCCGGACTCATCGACGACGCGGTCCTGGCCGAGCAGACCCCCGAACGCCTCGCGGCCGTCCTGCGGCCCAAGGCGGACGCCGCCTGGCACCTGCACCGGCTCACCGCCGGCCTCGACCTGTCCGCCTTCGTGCTCTACTCCGGCGCCGCCGGGGTCCTCGGCGGCGCCGGACAGGCCAACTACTCGGCCGCCAACGCGTTCCTGGACGGACTCGCCGCCCACCGCGCCCACCTCGGCCTCCCCGCCACCTCGCTCGCCTGGGGCCTGTGGGAGGAGCCCACCGGCATCACCGGCCACCTCGACCACGCCGACCGCCACCGCATCGCCCGCGGCGGCATGCGGCCCCTGCCGACCCCCGCCGCGCTGACCCTGTTCGACACCGCCCTCGCCTCCGGCGTCCCGACGCTCCTCCCCGCCCGCCTCGACCCGTCCGCCGTGACCGACCCGACCACGGCACCCCCGGTACTGCGGACCCTCGTCCACGACAGCGCCCGCCGCACCACGACCGCCCCCGCGGCCACCCGCGCCACGGACGACCTGCGCGGCCTCACCGCCGCCGAACGCCGACGCCGGCTCCTCACCCTGGTCACCACCCACGTCGCCACGGTCGCCGACCACGCCGCGCACGCCGTCGACGCCAGGCGTCCGCTGAAGGACCTCGGCTTCGACTCCCTGATGACGGTCGAACTGCGCAACCGCCTGGCGACCGCCACCGGCCTCCCGCTCCCCGCCACCCTCGTCTTCGACCACCCCACCCCCGCCGACCTCGCCCAGCACCTGCACGACCTCCTCGGCCCGGACGCCGACGACCCGGCACCCGCACCCGACGTCCCCGACGACGCCGTACGGGCCGCCCTGCGATCCGTCCCCGTCGCCGCCCTGCGCGAAGCCGGCCTGCTCGACGCCCTCCTGCGGCTCACCGCCACACCGGACACCCCGGCGCCGGCCGCCGCGGACGAGACCGCCGACATCGACACGATGGACTCCGACGACCTGATCCGCATGGCACTCGGCGACGGCAGGTGACCGGCGCCCACCCCACCGACGACCACCAGGAGCCCCCGCCCATGCCCCAGCAGATCACCGCCGACCTCCCCGGCAGCGTAGGAAAGGTCCTGGTCACCGAAGGCAGCACCGTCGCCCCCGGAGACACCCTGGCGATCCTCGAAGCCATGAAGATGGAGATCCCCATCGAGGCCGACACCGCCGGCACCGTCACCAAACTCGCCGTCCAGGAAGGAGACGTCCTCAAAGAAGGCAGCCTGATCGTGGAGATCTCGGCCACGGTCTCCTAACCCGGGCTCGCGGCCCACCGCCCGCCCCGAATGGCCGAGGGAGGCATGCGGGTCACCCTGGCCTGACCCGGGACCGGCGAGCACGCCTCACGCGACCGCTGACGGGGCGAACATGCCGAACTTTTGGTGCGGCGGCGTTGTTTGTGGTCACCTCGTGCAGTGGAAGCTATCTGGGCAAGTGCCGTGGC